>NZ_JBSGSG010000059.1:0-61574 GCF_053606765.1 Streptomyces sp. NPDC055189
CCTGGGGGGGGTTACACCGCCTAAACAAAAATGGCCCTTCCCCACCCCCGTCCGGGTGCCTGCCGCACTACTGCTCGCGCGGGGCCGCCGTACTGGCCCTGACCACGAGTTCCGTCGCCAGCTCGATGCGCGGCGATGCGGGTGCCACGGACCGCGCGAGGTCGAGGACGGTGCGGGCCGCCAACTTGCCCATGTCGGACAGGGGTTGGCGCACCGTGGTGAGCGGCGGCGCGCTCCAGCGCACCTCCGGCAGATCGTCGAAACCGACGACGCTCATGTCCTCGGGCACCCGCAGGCCGCGCCGGCGCAGCGCCTCGATCGCGCCCAGGGCCATCTGGTCGCTGGAGGCGAAAACGGCGGTAGGCGGCTCGGCGAGGTCCAACAGCCGCTGGCAGCCGCTGAATCCGGACGCGTGGTAGAAGTCACCGGGCACGATCAGCTCGTCGTCCACCGGCGCACCCGCCACGTCGAGCGCGGCCCGGTAACCATCCAGCCTGGCCCGCGAGCACAGCAGCCTAGGCGGGCCCTCTATGAACCCGATCCGCCGGTGCCCGAGGCCCAGCAGGTGCTCGGTGGCCGCCATCCCGCCCGCCCAGTTGGTGGCGCCGACCATCGGCGCCTCGGTCGCGGGCGATCCTGCCGGGTCGATCACCACCAGCGGCACGCCCAGGCGCTGCAACTCGTCGTGCAGCCCGGGCTCCAGGACCGACGTCACCAGGATCACGCCGTCGGACGCGCGGGCCCGCAGATTGGTCATCCACTGCCGGGCCGCGCCCGCCCGGTCATGGATGGCGGAGACCACCGTGCCCACCTCCGCCTCGTGCGCGACCTCCTCGACGCCGCGGATGATCTCCACGGCCCACGGGCTGTCCAGGTCGTTGAAGACCAGATCGAGCAGGGCGGCACGGTCCCCGGGCGCGGGCGGCCGGCGCCGGTAGCCGTGCCGCCGCAACAGCTCCTCCACCCGGGCGCGGGTGGCCGGTGACACGTCGGAACGTCCGTTCACGACCCGCGAGACGGTCGGGACCGAGACCCCGGCCTCCCGCGCGATCCCGGCGATCGTCACCTTGGCCGGCCCGTCCGGGCTCCGCGTGGTCGCCTTGCGCTGAGCGCCTTCCCCGGCCACGTTCCCCACCTCCGTCGACTCGTCATCCGTAAATCTCCGGATGCCTTCCGGATGCCTTCCGGAAACCGTAGGACATGCCGTCGACCACGCGCCGGTCAAGCCCCCCGTCCGTACGACCGGCCGAACGCAAGGCCCTTGATCCCAGCGTGACCGGCCTCCAGAACGCCGACCAGTCAGGCCAGTTGGCCCCACACGTACACGGCGGCGCCCCCTTCGTGACCGTCGTACGAATGCGCGCGGACCTCCCGCGCCGGGACGGTTCCGGTCGGTTCGCCCTGGCGGTGGCCGGCGCGAGGCAGGCGGCCCCGTTGACAGAGGTGAGGAGCGGCCTTAAGTTGCGGCGATGTTGCCGGAAGATTCCCGGAAGTTCCCGGCGCACCCTTCCCCGACCGTGCAAAGGCCTCTGCCCTGCGCGCGCGACGCACGGCCCTGCGCGGCCACGCCTCCTCGCCGCCGCATTCGACACCCCCGGAGGACGACTCATGGCCCCTTCCCGCACCACGGCCTGCAAACGGGCTCTGGTGGTCCGCGGCGGCTGGGACGGGCACGCCCCCGTCGCCGCCTCGGACCGTCATGTCACCGCCCTGAAGGAGGACGGCTACGCGGTGACGGTCTCCGACACCCTCGACAGCTACCTCGACGCGGACCTGCTCACCGCGACCGATCTCGTGGTGCAGTGCTGGACGATGGGCGAGATCACCGACCCCCAGGCGGAAGGTCTGAGCCGGGCCGTCCGCGCGGGCACCGGTCTGGCCGGCTGGCACGGCGGCATCATCGACGCCTTCCGCGCCCAGACGCGCTACCACCTGATGACCGGCGGTCAATTTGTGCACCACGCACGGGAGTTCAGCACCTTCGAGGTCGTCCCCGTGCCGGGCAAGGCGGATCACCCCGTGCTGGCCGGCATCGACGCCTTCACCGTCACCACCGAGCAGTACTACCTGCACGTCGACCCGGCGATCGACGTGCTCGCAACCTCCCTGTACGCCCACGACCCCGACCACCCCGATCTCGCGGGCACACAGGTACCGGTGACCTGGACGCGCCGCTGGGGCGAGGGCCGGGTCTTCGTCACCACACTCGGACACAGCCTCGCCGACCTGGAGGTGCCCCAGACCGACGCGATGATCAGGAAGGGCATGGCATGGGCGACGCGGTGAAGGCCCGCTCACCCCTGCGCATCGGGGTGGTCGGCGCCGGACAGATCAGCGGGGCGTATCTGCGGACGCTGGCGACCCTGCCGAACCTGTCCGTCACCGCGGTCGCCGACCTGGACGAGACCCGCGCCGCCGCCGTCGCGGCCACGGTCCCCGGCGCTCGCGCCACCGGCCTGAAGGAGCTGTACGCGGCCGAGGACGTCGACCTCGTCCTCAACCTGACCGTCCCCGCCGCGCACGCCGACGTCGCCCGTGCCGCGATCGCCGCGGGCAAGCACGTCTACGGCGAGAAGCCGCTGGCCGCGACCACCACCGAGGCCCGGGCGGTGCTGGCCGCGGCCGACCGCGCGGGCGTGCGCGTGGGCTGTGCTCCGGACACGGTCCTGGGCACAGGGGTGCAGTCCGCCCGCGCGGTCCTGGACGCGGGGCAGCTCGGCACGCCCGTCGCCGCCACCGCCTTCATGGTCACGCCGGGCCATGAACTCTGGCACCCCGCCCCGGAGTTCTACTACCGGACCGGTGGCGGCCCCCTGTTCGACATGGGCCCGTACTACCTCACCGCCCTGGTCACGCTCCTTGGCCCGGTACGCACAGTGGTCGGCATGGCATCCACCTCGCGCCCGGTGCGCACCATCGCCAGCGGCCCGCGGGCCGGTACCGCCTTCCCGGTGGAGGTGGCCACCCACGTCACGGGCGTCCTGGAGCACGAGTGCGGGGCGCTGACCACGCTGGTGATGTCCTTCGACGTCTGGGCCGGCGTCCTGCCGCGCATCGAGGTGTACGGCACCGACGGCTCCCTGTCCGTTCCCGACCCCAACGGCTTCGACGGACCGGTGCGCCACTTCAGGGCCGGGGCCGGACAATGGGAGGACGTCCCCGTCCAGGGCGGTTACGCGGGAGCCGGCCGCGGCTACGGCATCGCGGATCTCGCCCGCTCCCTGGCCACCGGCACCCCGCACCGCGCGAGCGGCCAACTCGCCTACCACGTACTCGAGATCATGGAGTGCCTGCTCACCGCGTCCGGCACAGGGCGGAGCGTCACCGTCACGAGTGCGGGTGAGCGGCCCGCCGCCATCCCCGCCCACGCGCGGCCCGAGGCCGAGTGAGCCGGCGCCGGACGCCCCCCGACGCCGAAGCGGCCGGGCTCCGATAGCCGGCCTCTCGCGAGCCTCCCTCTGCGGCACGCCAGGTGCCGCAGGGGGAGGCGCCGTCGTGCAGGACCCCGGGCTTGCGGCGGTCAGGCCGGAGCCGTTGCGCGGCCGGTCTGCGCAGAGATCATGCCGGCGCACAGGCCGCGAGCCGCCAGCCCCCGGGCGATGCGCGGGATCGCGGCGCGCGTGTTGGCGGGCCAGTCGTGCATGAGGATGATCTGGCCGTTGGTGAGCCGGGCGGCGGCCTGCACGATCGCATCGGCACTGGCGCCGTTCCAGTCCTGTGAGTCGACGTCCCAGATGACCTGGGTCAGGCCGTACTTGGCCGCGACGGACTGCACCGTCGCATTGGTCTCGCCGTACGGCGGACGGAACAGGCGGGGCGTGCCCCCTCCGCCGTCGGCGATGGCCTGCTGGGTGCGGGAGATCTCCGAGTCGATCTGTGACTGGCTGAGCCGGGTCAAGTGAGGGTGGGTGTAGCTGTGGTTGCCGACCCACATGCCGGCGGCGACCTGCGCGCGGACCAGGGAGGGGTTGGCGGCGGCGTACTGCCCCTGGTTGAACATCGTGGCGCGCAGCCCGTTCTGCTTGAGCACGTCGAGCAGGGCCGACGTGCCGGCGGACGGGCCGTCGTCGAAGGTGAGGGCGACGTAGCCGGTGCAGGCGGCGGCTTGCGCCGAGGCGGCGCCATCGACGGCAAGGGTGCATGCACCGGCCATGGCGGCGACGGCCAGCCCTGCCGTCAGGGAACGCAGCGAGTGAGGTGAGGGCATGCTCATCAGTGGGTCCTCCGGCTCGGGAATCTGTTGCGACACCTGGAGATGGCGGCGGTCGCGCGCTGCCGGTCCATGGGCGGCTCGCGGCGCGACCGCCGCAACCATCATCAAAAAGGGCGGCCAACTCGTCTAGTACACGGTGATGTTGGAGCTGCCGCTGCTCTGATAGCCCTCGGTCGCCATGATCATGTAGTACTTGAAGCTGCCCAGGGGCATCCCGGCTCGGCTCCACGCGTCGAAGTGGTTGCCGCTGGTGATGCTTCCGCCCGTGCGCTTCGACTGCCGAACGCTCCAATACTGGTCGAAGGTGCGCGTGCCCTCGACGGACGGGGCGTTGTACCGCGTCGTCCGGTAGATGTCGTAGGTGCCGCCGTCACTGGTGACGGTGCCCTTGTACGTGCCGGTGGGCCGGTAGGTGCCCCAGTTGTCGACGATGTAATACTCGACGAGCGGGTTCGACGTCCAGCCGTAGAGCGTCAGATAGGCGTTGCCGGAGGGGGAGAAGGAGCCCGAGTAGTTCACGGTCCTGCGGGAGCCGTTGGCCCAGCCCTTGCCGGCCACGAAGTTGCCGGTGTTGCGCCATGAGGTGCTGTACCTGCCGCCGGAGGACAGGGTCATCGAGACCGTCCCGGGGGCGTCGGTCCAGAACGAGTAGTAGTAACCGTTGTTGGTGCCGGTCTGGTTGGTCGTGATGGTCGTGTCCGCGTACGCGGTACCCGGCAGCGTCAGCGCGGAGGCGCCGAGTGCCAGGGCGCCGGCCGTGCCGATGAAAGCGCGGCGGCTCATCGGGGGTACGGGGGGCGGGTCGCTCAGGTTCATGCTTCCTCCTGGTGGGGCCAGCGAGAGGCTGCACAGCCATTGAGGTGTGTGTCGACGTCGATAGGTTGATGGCGGGCCTACACACTGTCAACTGTTTCGGCGTATCGAGCGAAACTTTAGCTCCGCGACCATCCTCCACCGCGCACCATCGCACCTGGCCACAGGGTCAACTGGGCCACACAGAAACAGATCTGACGCCCCGAGGCGAGAACCAGCCAGGGTGACGGGTAATCACCTCGACCATCTCTCCGAAAGTTTTTCGGAGCGTCGCGAGACGCGCTGTGCGTCTACCGGCCCGCAACAGGCTGAACAGGCCGTCATCGGCCTTGTCGGCACTCCGCCGTGCTCTCGCGCACGACCAGACTCGTCGCCAGCTCCAGCCTGGTCGCCACCGGCTCCTCCGACCGAAGACGCATCAGCATCTGCGCCGCCCCCTCGGCCATCTGTCGCAGGGGCTGGTGCACCGTCGTGAGCGGGGGACTCGACCACTGGGCCAGGGGCACATCGTCATAGCCGACCACGGACAGATCGTGCGGGACACGCAGGTCCCGCAGCCGGGCCGCCTCCAGGACGCCGAGGGCCTGAAGGTCGCTGCCCGCGAAGACCGCGGTCGGCGGATTGTCCAGATCGAGCAGTTCGGCCGCCCGCTCACGACCGCCCTCGACGTGGAAGTCGCCGAACCGGACGAGTTCGGGGTCGGCCGGCAGCCCGGCCATGCTGAGCGCCGAACGGTACCCGTCGAGCCGGGCCAGCGAGCAGAGCATGTCCTCGGGGCCCGTGATGATGCCGATGCGCCGGTGGCCGAGCTGGACCAGATGCCGCGTGGCGGCCAGGCCGCCGTTCCAGTTCGCCGACCCGACCGAGGGCACGTCCGGGTCGGGGTCACCGGCCGGGTCGATGACGACGAACGGGATGGAGCGCGACCGCAATTGCTGCTTCGCCGCGCTGGGGAGAGTCGAGAAGACCAGGACCACACCGTGCGGCCTGCGCCGCAGCACACCCTCGATCCATTCGGGCCCCGGCGCATGCCGCGTACCACTCTCGGTGAGCACCACACTGGCACCGCTGGCCTTCGCCACCTTCTCCACCCCGCGGATGAGCTCCAGTGCCCACACGCTCTCCAACTCGTGGAAGACGAGCTCGATGAGCGGCGCCTCGCGAGCGGCCCGAGTGGTGCGTCGGTAGGCGCTCTCGTCCAGGATGCGCTCCACCTTCACGCGGGTCGGAGTCGCCACGTCGCGCCGCCCGTTGAGCACCTTCGAAACAGTCGAAATGGAGACCCCCGCCTCCTGGGCCACCTGCGCCAGGGTGATGCGACCCAATCCCTCGTCATCTCGCATGCTCAGGAGCATAAGGCACGGTCAACCGCCCTCAAGTGATGCAGTGTTGCCCACCCGCCCGCCCACCGACGCTGCCCTCAAAACGATCGGTCCGACTTCCGGCGGGACGACGGAGACGGGGGAGTGAGCCAGCAGCCGGAGGTGAGCCCTTGGTTCAGTGCGCAGCACCGGCACCGACCGAGCAGCTCGATGAAGAGCGGTGCTATTGCGCGTTCTGCGCCTACGTCGCGGAGCTCGGCGATTCCCCCAAGTCCTGGTGGGGTCAAGACCCTCTGGAACGGTTCCCCGCCCTTTATAGGTGGGGCCAGTGCTCACTCTTAAGCGAGGCCAAAGGACACTCCTGAAGTCACTGATCTTCCTGCGGCGCATGAAGTAGACGCGGAATAGGAGACGTTCGGATGCCGACGGCATGGGGCTCGGGGCGGGTCAGTCGTTGAATTCGCGGTCGAAGTCCTTCGCGCACGCGTCACGTTCACTCTTTGTGTCGGCGTGCTTGATGCAGTCGTCGAAGTTCTTGTACTCGTCCGAATTGAGGATCGACGCGCCGATCGCGATGATCACGCCGGACGCGATCAGGCCGAGCCCGCCGAGCACCGCGCCGATGATCGACATCACCCCGTGAGGCGCCCGGCCCCCACGCGCCTTGCGCGCGCCGATGATGCCGAAGATCACCGCCAGCAGGCCGAGCAGTGCGCCACCGATGACAGTCCAGAAGAGCAGGATCGCCAGAATACCGAGAACAAGAGCGGCGATCGCCATTCCGTTGCCCGGCCGCATCCCGGAGTGCTCGGGAGTCTGCCCGTAGTTTCCGGAGGTCTGGGGATGCTCGGGGAAGGACATGACATCACACCCATCTGTGCTCTATTGCAGTCGAGTTGCCGTAGCTGCCCGTATGCCCTGACACCGTCTGTGAATGCGTGAAGTCCGCCGAGCGTGCTTGTCCGAACGGGCGGTTTCCTGGCCGCGGACCGCCGATGCCACGTCGTACGCCGAGGTGAGGATGTCCGTGCCGTCCGTCTGCCTGTGGGGAAGAGGTGCCCACATTCTCTGCTCGCTCCTCTATGGCCTGAAGGATCGCCGCACTCGCCAGCCGGACACCTTTCACTTACGAGACGGCACCGGGGCTGCAAGGCTCGACAGGAGCACGGGCGCGGCTCCTTGTCGATTACGCCGATTGCAGTCACCTATGCGAGCCCATCGCCGCACACGCGCCGCCCGTGCTGAGCACTGCACCGGCGGGCGATCTCTCCAGCAGGGATGAAGTGGCCGGTCCGGCACCGGGCGAGGCTGTCGCGCCGGCCGTCATGCCACCTGCTGACGCCAGGGCGGTTACCGCGCAGCGCTGATCGTGTAGGCGGCGGGCGGCGGGCGGCGGGCGGCGAGCGGCGCAGTCGCGGGACGCAGAGCACCACCACGAGGCGGGCCGTCCAGTTGTCCTGCTGCATCGCCATCCGGATCGTCCGCCAGAATTCCTCTCCCATCGCGCCTCCTTGGCGTCGTGCGAGTGAATGCTGAGGATGACCAGTCGGCTCACTTCCCACTGCATCATGGACCAGGAAAATGACACACCTGCCATGGCTGCTGCTGGGACCTCGGGCTGAGCCCTCCCGCGCGCCCAGAGGCCGCTGAACAGGTCGTCGAGCATCCGCGTCACGGGCATGGCGGTACGAGACACGGAAGCTCGCCTCGCCGACGTTCGGCAACAGTTGCACCGTGTCTGTCAGCGTGCGCCCACCTCGGCAATCTGCGGCCGGCCGTGACGCCCGGAGCGGCCAAGTGGACCGCTTGGTTTGGATCTTGTGCGTCAGAGTCAGCTGGTGGCGTACGTCAACCGGCACACCAACTGCTGCCCGCACGCGTGGGGTTGGCCCGGCTTGCTACTTGCCGTGTTGTTTCATCAACTCCGCGCACCGTTCGCCGATCAGCATGGCGGGAGCGTTGGTGTTGCCGCCCGTGATGCTGGGCATCACGGCGGCATCGGCGACGCGCAGGCCTTCGATGCCGCGCACCCGCAGTTCAGGATCGACGACGGCGTCCTCATCCTCGTATCCGCCCATTTTGCAGGTGCCGACCGGGTGGTAGACGGAGTGGATGCGCTGCGGCAGCTCGCGTGCGAGGTCACTCTCGTCGGCGGCCGCCGGGCCGGGATGAAGCTCGCCGGTGACGACCTCGGTGAGGCGCTTGTGCGCCATGACCTCCCGCACGAGTTTCATTCCGGCGACGAGGAAACGGGCGTCGTCGGGATCGGAGAGGAAGCCGGGGTCGATCAGTGGGGCGACGGCGGGGTCGGCGGAGGCCAGCCGCAGCTCACCGCGGCTCTTGGGGTAGATGAGCGTCGGCATCACCGTCAGCGCCGCCCGTTTGTCGACGGCGTGACGGACGGGCGCGTCCTGGTTGGGGCTCGGATATGACCAGGGGAGGGCGAGCAGCTGCAGATCGGGCTGATCGGCGGGAGTTTCGGCTGCGGCAGTCCGTACGAAGGCCATCGCCTCGAAAACGGTACGGCCCAGCCAGCCGCCCCCGCGCACCGACTCCGAGACCATCCCGGCGAAGAAGTGGCGTGCGGTGCCGCGGTGTTGTGCGCTGGGGGCGAGGAAGGTCATCGGCACGAAGAGGTGGTCGTGGAGGTTTCGCCCGACCGGCAGATCGACGGCCACATCGAGCCCCAGGCCGCGCAGTTGCTCGGCGGGACCGATCCCGGAGAGCAGCAGTATCTGCGCCGAGCCCACCACACCGGCCGACAGCACGACCTCGCGCCCGGCGCGCAGTATCTGCCGCTGCCGGCGGCCGTCGGCGATCTCCACCCCCGTGCACCGGCCCGCTTCGAGCACCACGCGCGTCACCATGGCCGCCGGACGTATCTTCAGGCCGGCCGGTCGATCGTCACCGAGATAGGCGTGCGAGGCGCTGTAGCGGACACCGTCGCGGGCGCTCATCTGCACGACGCCGACGCCTGCTTGTTCGGCTCCGTTGTAGTCGTCGTTGCGGGGTGAATCCAGCGCGTCGCCGAATGCTTCCACCAGCGCGTGGGATGCCGGGGTGAGACCGCTCTGGCGGGTCACCGCCACCGGGCCCCCGGCGCCGCGCAGTTCGCTCGCGCCGTCCTCCCAGTCCTCCATGCGCTTGTAGGAGGGCAATATCTCGTCGTGTGACCAGCCGGTGCAGCCGGCCGCGGCCCAGTCGTCATAGTTGCGCCGGTGGCCGCGCACGAAGAGCATGCCGTTGATGGCGCTGGAGCCGCCGAGCAGCTTGCCGCGGGTAACGGGAATCCGGCGGCCCCCCGCGTGCTCCTGCGGAGTCGTGTAGTAGCCCCAATCGAAACGCTTCTTCACTTGGGGTACGGAGTGCATGATCGAGATCATGCCGGGGACCCGGATGACACGCGATCGATCGAGCCGATCCGCGCCCGCCTCCACCAGAATGACGCTCGCACCGGTGTCCGCGAGCCTGCGCGCGACGATGCAGCCTGCGCTGCCGGCGCCCACGACGATGTAGTCCGCTTCATTATCTGATGCTGCGTCAGTCATGTCCGCAGTGAAACACGTTCGGGCCGAGGGGAGAATACGCAGGACCAAGGGCATGGTCGCGTCATCGCGTGAGATGGGGATGGCGCTCCGAGTCAAGCGGTCGCTGCTGTCCGGAGCGAGTGGGTGACCAGGGATGCAGCCATGTGCGCCAGACAGCGGGAGCATTGCCGAGGTGACAGGGGGTGGCGGCCGCTTGCAGGCGAGGCGGCGATCCGGCAGGCGCGGGGGCTGGCCGCTGTGAAGAGCCCCTTCTTGATGGTCATGGGGCAGAGCGGGGAGCGGTGTCTTCCCGGTGGCAGGCCGAGGTGGGGACCTGCGGGCCGGGAGGCACTCGGTCGGGTTCTGAGGGAGGGCCCGGGGTAGCCCCGCACCGTCGCTGCCCGTCCCGGAAGCCGCGCCTGTGGTCTTCCGTGGACGCGCAGCCTGGCATGGCTGTGCGACTGGGCCGGGGGCGTTTCGGCATATTGGTCAAGTCGCCTGCTGGCCGGGTTTGTGATGTCGGTTAGTGGTGGCGTCACCGAGGGGGCTTGGGGTGGGGTGTGCTTCTGCCCGGGGCGGCTCGGCGGGGGAGTGGGGCGGGTCACGTACTGCTGAACAGCCTTTCCAGATGCGCGTCGATCGCGGCGAGCGCGTCTGAGGGGGCGATCACGTCGAGTTCGATCAGGGGGGTGAGGCCGGTGAGGGCGAGGAGAAGGTTGGTCTCAATCGCCGGGTCGCGGCCGGGGTCGATGTGCCCGTCGGTGATCGCCTGGCGGACCAACTGCTCGACGAGGGACCGCCCTTGGGTGAGACCGCGGCGCGCCTGCTCGTGCACGGTCTGGTCGTGCAGCGCCTCCAGGGCATAGGCGGCGCTCATCCGGCTGGTCGCGCGGGCGTCGGCATGCAGGGGGAGCATTTCCGCGAGCGTCAGTCGCAGCACGTCACGGGGGTGCGGAGGGGCACCGAGCTTTTCGAGTCCCTGGTGTACGCGCACCGAGGTCTGCTCGGAGGCGAAATCCATGGCGAAGGAGAGCATGGCGGTCCGGGAGGCGAAGTAGTGTTGCAGCTGCCCGAGTGACATGCCCGCCTCCTGCGCCACCACGCGCATCGTCAGCTGTGTGACGCCACGCTGCTCCACCACCCGCCACAGTGCGCGGGCGATCGCTTCGCGGCGTCCGCGGTGATCCACCTGTTTCGGCATCGCAGGCCCCCTCGTACCCCCGGCACTATTCCAATACAGTCGACATAATACACCTGACCCATAATCCAGGGGTCCACTCGAGGGAGGGAATCGTCATGTCCGAAGGGCCGAAGGTGCGGACCTTGGAAGGCGTGGTGCAGGGGCGCCGGCGGCAGGGCCACGCGGTGTTCCGCGGCATCCCCTACGCTCAACCCCCCGTCGGAGCGCTCCGCTTCGCCGCGCCCGCGCCGCCGCACCACTGGGAGGGAACGAGGCAGGCGGCCGAGTTCGGCCCTGTGGTGCCGCTGTCCCTGCCGATCGACGTGCCCCCGCAGGGCACCGACTGGCTGACGCTCAACGTCGGCACTCCGGATCCCGGCGCGGCGGGACTGCCGGTGCTGGTGTGGATCCCCGTGGGCGGCTATCTCTCGGCGGCGTCGAGCGACCCGATGTACGACCCGGCAGCGCTGGCCGGGGCGGGAGTCGTCGTGGTGACCATCAACTGCCGCGTGGGCGCTGAGGGATTCGCGTTCCTCGACGACGCGCCGCCCAACCGCGGATTCCTCGACCAGATCGCGGCGCTGGAGTGGGTGCAGCGCAACATCGCCGCCTTCGGAGGCGACCCCGGCCGGGTCACCGTGGGCGGGCTGTCCGCCGGGGCGGGTTCGGTCGCCGCGCTGCTGACGATGAAGTCCGCGCGTGGCCTGTTCCGGCGGGCCATCGCCCATTCGGTGCCGGGGCTGCACAGCACCCCAGCGCTGGCCCGGCAGGTCACCGCCGCGTTCGCGGACCGGCTCGGCGCCGCAGCCCCCACCGCCGAGGCCCTGCGCGACATCGACCCATGGCACCTGGCCGCCGAGCTCACCTCCTTCAACGCCGGCCTCCACGCGCACCGGGACAGCTGGGGACGCCTCACGGAGACCGGCACCGCGCTGTGCCCCGTCGTCGACGGCGAGGTCCTCCCGGAAACGCCCTGGCCCGCGCTGACTGGCGGGCGCGCGAACGGGACCGAACTGCTCGTCGGTCACGCCCGGGACGAATTCCGCTACTTCAGCGTCGTGAGCGGTCGGCACGGCACCTTCACCGAGGAGGACGCCCGCGCAGCCCTGGAACTGCTCGCCCCGCAACCGGACGGCGCGCGGGCCTACCGTGCCGCGTTCCCGCAGGCAGGCCCCGAGGAGCTGGTGGAGACGGTGTACTCCGACGCCCTCTTCCGCATGCCGTCACAGAAGCTGGCCGAGGCGAACGCCGCGGCCGGCGGCACTTCGTACCTCTTCGAACTGTGCTGGGCCGCCCCGGCCCTCGGCGGCATCCTGGGCGCCTGCCACAGCCTCGACCTGCCCCTGGCGTTCGGCACGCTCGACAGCCCCGTCGCCATCCAGCTCATCGGCCAGGAGCCGACTCGTGAGGCCGTCGCGCTCTCCCGCGAACTCCAGGAGGCATGGGTTCGCTTCATCACCACCGGCGACGCGGGCTGGCCCGCCCACCGGCCCGCCGGGCACCTCACCCGCGTCCTGGACGCCGAGTCGAAGACTCTGCCCTACCCTGAACAGGCATCCCGCGAGATCTGGGAAGGCCACACCCCCGCCCCCTTCGGTCATGCGTAATGGTCCGGGCCGGCTCCTGCGACTGCGACGTCGCCACGCACCTGCCCATGGGGGACAGCGCGAAGAGGCAGACCGGAAACCATAGAGCCGGGCCTGTGAGTGACGGCATCGTCTGCGCAACTGTCTCCTTGTCAGCTACCTCCGGGCCGCTGGGGCCGACGGCCCACTCCGGCTCGATCGCCGCGCGTTCACGGCGAGCTCGCGCCATATCCGCGGCATCGTCGCCGAAAGCTCAGGGCTGGGCATGCTGACGGCGGCCGGTGAAGCGCTCTTCGCCGGGGGCAACACGGCGCATCCGCTGCAGAGCTTCGACGCACTGCCCGGTAGCCTGACGGGCTATCAGAACGACGGGATCCGGACCGATTTGCTGTTCCACCTGCCCGGTGGCCGGGTTGCCTTGGTCGCGAAGCGCCGCAACATGCAGGCTGCGGAACGCGTGGAGACCAGCCGGTGCCCGTCCGCCTATCGCGATCTCCGCCTCTCCCGCCGCCGCATCCGCAGCCCCAGCAGCCCGCCTCCCAGCATGCACGCCGCCAAGTACCCCCACCACACCGGGTCACCGGCGTCGAACACCGACCGTGCCAGCGCCCATACGGCCACGCCGAACACGCACATCGCCGCGAGCACACCCGCCGTCCACCGAAGTCCACTCATGCCACCCCACTACCCCCGCGATGGGCCCTGATGGCTTGCACGCTCCAGCCGGCCTCGGCCCGGGACGCCCGCTGCTGCTGCGCGGGCCGACCGGTCCGCTCACGCATTCCCTGCACCGCCTTCCGGCCGCAGAAGACGGTGGGCGCGATGTGCGGGTTGGGGGAGGGGCAGCGGTGGGCGGCGTCATGCTTTTGGCGCCGGCCATGTGCGGGTGACGACGATCGCGGCTATGACGTGTCCTCATCCGTGGCGCGATTTTGCTGAAGCGCGCGGATTTCCGATTACTCCCCAGCCCCAAGAGGGGCTGAGCGATCGGGTTGTCTGCACGAGCGTGCTCGGCGCCGGGTCTGCCGGGGCGCCGGGGGACGTGGAGGAGCCCTGTTCTGTACTTCTGAACCTGGCCGGTGGGTGCAGCCGGGCCTTGCCGGTTGCCCCCCAAGGGCTGGGGGAGCCGGAGCCAACCGGCAAGGCCAGGAACCGCGCTCAACACTTGTAGAGGTGCATGTCCACGGTGCTGGTGCGTTTCCAGGCCGTCTCGAAGGCGAGCGAGTCACTGGTCCTGTAGAGCGGCCGCGCCACGCCTGCCTTGCTCTTGCTGAGGTTTCCGAAGCATTTGGCGGATGCACCGGCCTGTTGGGCGGGGGCGGGTGCGGCGGACGGGGCGGTCACCGCCCGCCCGCTGGCTGGCATCCTCCTTCCTGTGCCGGTGTACGGGGCCACGCAACGCACGGTCATGGCACCGAGATCAGCGGCTGCGGGACAGCTCTGAGCCAGACAGGTCAGACGCCGGGCTCCGCGCAGCTCATCTGCGCTGCGTCCGGGCGCCGGTAGTAGATCCAGTCCATCTTCCTGCGGGTTTCCGGGCCGTATTCGCCGTCGACGGAAGCGCCTTCTCGGCCCTGCACGGTTCTCACGGCGGATTCGGTCTTCTCGCCGTAGATGCCGTCCTGCCCTCCGGTGTCGAGGCCGTAGCAGGTGTTGAGTGTCTTCTGAAGAAGGCGGACGGCCTTGCTCTGAGCGCCGCGCCCCATCACGCAATCGCGTGTCGAGGAACCCGTCTTGCTGTATACCGGCTGTACGACGAAACGTGTGCTGCTCACAAACACCGCCGTGTCGGCGTTACACGTCGGGTAGGCCGCTGCCTGCGCCCCGGATGCAGGCAACACCAGCACGGCAGCCGCACCGATCGCGGCCAGGGCGGCGAAAGCCCTGTGTCTCCTTATGTTTCCCCCTGTAATCGGCTGTGCTCATCGGCTGTGCAGGGCAAGGCGGCCGCTGCGCGTCTACGGGACGTCACGGCATGGAACGGCCGGCCAGTTGAATCGACGACCGGGTTCGTGGACCGAAACCCTCTGGCCGGGCGGAACCGACTCTAGGGAAGGTCGCGGGCAGCAGGCCATGCGCACGGTGCACGGTTGCAGGGCTGCGGCTGCGCACGGTGCACGGTCGGCGACAGGCCGGTTGGAGTCGTGTGCGGTGAGGATCCGGCCGCGGCGCTGGCCATATTGGTCTCACACCGGCGCGGGACGCGACGCCCTTCGGGCGGGCCGGAGGCAGCCGGGTACTGGCCAAGGGGCGGCGCATTGAGGTACGGGCGCGCGATGAGTCGCAGGCTTTGAACGTCGTTCCAGGCGTGTGCGGAGGAGTGGCTGTTCGGTTCCCGGGTCTGTGAGGTGCGGTGGGGGGTGGCGGGTGGCGGGTTGTTTGCGAGGTGTGCTGGGCCTGGGTGGTGTTTGCGTGGCAGCTGGCAGTCCCGGGGGTGACGGCCGTGGGCAGTGCCTATCGGCGCCAGCGAGTCTGGCCGTGTGGGGTTGACAGGTGAGGGAGTACCAAAAATACTAACGGCGTTAGGAGTACTAACGACGTTAGGGGTTGTGGTGGGGAAGCGGGAAGAGGTGCGCCGGCGGACGTTCGCCGAGATCCTTCAGGCCGCGGGCCGGATGGCCGAAGCCGAAGGCTGGCGGGCGGTGACCATCCGGCGGATCGCCGCCGAGATCGGCTACAGCGCGCCGGTGATCTACCAGCACTTCCCGGGCAAAGAGGCCCTGCTGCACACGCTGCTGGAGCGGGCCAACGGCGAGCTGGCGCAGCGGATGCGGGCCGCGGTGGCCGGTGAACCGGCCGCACGGGGCCCGCACCTGGCGGCGGTCGCCTACCTGGAGTTCGCCCGGTCGCGGCCCGGCCTGTACCAGCTCGTGTCGGGCGCGCCCGGCACGGACGTCGATGCCGCCGCCCGCCGCGCCGCCGCCGCCGACGTGATCGCCTTCACCAGGCAGCTCATCGGTGCGTGGTCGGCCGAGAGCGCAGCCGGGCCTGCCAGTGTCGAGGACGCCTGCGACCTGTTGTGGGGCACGCTGCACGGCCTCGCGAGCATCGGGTCGATCGAGGACGTCGGCTTCGACCGCGCCCTGCGCCTGGCCGACCAGGCGGTGACCGCACTGCTCGGCTACTGGTCAGCCCCCACCGCGCATATCGAAAGCCGCCCGCAGACCGCCAGGGGAGAGAAATGATCTATCACCACAACCGCTTCACCTTCAAGGCGACCGCCACCGCCGAGCAGCGCGAGGCGGCCCTCGCCAGCCTGCGCAACCAGGGCGAGTCGATCGACGCGGTCACACGCTATGTAGTGGGCAGAGACATCGGCGGCGAGTTCGAGTACGGCGCCGTCTTCCTCCTGGAGAATCTCGACGGCTACTGGGAGTACCTCATGGCGCCCTCCCACGCCCGCACCGACCGAATCGGTCTGCCGCTGCTGGAGTCCTTCGTCTCCTACGACACCACCGACAGCGACGACCCGGACATCGTCCAGAAGATCGCCGACCTGCACACGCGACGCTACGCCGGCGACCCGGCCCTCACCGAGTTGGTGGCCAACCTCCCTTCCTACACCGGCAGCGGGGCCCCGGCCCCGGCAGCGCACACCAGCCCGCCGAGCGCCTCGGAAGCCGTGCCGGATCTGACGATCCGTGATGTGCCATGACGGCTGGCGAGATCGTTTTCGGCCTGGTCGCTCCTCTGAACTAGGGCCTGTGAACAAGCCCCCGCGTGCGCAGCGGCCCGGTGCGCACGCGGGGGCGTTGCTCACCCCTGACCCTGCCCGCCCCCTCGGTACGGAGAAGGTTCCCGTCAGTGCGCGGCCCTGCCGGCGGCCGGGCTCGAGAGGACGCCCGTGCAGACGGCGGCGCGTCAGGAAGCCCCTCCTGCAGACGACCCGGCGGCCGAGCCGCTTGTGCTCGTGGACGACGAGGGTCACGGCGGCGCCGGAGGAGCGGCTCTTCCCGGCGAGCTTCACGGCGGGCCTCCAGCTCGGGCCGTTTCGTGGCACGGGTGGAGATCTTCTCCGAGAAGACCCGCGCCACCCCGGCCTCGGCGAGGGAGCCGAGCTGTGCGTCGAGGCACCGCCGGGCGGTCGAGGCGCGGGCGTAGCCAAGGCGGACGTGCCCGACCGGTTCGGCGTCGGCGCTCACCGTCCGTGAAACACCTTCGGCTCGGGCGGCAAAGCCGCAACCGCGCCCCGAGCTGACCGCACAGTCGATCAACCGTCGTTGGCCCGGCGGATGCACAGTGCGCCGAAGCGGGCAGCGTCACTTGGCTGCGGTTTCACGGCCGGCGTCGCGGGCCGCAGCCAGGGCTTTGGTATGCACATCGGCGGCGAGGTCCTGGAGGTGTTCCATACCGGGGGAGGTGGCGGCAAGGGTGAGCTCGCGTTCGATGACGACGAGGTCGGCCTGCCACACGTCGGCGAGGATGCGCTTGAGGTAGGGGGTGGAGTGGTCCCAGCCCTCGCGCGGAGTGCCGGGGGCGTAGCCGCCGCCTCGCACGGTGGCCAGGAAGGTCGGCTTGTCCTTGAGTACCGGACTACCCAGGGGCGACCCGGCGATGATCAGGTCCACCCAGGTCTTGAAGTGCTGGGAGACGCCGAAGTTGTACAGCGGCACGGCCAGCACCACCGCCTCGGCGGAGTCGAGTTCCGCGGTGAGCGACCCAGCGAGGGTGAGCGCGTCGCGCTGGGCGGGAGTGCGGTCGGGTTCGGGCGTCAAGTTGCCGGTGTGGGCGTGTGCCCAGGCGTCGGCGGGCAGTGGATCGGTGCCCAGGTGGCGGCGTACCACCGGCACGTCCGGGTGGACTGCGGTCCACTCCGATTCGACGAGGTCGGCGAGTTCGGCGCTGGCGGACGTGCAGGGAAGGATGCTGGCGTCGAGTCGGAACAGGCTCATAGCGTCTCCATGGTGTTGGTGTCGATGTCAGCGCGATTCCGGTGGTGCGTTTCCTTCGACCGACGCGGTGTGAAGTGCGCGGTCTCTCATCGATTGCGGTGGCCTATGCCGTTGGGCGCCGGTCCGGTGCGGTGAGTGGCGATCGGCTCCCAGGGGCAGATGCCTGGAGTGGTCAGCGTCCTCTGCGCGTGTAGGCGCGGAGCGACAGCGGCACGAAGATCACCAGAAGCGCGGCCTCCACCGCGTCCTCGACTGCACCGCCGCGGCCCTCCCATCAACGGCGGAGTCCGAACAGGAAGGGCCAGGGCAGGCTCGTAGTCGACCATCCGAGAGGGCATCAGGAGACACATAGACGCCACCAAGCCGTGCCTTGAATGCCACGGCTGTACCGATGTTCCCCGCGGCCGCAGTACGCATCCGACGTCCTCGTCCACGACTTCGCGTCGATTTTGTTGCCGGAAGAGCCTGGATACCCGCGGAGTCCGCCGCAGCGCGAGGGCCGGGCACGTCAGCATCTTCCGCGCCCAGTCCGCCCCACCCGAGAGGATTCTGCGCGAATGGGAGTCTGGGGGGCTCGGGCGGCGTATCCGAGATGACGCGGTACGGATGGTCCGTGCGGGCGTCGTCCGGCGGACGCGATGCAATCTGTTCGGTGGCTCGTGAGGCTGCTCGCGGTCCTTGTGCCGGCAGGGGAATCGATGCTCGGCATCGGCCCGTGGACCCTGGTCATTCCCGACCGTGTCGTTCGCGGCGGGGGACGGAGGAGAGGCACGGCGGCACGCCGACGTGACGGCCGCCTGTCCGTCACGTTGGTGGTGCCCGGCCTACTGGGCCGGGCACCTAGGACAGCTTGTGCCGTCAAGGGGTGGTTGTCGGTATCAGGCGCCCGAACACGACATCGCCCGATGCGACGACCAGCCACGGAAGCTGCAACATGGTGTCGGGGCCGGCTTTCTTCGCCTCCGCCACCGCGGCCAGTTGTTGCTGAGCGTCACTGTTGCTGAGGCCGTGACGCGGGGCAGCGCTACGGCAGAGAGCAGCCGGGCGGCGCCATCCGGGTGCCGAAGACGGTCCGGTTCGGACCGTCGAATCAGGCAGCGAGCCCGTCGACGGCCGGGTGCACCGGTGCTGGGCCTATGCCCGCGGCCGAGGACCAGTCGACCTGCTCCCCGACCTGCACCACGCTGCGACCATGCACCATGCTGCCGGCGCGTCATCGCTCACGATAGAACCCGCGACCGGTCAGGCGAATCGCCAGGTCCTCTCCAACCGTGTCGACCAGGGTCGGGGCAGGCGCAACGTGGCTCTTGAACCGGCCACCGATAGCGGCTTCCACCGCCTTATCCGCCTCTTCCAGGCCCACGCCGGTGGAGGTGAGGAACCAGGTCAGCGTCGTATCGCAGAGCCCATACCAGGACGACTCGGCGTGGGTACTGTTGACGACGGCGGTGACCAGGCGGGTCACCGCGCGTTCCAGATGCCAGCTTCGGTCCTCGGCGTCCGCGTCGGGATGCGGCGCAAGTTGCTCGAACCGCTCGGCTACGTCCTCCAGCCAGTCACGCCACTCCAGCAGGCAGGTCACGACGCGTTCGGCGGTCTCCCGCGCTTCTCCAACCGAGTGCGAATGGCAGCACCAGGCGTCAACGGGACCGCCGTTGTGGACTGAGTAGTCCCAGCCGCAGGCCCACCGGCCGTAACGGGACACCAGGAGCACGGTGACCTTGTCGATGAATCGAAAGTCCGCCATCCGGCCGGGATCAGCCGTCCGGTCGGCCTCGGAAGGCACCAGCGGGACGACAAGCGCCGTCAGCTGTGCCGCCTCGTCTTCGTCCCAGTCGAAAGGGTTCCGGCCAGGATCAGCGGCAGCCCAAGGCAGCGACCGGGCTCGCTCGCGGTGGATGGACGTGACGCACCCCCGAAGTCAGACGTGACGGAACAACTGACCGATCATGCCCGCGAGGTCGAGACCTGTCACCCCGATTTGCCGACCTGCCGCCCGGCTGCCTTTACCCGCCCTGTTACACCCGTTTTCCGCCCGGAACGGGCACCGCCGCCGGGGTTCCGATGGGCTTGTGAGACACCGTGACCAGGCTGTGGGCCGGACGCACACCCATGGTCCAGGTGCGAGCCGCAGGACCCGGGCCGGAAGTGGTCTACGGACATGCTGTAGGAACAGCCGACGGCCGTGCGGCCGCATCACCGTTGCCGTTGCCGTCGGACTTGACCGAGCCCGCGGAGGCGGGCTCGGCTCACGGGCCGCGCCAGAGGTTGGCGAAGGCCGCGTTCTCGATGGTCCGCCTCTGGCGTACGGCCTCCAGCTCCATCACCGCGTCGTGGACGGCGGCCAGTACGGTCGTCACCGCCTCGTCATCGAGGGCGGGGCAGGGGAGTTCGGTCGCACAGGAATGGGCAGCGTGGCGCAGTTGAAGGTGCTCTGTCGCTGCACCTTTCCGGCGGCTGCTGCTCCCCGTACGCGCGGTGATGAACCCGGTCTGACCGGGGCTCGCGACAAGATCAAGTCCTGCTCCCCGCATACGCGGGGTGGACAGTCCCACAAGCGCCGGCTCAACAAAGGCAGTTGCTCCCCGCGCGGGGCTGCGGGCTGAGATGACGCTACGTGGTGTGCCACGGCCCGTGTCCGGTATGCCAGTCCCTTACTCGGTGCGGGAAATCGCTCCCCGGCTGATCGGGCGGGTCGTCGGCATGGGGTGCGGCGCATCCGTCGCCGAGCACCACACTCGACCACGTTGTGGCCCGGTGACCACCAGTGTCCGGTATTCACCGGGTCTGTCGCTGGCCAGCAGCACCGAGCCGTGCTGGTAGGTCTGGTGCAGCAGGGATGAGTGGCGGGTGTGGTCGTAGTAGTCGTGTTCCCACTGCCATTCCTCCTCGAGGGGGAATGGCTGGCCGGGGCAGGCGTACGGCGGCGCTATCGAACGGCGCCTGGGCTCATCCAGCAGTCCGCTTCCCGGCCGGTCCGGCTGTACGGTTTCTCTCCCGGCGGCAGCAGGCCGCCCTCGTCGGGCGGACTGTCATCGGCACCGTTGGCGATCTCGGTCACGAAAGTGCGGTACGGCTCCCGCAGCACCACCCCGTGCCTTCGCTCCCGCACCCGAAGCTCCTCCCCGTGCAACGGGCGGTGGCGGACCTCTGTTGGAAAGGTTGCGCGCAGGGCAGCAATCCCCCGAAATCGTATCTCCCGCGTCCGGCAGGTATCACCGGTCACTGACATTCCGGCCTCGGACCACTGCACGCAGCGGGTTGAAGAACGAGCTGGGTCCTTCGCGGGTCTGTCTGTTTTCGGGCGGGAACGTCGTACGGATCATCTGTTGGGCTTCGCCTGGCGGTGGGCGGAGCCGGTCAGGTTTGACGGTGCGCGAGGATGATTCCTCCCAGTTTGCTCTCGGCAGAGGTGAGAGTGGTGTGTGTCCGGACGGTGAACCCGGCTTCGTTGAGCCACTGGATCATTTGGTGGTGCTGCCGGCGGTGGACGTAGACGTTCATCGGGTGCCCGCCGTAGCCCTCGGTTTTCAGCTGCGAGGTGTCGCCGACATGGAAACTGAGCAGCAGCGGCCCCTCGGGCCGGAGTACCCGGCGGAAGTGGGCAAGGACCGGTCTGATTTCGGTGTCGGGAATGTGGATCAGTGAGTACCAGGCGACCAGGCCGGTCACGGAGGCGTCGGCCAGGGCGAGGTCCGTCATGGAGCCGAGGTCGAAGCGCGCACCGGGGTGACGACGGCGGGCCACCTCGAGCATGCCGGGGGACAGGTCGATGCCGAACGCGTCCAGGTCGAGGTGGCGCAGGTGGCCTGTGATCCGGCCGGTCCCGCACCCCACGTCCGCGACCGGCCCGCCGCCCCGGGCACGCACCAGGCCGGCGAACAGTGCCAGGACCGCGCGTTCCTCGGGTGTTTCGTCCAGGAGGTGGCGTGTCAGCTCTTCGTAGCTTGCCGCGACGGTGTCGTAAGACGTCCGTGTATCGGCCAGCCAGTCATCTGCGTTCGGTCCCGTGTCCACCGGCCGCAGGCTACACAGGTCATCAACCGGCCTGACGGCTTGGGTGCTTGACCGCCGGTACCCGGGCAGTACTGCTGCTCATCGGGTGGGCTCTTGGTGTTTGTGCGTACTGAGGCGGGGCGCAGGTGAAGAGAATCGTTTCTGCCGGGTAGGGGTAGAGGAAGGGGCTGATTGTCTGTCAAAGGCCCCGGGGCTCTGTTCGAAGGGTGGGGGAGTTGGATGCGCCGGAGCCTGGGTCGCGAAGTGGTGAGGATTGTTCTCTGTGGGGTTGTCATCGCGGTTGTCGCGGCGGCCGTGTTGGGCGTCATGTGGGCTGTGGAGAACATTGATTTCCCTGATCCTGATCCCGGGAGTTCGACCCAGCCGTATGACCCTCCTGGTGACCTCTTCGAGCCCCCCGCTCCTCCGGCCCCTCCTCCCTTTCCTCCGGGCCCGGCTCCGGTCTACCGCTGACAGGGCGGCAACTGGCTGCATCCCCCCGGCCTCTTGCGTCCGCCGCTTGGCCTGCGGGCGGGCTTTGGCGCGGGCCGTCTCTCCGGCCGGGAGTCATGAGTACGGGTACTCAGGTGCGTGTGGGGGTTGCCCGCCAGAATGGCCGTGCCATGACAGGTCACTGGGAGGGGCGCTGCGTGATGAATGCACGGAAGATCGTGTTGGCGGGGATGCTGGCAGTCTGTGCCGTGGCTGGGGCCGGGGCGGCGCCGGCTGTGGCTGCTGGGGGGCTTCTTCCGCATCCCGGGCCTGACGGCCTGGTGTGGGTTGAGAAGAGAACGGGCGATGGCGGGGTTGTGTCCGGCGGGGCCCGGGAGGGACTGCCGACGGTGCTCACGGTCGCTTGTGAGGGCGGCGGCAGCGTGGCGGTGACGATGGAGTCGCAGCAGGTGCAGGTGGCCGGGTTCGAGGTGGACTGCCCGGTGGGCACCGCGGGCGTGGGGTCGGTGACGCTGGATGAGGGCGTGGTGAGGTCTGGGTCCTTCACGGTGGGAGTCGACGCATCGCAGGAGGATGTGCGCTGGGCCCTGACGGTAACCCAGCCGGAATAGCAGACCCCACGCCGGCGGCCTGCTGCTGCGCGTTCTGGCAGCTGGAGCGCAGCGCAGGCCACGGTCCGGCCGGAGTCCGGCCGCGCCTCGCAACACGAGGCGGCTGCCCTGCAGTTGGCGCCCGTGCGGAGCTCGGGCGCCTGGCGGTGAGCGGAGCGAACCGCTTCCGCTCACGCGGAGCGGGAGCGGCCGGGGTGCGGAGCTCGGTCACTGCCCGCGCTCTGCTCGCCTGTTCCGCATACGCCCGACGCCGGCACTGGTTCTGATCACAGAAGAACCGGCGCACGCGGAGACGGACGACGGCCCACCGATATCGATGCCCGCCTCTACGCCGCCGAGGAGTCTGCGGCGGCGCCGGCCTCTTCGGCACCCCGGACGCCGGCCGGGTATGGCAGCTGCACGCCGACATCGACGCCTGGCCTCGCCGGCAGACCGCCATCGGATCCGCCCGGACCGACGGCCCCGTGGCGCCCGGCAGCACCTTCCGCCGGACCACCGGCCTGTCCATCGGCCCCACCGTCTACGCCGTCCAGGCTCCCGGGCGCGTCCTGTGGGGCGGCTTCGCCCACGGCATCACCGCCGTCCACGAGTGGCGTTTCGAGGCCCACGGCGACGAAATCCGGGTGTACACCGAGGAATCCTGGTCGGGCGGCCCGGTCGATGCCGGCACGGAGAGCCTGCACAAGGCGCTCGGCCGGTCGCTCGATTCCTGGCTCGAAGCACCTCCGCCGCACCGCGGAAGACCCTGTGGAGACGGCCCGTGCCATGTGGCGGCAGGTGTGCCGGGCGATGAGCAAATACGTGCCGGCGGTGCGGGGCCGGTCTCGTCGGCGCTCCCGCAGCCATGCGGCGACCGGGTTCGTGCTCAGGCCGTCGGGATGGACGAGGCGGGGGCGGCGCCGCGCCGGCGCGCCCGGCTGGGTGCGTTCGCCCGTACGCCGGCAGCAGCGACTGCCGGCGCTCACTCCTGCTCGTCGTCCTCGTCCCGGCTGTGCCGGCGGGGGGTGCCGGCAGGCGTGGCGGTCGTGCGGCGCAGGCCGTCGCAGAGGATCGCTGCGATGTGCCGGGCGTCGTCCTGCCAGCCGGCGGCGCGCATGCCGCAGATGCCTCCGAGCGCCCGCAGGACGATCCGGCCGCTGACGTCGTCGCGCAGGAGTCCCGCCCCGGCGCCCGCGGTGAGCAGTTGGTCGAGGGCGCGTGCCATCTCGTCGCGGGCCTCGTCGAAGACGGGTGAGTCTGTCGCCATGATGCTTTCCAGGGCTTCGCCCATGCCTTTGCCGGTTGCCGAGTGCTGTACGAGCAGGAGCAGGAAGGCGTGCAGGGCGTCGTCGGCGGGATGTTCGGCGAGCAGCCGTGCGGGGGCGGTGCACAGTTCGGCGACTTCTTGGCGGTAGACCTCGGCGATCAGGGCTTCGCGGGTGTCGAAGTGGCGGTAGAGGGTGCCGACCGCGACGCCGGCCCGTTTGGCGATCTCTTCCACGTGCGCATCCGTGTCCCCGGACAGGAATGCCTCGCGGGCCGCTGCGAGCAGGGCTTCGCGGTTGCGGCGCGCGTCGGCGCGCAGGGGGCGTGACGAGGGCAACGCTCCTCCAAGGTGAATCGGGTTCCGTTTATGTGTACCGTTTCCGGAGTCAGGTTCATTTTAGCCGGGGAGTAGACCTATGACCGTCGCGGACGAGGACTTCAAGGGACTGCGGGTTCTGGTGACCGGGGCCAGCCGCGGACTGGGCGCCGCCACCGCGCGGCGCTTCGCAGCGGCGGGCGCCACCGTGCTGACCGCCTCGCGCACCGCACCGGACGATGACGTGCTCGCCACCTTCATCCCGGCCGACCTGCGCACCGAGCGGGGAGTGTCCGAGCTGGGGCGGCGGGTGATCGAGGACTTCGGCGGCGTCGACGTCCTGGTCAACAACGCGGGCGCGGCAACGTCATCGGTGCCCACGCTGGAGCGCACGGATGCGTCCTGGCTCCAGGACCTGGACATGAACCTGCTCAGCGCGGTCCGCCTCGACCGCGCCCTGGTGCCCGGGATGGTCGAGCGCGGATCCGGCGTCGTGGTGCACGTGTCCTCAATCGCCAGCCGGCTGCCCCAGCCCGACGACGTCTCCTACGCTGCGGCCAAAGCGGCACTGAACGCCTACAGCCGCGAACTGGCCACCTCCATCAGCCACAACGGCGTGCGCGTCGTCTGCGTGCTCCCCGGGTTCGTCGCCACCGAAGGTGCCGTCGATCATCTCCGGCAGATGGCCGACCGCCAGGGCGTGGGATACGCCGACATCGAGCGCCAGATCGTCGATCACCTGAAGGTGCCGATGGGACGCCCGGGCGACCCTGAGGACGTCGCCGAGATGATCGCGTTCCTCGCCTCCAGCCGCGCCAAGTGGCTCACCGGAGCCCAGTTCCGGGTCGACGGCGGCATCATCCCGACCATCTGACCGAACCACCTCCACTCGACCCACTCACGGACAGGGACCAACGGTGAACTTCCAACTGACCGCGCTGATCATCGACAGCGCGGACCCCGCCAGCGAAAGCGCCTTCTGGCACAGCCTGCTCGGCGGATCCCTCACCCAGACGCCGACGCATCACTTCCTGCACTCCGACGGCCTTCCCGTCATCGCTGTCCAGAAGGCTCCGGGACACGTGCCGCCGCAGTGGCCCGATGGCAACGCACAGCAGATGCACTTCGACCTCGCCACCGGCGACCTGGCCGCCGCGGACCAACAGGTCCTGACCGCAGGCGGCCGGCGCCTGCGCCCCACAGACGACGTCACCGACTCCGACGCAAAAGGCTCCCGCGTCTACGCCAGCCCGGCCGGACACCCCTTCTGTGTCCGGGCAGCCTGACGGCCTCGTCGGCACGGACTGGAACCATGAGGCGACGACGGCGTGACCCTGCCGCGGACTGGCCAGAGGCCCTGGTCACGCCCCTCCTGGCAGTGATGCCATGTCACGCGATCGACCACGTACCAATGCGGCCAGCCACCGGGCGGTCCAATGTGCCGTCTCGACTTTCCTGCGGTTTCGTGTGACGACGTTGCGTCTGTAGAGCGGAGCCGGCGCCATCTCGTCTCGCTCGGCCACGAGCGGATCGGCCTCGTGCTGGGACCGGCCGACCATGTGGCCTCACAGCGCAAGGTCGCCGCCGCACGCGCCACGGCCAAGGCGGCAGGCAACTCGCTGCCTGAGGCGCACGTGGTGCACGGGATGTTCTCGCTCGAGGGAGGCCAGGCCGCCGCAACCCAGTTGATCAGCGACGGTGTCACGGGCCTGATCTGCGCAAGTGACCCACAAGCCCTCGGCGCGGTGCGCGCGGCCCGGCGCCAAGGCCCTCGACGTACCGCGCGAGGCTTCCGTCGTCGGGTTTGACGGCTCGGCGCTCATGAACTGGACCGGGCCCTCCCTCACCACCATCCGCCAGCCGGTCGAGGCAATGAGCCGCACCGTGACGGAGCTGCTCATGTCGCAGCTCGCGGGCAGCCCGGTGCGGCCGGAGGAGCTGCTTTTCGAACCACAGCTCCTGGCGCGCGGGTCCACGGCACAGGTTGCGTAGTCGAGCCAGCGACGGCTGTTGAAGGCCCTGGAGGAAACGCCTGCCCTGCCGGGTCACACACCCCACCTTCTCTTCAACGGGCACGCGCCCACCCCCAAAGGCCGAGGCGCAGCGGATCCTTCGTCAGCGACGAACCCCGGCCCTCCTGCACGACAGCGTTCTCTCGCTGCCAGATTCCTAGCAACCCAGGGCCCAAGCTCCCCACCGCCAAGGCCTCATCCAGCCTCAACAACCCCGTAGGTAGGGGGGCCCAGGGGGGACTCATGTCGAGGCGTGGGCCGCTGTCCTCAGCGCCCGTACTGCCGGCATGTCTCGGTTCTCCGGAAGCCATGCCAGCACGGACTCGGAGTTTCCCAGCTCGGGAGCATCTACGTAGACGAGGCCGGGACGTGGGTAGCGTTCACGCGCTGCGGCCGGCAGGAACGTGATGGCCTGCTGCTGCAGTACGGCCAGGACCATGGCTTCGGTGTCGCGCACTACGGGCCCGTAGCGGACCGCGGATCCGTCCGGCCGCGGGTTGACGGTGAGGTGGTCCCACCACATGCGCGGTACTTCGCGTGGCATGTCGACCACCAGGCTGTCGGCGAGTTGATCCAAGGTGAGCACCGTCTCGCGGGCCAGAGGGTCATCCGCTGAGAGACAGACCACCTGTGGCTCACTGGCCAGGTGCTGTGTCTGGAACCTGGCGGGCAGCGGCGCGCGCAGGAAAGCCGCACCCACCTCGCCTCTGGCCAGGGCGTCGAACTGCTGCGTGAAGCCGACCTTCAAGAATCAGGCCACGTCCCGGTGCCTGTCCTCAGGATTCGGCGGTCCATACACGTCCGCCTGCAACGGGTCCCCTCCAGGCGCCGAGAAGTGGAGTGTCAAAGCCTGGAACGACGGAACCCGGCGCCTGCAGAACCAGTTCAACGGCAAGTGCCTGGACGACAGCAACGCCTACGGTCTGCGCACCTTCCCCTGCAACGCAAGCCAGTTCCAGAGCTGGTTCTGAGCTTGTCCTCCTCCGTTTCGTCGTGGCCCGTTACGGGGCGGATCGATGCTGTCGTGGCCGTCGCTCGCTCCGGATTTCCAACTCTCTGTCCTGAGCTCGGCATTTATCCTCGGGCGTCACGCAGAGTCATGGATTACCTCATACCTCGGGCATACCGCGACGATCATCAGGCGTCAGCTTCTCACGACACCACGCGTACAAGCTCAGCAATTCCCGTTTCGTCCTGGGCAGCCGGTCGTAACGGGCCGGGCGCCCGTAGCGTTCCACCCATGCCATCGTCACCATCGGTGCGAGCCAGGTGTCGTTGGTCGCGGCGAGTGCCTCCAGGGCCGCCCGCAGGGTCTCGGTGACCAGCTCCACTCGGTTCAGCTTCCGCACCGCAGCCAGCACATGGGTGGAATCGCTCCGCAGCCGGCCGTGCCGTTTGACCAGACCGGCCGCCACCAAGTGGTCAACCATGACAGCCAGCAACCGGTCTGCCCGGTCGCCTTGGGCCATCCGGTCCCTGAACTCACTCGGCACAGAGTGATCGAAGCCAGGGTCGTCCAGCTCAAGACCCAAGCAGTATTTCCAGTCCAGCCTGCAACGGACCGCCTCGGCGGCCTGCCGATCACTCAGGTTCTCCGCATACTGCAGCACCGACACCATCGCCAGGCGGGCCGGCGACAGGCCCCGCCGCCCGTCGGCCGGGTACCAGTCGGTGAAGTCCTCGTCCGTGAACAGTTCGTCCGGACGATCCCGCACCCAGATCGCCGCCGTGCCCCGCGGGTTACTCGCCCGCGCCATCCGCACCGTCAACGGCGGGATCACCCACCCCGAACCGGAGCCCATGGACATCGCGGTCACCCCTCCGGCCGCCCCGAAGCACCCCGCCCCGCTCAGCGCAGCACGACTCCCCGACCAACGGGAGACCTCGCGACGGGACTTCAGCAAGACGAGTGAAGATCTCCAACAGCATCCGCTTGTATGAGCCGAGAGCTACACCCTTCGGCGACAGCGGTCGGTTGGGGGGAACCCTGCGGTGAGCCGCTGTGATCGGCGAAGCGTGCGCGTCCAGTTGGTCGGCGGATGCCGGATGCCGGATGCCGGGGTGTGATCATCCGGTTCGGTTGGAACCGCCGACTCCCTACGTTTCGTCCACTCTTTGTGAAGGCCTGATCACAAATGGTTAGGGGTGGTGCGGTATGGACCCGGTGTCAGTGGGGTTGCTGGCGGCTTTGGCTGGTGGGGCCGGAGGGGAACTCGGCCGGCAGGCATGGGCCGGGTTGACGGCGCTGGTCCGTCGCCCCTTGAGGCGTGATCACGGCGACGATGTCCCTGGAGTCAGCTCCGGCCAGGCGGAACTGGCACAATTGACCCAGGAGCCGACCAACTTGGACCGGGCATCGGCGCTCAGCACGGCACTGGCCATGCGGGCGGCGCTGGACGGGGGATTTCGTGCCGGCCTGGAAGGTTGGCATGCGCAGACGAGTCGGATGTGCGTCGGCGGGGGAGAGGTCAACAACACCATCAGCGGCGGGACTCAGCACGGTCCCGTGCTGCAGGGGCGCGACTACTTTGGCCCGTCGTTTCCCAACTCGCCGGTCCAGAACTGAACGCCGCCGTGGCAGGGGCACAGGACGCTGCCGCAGGCAGTGAGGGCGTAGAGAACACGATCACCGGTGGAGTGTTCTTCCACATGGTTATCCAGGGCCGGAACATCACCGTCCAGTTGCCACCACAGGTCACCCCGGCACTGTCGGGCCTTCCCGCTGCCTCGCAGACGTTCACTGGTCGTGACGAACAACTTCGCCATCTTCTCAAAGCTCTCCGGCCAGGGGGTGATCGGTCGTGCTCGGCGGTGGCGGGACTGGCTGGCGTCGGCAAGACCGAACTCGTAGTGCAAACCGCCGCCCAAGCGCTGCGGAAACCAGGGTGGTTCCCGGGCGGGGTGCTCTTTGCGGACCTGTCGGGCTATGACTCCGACCGGCGAGTGCCCCCAGAACAGGCCCTGGACGGATGGCTGCGCGCGCTGGGTATCCCGGGCGAGCACATTCCCCCGAGCCTGCAGGACAGGCAGCGGCTGTACCGCAGTGTGTTGTCCACCTACGCCCGTCACGGTCGACGGCTCTTGGTGATCATCGACAATGCGGCCGTCGCCGAACAGGTCAGCCCCTTGCTGCCCACCGACGGCGCCACGGCCGCTCTAGTGACCTCCCGCCACTTCCTCGACCTCGATGATGTCCGCCTCTTGGACCTCGACGTCCTCGACGACCGGGCCTCCGCCGATCTGCTTGACCAGGCCGTGCGCCGCGCCCGCGGAAGCACCGACACCCGGATGGCCGACGACCCCGGGGCGGCGATGGCGATTGCCCGTCTGTGCGCCGGCTTGCCCTTGGCTCTTCGTATTGCGGCCGCCATCCTGGCCGCCGCACCTACCCGCCCAGCAGCCTCTCTCGCCTCTGCCCTCGACGTCGAGCACAGCCGACTCGACAAGCTCAGTCGACCTAATCGGGCCGTGCGGGCTGCCTTCGACCTGTCCTACCAACTCCTTGACGACGGCGTTGCCGCACTGTTCCGGTTGCTGCCTCTCAACTGTGGCCCCGACCTGTCCACCGAAGCCGCCGCTTGCCTCGCCGATGGAGAACCAGGCGAAGCAGAGGAACTGCTGCAGCACCTCGCGGAGAGCCATCTAGTCGAGTTCGGGCACCCCTGGGGCCGCTGGCGGCTGCACGACCTGGTCCGCCTCTTCGCCCTGGACAAGGGCGCTGACCGAGACAGTCCCACCACGCGCCTGGGCGCCCAAACCCGTCTCTTTGCCTACTATGTCGCCACCACCACTGCCGCCAGCACTCATCTGGGCAAGCGCCTCAGGCCTCCCTCGGCCCGCTTCGAAACCCGGCAAGCTGCAATGGACTGGCTAGACGCTGAACTCAGCAACTTGATCGCCACGGTTACCTCTGCTCCGGCACTCGGCCACCCCGACACCGCGACCTCTCTTGCCTGGGACCTCGCCCGCTTTCTCGACTCTCGCCGCCGCTATCAGGACTTGATCACCATCACCAGCACTGCCCTCACCGTCTACCGTGAGCTTGGTGACCGGCGCAGAGAGGGCATGGCGCTGAACAACCTCGGCCACGCCTTCAAGGGGTTGCGCCGGTTCGACGAGGCTATTGATGCCCACACCCGAGACCTCGGCATCTGCCGTGATCTTGGTGACCGGCGGGGTGAGGGCATAGCGCTGGCTGGACTGGGCCATGCTTTGAGTGGGGCGCGCCGGTTCGATGAGGCCATGGATGCGCACACCCGCGAGCTGGCCATCTGCCGCGAGCTTGGTGACCGGCAGGGGGAGAGCACAGCGCTGGGCAGCCTGGGCAGCACCCTCTGTGCGATGCGGCGGTTCGAGCAGTCCCTGGTCGTACTCGTCGACGCCCTAAACATCTGCCGGGAGTTGGGCGACCGGGACCGTGCGAGCGTCGTGCTGGCAAACCTCGGCGAAGCTTTACGTCAGGTGCACCGGTTAAACGAGGCCATTGACGCACTCACGTACCACTTGGCCGTCTGTCGCGAGCTTGGCAGCCCGCACCAGGAAGGCTCGGCGCTGAACAGGCTCGGTAATGCCCTGCAGAAGGCGCGCCGGTTCGATGAGGCCATTGACGCCTACACCCGCAGCCTTGCTATCTGCCGCAGTCTTGAAGATCGATACCAGGAAGCCGAAGTACTGAACAACCTCGGCTGCACCTGGTCCGAGTTGCGCCGGTTCGAGGAGGCAGCCGAGGCCCATACCCGGGCCGCCGCAATCTTCAGGGAGTTTAATGACCAGCTCAGCGAAGGCACGGCACGGAACAACCTCGGCAACGCTTTCCTTGAGACGAGCCGGTTCAGCGAGGCTGTCGACGCCTACGGCCGCTACCTGGCGATCTGCCGTGAACTCGGAGATCGGCACCTGGAAGGCCAGGCGCTGAACAACCTCGGCAATGCTCTGCGTGAAATGAACCAGTTCGAGGAGGCCATCGACGCGCACACCCGCGACCTGACCATCTGCCGTGAACTCGGTGACCTCGACCGGGAAGGCGTGGCGCTGAACAACCTCGGCAGCGCTTTGAGCGGGGCAGACCGTCTTGAGGAGGCAGTCGAGGCCCACTCCCAGGCTGCCGCTCTACTGCACGAACTCGGTGCCCGCCACAGCGAGGGCATGGCGTGGGGCAACCTTGGCGTCGCCTTGCGCCGAACCGGCCGTCTCGAGGAGGCCATTGAGGCTGATAGCCGTGCTGTCGCCGTCTTCCGTGAACTCGACGATTGGCATCGTGAAAAAATGGCCTTGATGAACCTCGGCCTTGCTCTGCAGCACATGCATCTGGAGAAGGCAGCAACGCCAAATCCAACCGCGGATTTTCACTTCGAGTTGACGGCTGGCGGTCAGCCGGAGAGCGCCACTGAACTTGCCTTCTCACTGTTTGTTCTGGCCGTAGCAGGGGTCGACACAGACACTGGGCAGGTCCTGCCCGGAACGCTGCAGGCAGCTGAAGGGGCAGCCGAGCTGTTCCGCCGACAGACCGCACAGGATCCGGCACTTACCCGTCTATACCGCGATGCGCTGCAAGCGCAGGCCTCCGTGCTGGTGCTGCTGGGGCGCACCTGGGAGGCAGAAGAGGTGAACCGTCGCCGCATTAACCTGCACCCGCCGCAGGAGTGACCCAAACGTCACCCACTGCACCCCTTCATGTCGACCCAACGCCGAGGGGCAGTGTCTCAGTGCCCGTTGTCGTATCGAGCGTGGCGCCTGGTGACTCGAACGGGGTTCTGAGTCGGGTGGTCTTCTGGTGGTCCGGGCATGAAGGCAGGGCCTCTTGGTAGCTCGGGGTTGCGAAGCCGACCGAGAACCAGGAGACCCTGTTGCCGCAGTTCTACGCGTTCATGCCCACCGAGTTCAACTCCGCATCCCCGTCGTGTGGTTGTGCCGCCCATCGGTTCGGAAACGCGGCCGATCACCCCGAGCGTGTTCGGCGTTACCCGTCGGATATGACGGACGCGGAATGGGAGACGATCCGGCCGCTGCTGCCGGTTCCGGCCTGGCTGGAGGGCCGGGGCGGGCAGCCGGAAGGCTACTGCCACCGCCAGATGCTCGATGCGGTGCGCTATCTCCTGGACAACGGAATCAAGTGGCGGGCGATGCCGGTCGACTTCCCGGCCTGGAGCGCGGTCTATGCCTTCTTCCGTTGCTGGCGCGGGCAAGGGCTGATCGCCGAGTTCCACCACCGATTGCGCGGCCGGGTGCGGCAGGCCGAGGGGCGATCGCTCCAGCCGACCGCGGCGATCGTCGACTCGCAGTCCGTGCGGGCGGCCGAGACCGTCGGCGCCGCAACCCGCGGCTGGGACAGCGGAAAGAAGGTGGGCGGCCGCAAACGCCATATCACCGTCGACAGCACGGGGATGCTGCTGGTAGTGCTCGTGACCGGCGCCAACGTCCAGGACCGCGACGCCGGCCAGCCGCTGCTGGAACAACTCCGCCGGCTCCACCACAAGATCACGCTCGTCTGGGCCGACGGCGCCTGTGCCGGCCGGTTCGTCGACTCCGCCCGCGACCACCTCGCCCTGACTCTGACCGTCGTCAGACGACCCGCTGCCAGCACCGGCTTCACCGTGCTGCCCCGGCGGTGGTGCGTCGAGCGCACCCTGGCCTGGCTGATGCACCGACGGCGCCTGGTCCGCGACTACGAACGCCTGCCCGCCACCAGCGAGGCGATGATGCTGTGGTCGATGACCATACTCATGGGCCGCCGACTGGCCCGACGGCGGCCGCCGCTGCGAATCTCCCGGCCGCCGGCTCGACCGCCCAGCCCCGCTCCACCAGGCGCTTCAACTTCGCCCTGAGTCCTTCGATCTGCGCGGGAACCAGTTCGAGGTCCAGCATGCGGGCCAAGTCCGCGGCCCGCAGACCGCCTTGAGGCGTCCGGGAGGCGAGCACGGTCATGATCCGGCGGTACTCCGGCGCGAGCACTCCCGCATCCAGTCCCTCGCGGTGATGCGGCACCACCGAACCCCGCTTCGGCGTCACCCGGGACGCATCCGGGCCGGGCACTGCCTTGAGCGAGGCCTGCTCCTCCGGCTGGGACAGCACCTGGCTCACCATCTCCCGTGCACACACCAGCCGTTCCACCTCCAGCTCGGCAGCCGCGAGCTCCGAGCGCAGGCCTTCGGCCCGCTCCCGTGCTGATGCTTCCCTCGCCTCCAACAACCCCAGTACCGATACCACCGGCCACCTCCGAACGAGCAGGAACACGGACCAGGCATGTCTTCCTGACCCGCCGGAAAGCCACTCCCACCAGCAGAAACTCAGCGATCAAGTTCGGAACGACAACAGGCACTCAGGCTTGTCCCGCAAACTGCCTGCTCAGGGCCTGATGGCATGATCGGGGCGTGATCAGTGAACCCGGCCGTCCCGGTGCGATGAGGTATGTCCTGTTCGATGTCGATGGCACGTTGATCGACGCCGTGGACAATCAGCGTCTGGTCTGGCGCACGTGGGCGGAACGGTACGGACTCGATCCTAATGAGGTCTACCGAGTAGCACTGCGGACGAGGCCGATGGAGACGTTCGCGCAGGTTGCTCCGGATCAGAACGCCGGGGAGTGCCTGGCCGCACTGCATGAGCTGGAGGACGAGGACGTTCGCACCGGTTCATATACGGCCTTCCAGGGCGCCTCTGAACTGCTGAACGCCTTGGAGCCCGGGGCATGGGCGCTCGTGACCTCGAACTACGAGCACCGGGTACGCGGACGTTTCGCACGGACGGGCTTGCCGGTCCCGAAGGTTGTCGTGGATGCGGCCGCCGTGACCGACGGCAAGCCGTCGCCGGTGCCGTATCTGCAGGCGGCCGCACAACTCGGCGCCAGGCCGGAGGACTGCCTGGTCCTTGAGGATGCTCCCTCCGGGGTGCAGTCCGGGCTGCGTGCCGGGATGACGGTGTGGGGCGTGAACACCCCCGCGGCAGTCGATGGCGTGCATCGTCACTTCGTCAGTCTGCGCGAAGCGGTCCGAGAGATCCTCGCCTTCGCGTCCGGGGTCCATCCTGATCGGCTGGAGGGTTCAGCCACAGTGGAATGATCTTGCTATGGCTGGTGTGATCACGGCGTCGGAGCCGTCCTTGATAGCCCCGTTCACCGGGCTGAGCCCGCGCTGCGTCGGCAAGTTGGTGACCCTGGTGTGGCGCAAGGTCCCGGACGAGCCGCGGCGCGGACGGCCCTGGAGCCTGCCGCTGGAAGACCGGGTGCTGCTGGTCGCGACCTACTGGCGCACGAACTTGACGCTGCGCCAACTCGCCCCGCTCTTCGGCGTCTCGAAGTCCGCCGCCGACCGGATCATCGACCATCTCGGGCCGAAGCTCGCGTTCCAGCCGAGGCAGCGGTTCGCGAAGGACACCGTGCTGATCTTGGACGGCACCCTGGTGCCCACCCGCGACCACGCGGTGGCCGAGCAGTCGAAGAACTATCGGTACTCCACCAACCACCAGGTGGTCATCGACGCCGACACCCGCCTGGTCGTCGTGGTCGGCCGCGCACTGCCGGGCAACCGCAACCACTGCAAGGCGTGGGAGGAATCCGGGGCGAAGGCAGCCGTCGGCCACACCACCACGATCGCCGACGGCGGCTATCCCGGCACCGGCCTGGTCATGCCCCACCGCCGGCGCCCCGGCGAGGAACTGACCGACTGGCAGCAGGCCAACAACAAGGTCCACAAGCGAGTTCGAGCCCTGGTCGAGCACACCTTCGCCCGCATGAAGAATTGGAAGATCCTCCGCGACTGCCGCCTGAAGGGCGACGGCGTCCACCACGCGATGCTCGGCATCGCCCGCTTGCACAACCTCAACCTCGCCGGCTGAGCCCCGCACGGCTCGGGACGTCGCCGCCGGCCGAACCACTCACAAGATCAATTATGGGACAGCCCTTAGCCAAGCTGGATTCCGTCTCGGCGTCCGCTTCGGGTCCGTGCAGGGACACGGTGGTCTCCTACACTTCGGCACCGTGCCCCGCGGCGGCTCAGGCGGCTGCTGCTTCAGGATTTCGACGGCTTCGTTCACCTCGTTTTTCGGGCTCGTTGAGACGATCGCCGACCTGGGGGCCGGCCAGGGACGCGGGATCACGCAGCGGTCCTACGGCGGCGGACGGGGCAAATATTCGAATGGAAAAATTCCGCATGGGTCCCCACGGGGCGAGTGCCGTGACCTCGATTTCACACGCATGACGCGGCGGACTCGGCCTATGCGGTCCGATTCTTTACAACCATGCGCCATGTGACGAGTCTTGAGGGCTGTCAAGTGAATCGAGTGATTCACCGTGGCATTCAGCGTGTAGAAACTGGGAAAGCCACATTGTTGAGGAGGGGTGATGGTCTACTTCCCGGGAATGGAAATTCTGCTGGCCAAGGGGGTGATCGCACTGAAGGCGGCACTGGCGGCCAAGGGGGCGGCGGCGACCGCCATCGTGCATCAAGCCGGTACGCACGCGCTGAGTACGGCAGTAAGCAGCACGCTCTACACGCCGCTCGGTGCCACTGCCAGTTACGCAGCTCACCACACGATAGGTGCCAGTTTGGCCCACGCGCTCGCGCAAGGTGCTTCAGCCGGGGCTGGCGCCCTCGTAGTCGGAGGAACTCTCTACACGGTCGGTGAGGTAGTGGGTTACATGATCAATGAAATGAAGGAGGATGGCTACAGCGACGATGAGATCCGGGAGTACTTCCGCAAGACATACGATCTCGTCTTGGAGTAGTGCGGTGCGATGCGCCCAGAGTTTCATCCCGGGAAGCGCTTTTCCTCCATTCTAGCGACAGGCTTCGATCTTCCACGCCAGGGGGGATTCCTTCTGGCCGCCGCTTTGCGAGTCCTGCGGTGTGAACGCGAAGCGCTATTCCCCGAGCCCGGTGGAGGATTGGCGGCCGGTAGAGCGCCCTGCGGTCGGACGTCCCTCCCAAAGGGCCCTCTCTTCTTGTGGGGCGGGGGAGTTCGGTCGCACAGGGATGGGCAGCGTGGTGCAGTTGAAGGTGCTCTGCCGGCACCTTCTCGGCGGCTGCTGTTCCCCGTACGCGCGGGGAACAGCAGCCGCGCTCGGCACGCTGTCGACCGGTGGCAACTGCTCCCTGCGCGCGGGGACGGACCTTCGATCAGAATGGCTGTGCTGTCGGCTCCGAGCTGCTCCCCGCATGCGGGGGATGGTCCCGGATCGGCAACTCCGGTGGCGGTCGGGCTGCTGTGCGGTGCTGCTCGATGGGGTGGCAGGGGCATTGGTAGTCCTGTGTCTTCGCCACTCCTTGGCGATCTCGTTCTGAGACTTCGAGCAGCCGACGGCGGCCCCGGCGATCAGCAGGACGGTAGCGAGCAGGGCGGTGGTATGGCGCATGATCCCCCCAGGCGTGTGTGAGGGCCCGGAGCGTAGCGGCGCGAAAGCTGTGATCGGGCGGGAATGGCGAAGGCGCCCCGCAGTGGAGAAGCGCAGTAGGCCTCACAAGCCCGGGACCTCACTTCTGTCGACAGGAGATCGAGTACAGGATTAGCGAGGGCGCGTGACAGGCCGTAACCCGCCGCCGGCGAAAAGGTCCACGATGTGGAAATGGAGCCCGCAACGCCGTCCCGATCGACGCCCTCTACTTTCCCGGCGTGCCGTCAGGTGCCCTTGACCTGCGGAAAGTTGCGCTGGGTCGGCACGCTAGAGGCGACCGGTATGATTAGCGTCGCTGAACTGGTCCTCCCCTGAACTGGTCGTTATTTAATGCTAGTTCGCAGGAGTCCGGCCCTCGTCGAGGTATCGCGAGAGCGAGGCGTCGGCGAACCGCCGTGTACGACTTGTCGAGGTATCCCCCGGTAACGAGTGAGGAGCGGTTCGATGTTCCATGAGATGGCCCACCAAGGCGTTTCACCTTTACGTCGTTGGTGGGCCATCCGCCCAATCCCCCGTAGCGCGTTGGTCGCGTGCGCGGGTGCACTCGTACTATTCACGACAGCCGCGGATACGCCACGGTCCACCGTTGAGATCTTAAGCGCCCAGAATGCCGGCGGCTACGTCGTGATGAGCGAACCCAGCATCCACCCTTGGGCGGGTACGTTTGGCTCCTACCTGCTGTGCGTGGAAGGCGAACATACGGTCACCATCAAGCGAGTGCGATACGAAACCCCGGTTCGTCCGCTCGATGTTGATCTACTGCTGCGGGAAGTGGACACAGATGCGAGCGTGCTTGTGTCGATACAGGGGAAACCACCAGGGTTCACAGACCTGGAGAGCGGTGCGCGCCATGAGGTAGCCGGTAAACTCCAGCCGTTGCGCGCAGACCACGCTATCGAGCGGCCTTGCGGAAATCCAAGGTACGGTCGCGGATTCACCGAACTCCTCTTTATCGTCAAGGTCGATCAGAGAGGCGGGGTGGTTGATCAGGTGCGAATCGACTATGTGATCGACGGACACGCGAACGAACACACGCTAGAGCTGGAAGGGAAGATCGTTCTGTGCGGCGACGCCGTTGGGAATGTGGGCGCCCAGCCCTATTGCGACGAGACTCGACCACGCTGACATGATTGGGAAGCCGCTCGCCTGCCACCGTGCAACCTCCAAAGCTGACTCTCCTCCTGTTGTCAGTGGTGGAGGGGATCATCGGGTTCCGGGGGCCCCGGAGGTCCTCCTCTGACCGGCGCCCCCCGATGATGGAGAGGGGTGCGTCCCCCGCAGGCCCCTCCGAATACGGCAGAGGGGCAGTCCGCCCTCGTTGGGATGACTAGCGATTCCTCCATGGTGATCCGAAGGGGGCGGTATGCAGACGACGTCGCTGCGCAAGGGTGAGAACACGGTGCTGTCGGTGTCGGTCCAGGGCCTGTCGGCGGATGTGTCCGCGCTACTCCTCGGCGCCGATGGCAAGGTCCGCGCTGACCACGACCTGGTTCCGGCTCCCGTTGTCGGGGGCGAGGCCGGGAGGTGGTGTGTGCGGGGGGTGTCGTAGCGTGTGGGCATGTCCATGCCTCCGTCACCGTCTGGTGGGTTCGGTCCTGTTCCGCCTGCCTACGGGCAGATACCGCCGCAACCGCCGTATGTTCCTGCGCCGTTGGCACAGCAGGGGCCGCCGTACGGCCTGCAGCCCTACCCCGCACCCGCGTCCTGGGGCGCCCCGCCGCCGCCGGGGCGCAGGACGGGCAGGATCGTCGCGGTGGTCGGGGCCGGTGTCCTGGTGGTGGTGCTGGTGATGGTGGGGTTTGCGGTGTTCGGCGGGGTGGGGTTCCCGGAGGCGAAGTACCGTCTGCGGGTGCCCGCGGAGCTGGCCGGGGGGACGTTCAGGCTGACCGCGGATCTCTCGGACACGGCGGGCCGGCAGATCGTGGAGGAGAACCGCAACCGCTCCCACGTCCGTGATCCGAAGGCGGTGGTGGGCAGTTACACGGGGCAGGGCGAGCAGGACGGCAGCCAGCTGGTGGTCTCGGGCATATACGGGCGCTTCCGGAGTCAGGCGGAGACGCGGGACGACATGATCGAGGGTGCTGGGGAAGCCGGGGGCGCCACGGTCGCGGTGCCCGCCCGTGAGGTGACGGTGCGGGGTTCGCAGGTGACGGTGGAGTGCCTGGTGCTGACGTCGGATCAGGGCGGGGCGGTGCGCAACGTCCCGATGTGCGTGTGGGCTGATGACAACACCTCGGCGTCGGTGGGTGTGGTCACCGACGAGAACGTCTACCAGGACCCGGGCGAGGTGGACTTGGCGGAGGTGGCGCGCATCACGCTGCAGGTGCGCGAGGAGATGCGCGAGCCCATCGGCTGACGTGCAGGGCCTGGCGGTATAAGAAACCGTCTTTGGACTTCGGCGGGTGTCCTCGCCATTGATGGGTTGGGATTCTTGTCCTCTGGCCGGGTGGAGGAGGGTGTGTGAGTGTCGAGGAGTCGTGGGGCAAGATCGAACGCTGGATAGCCCTGCATGCGCCGGAGGAAGACCGGTTGCCGGGTCCGTGTGCTCGCGCAGAGCTGGATGCCTTGTACGAGTCTCTCGGCGGGCAGCTGCCGGATGATGTCGAACGCTCGCTGCTACGTCACAACGGCTCGGGCCTGACCGTGATTCTGCCGCCCGAGTTCACGCTCCTGGGCGTCGGGGACATCCTCGAGAAGCGTGCGGTCTGGTTGGAGTACGCGGCACCGGATGACTCCAACCTGGCAGAAGGAGACAAACCCTTCCTCGTCCCGTTCGCGGCGTTGAGCGTGATCCAGCTCCTGGTCGACACCAGGACAGGCCGTATCGGCGAGTGGGGCATCGAGCAGGGCTTCGCCTGGGAACGTGATCCCCCCTGGGGCTCCTTCACCCGGGCCCTGGACTTCGTCGGGAACCTGCTGGCCTCGCCGCGTCCTTGGATCGCGATACTGCCGGGCGACGACGAGTGGGAAGTAACCGACAGGCACCCGGATTTCCCCGGGACGCTCGTATGGACCGAAGACCCCGTCGACTGACCTCCAGCCGGCCTGGAAGCAGACCCCGAGTACCTCTCATCGCTGCGGGCCCCCTCGCCGGGGGACGAGCGATCCCCGGGACCCTGGCTCTGCCGGCGACCTGCGGTGCGCAGAGGCCGCCCGCGCTGTCGCAGCCTCGGTGCTCCGCCGGCGGGAGACGTACAGGCAGTCCTGTGAGTGCAGCTGCTGAACGCGGGCACCGCCAGGCCTGCGGCGTGTCCCGCCGCTGCGGGTTTCCGGAGGCGGGCGGGCACGGAGGTCTGCGCAATCGCTCCGGGCTGCAGGCTGCGGCCAGGTCGCCGCCGGCGGCTCAGAAGCGGGTCCTCAGACTCTCCAGGTGCGCAGCGCCTCGGCGACGGTGTAGACGCTGATCCTGGTGCCGCGGATTTTGCGGACGAGGTCGGAGAGGGCGCCGTAGGGCGGGTCGATGCCTTCGCCGGACTGGTCCATGTACTGGGCGGCGACGAAGGCCGCGTACAGGCTGTTGCGGTGCGGCAGCGGTTCGAGTCGCACGATGGTGTGCAGGAGTGCGGCGGCCCGCCAGGCGGCGTCGGGGTCGGATGCCTCGAGGGTCGGCATCCGTGTTTTGTGCCGGGCGACGGCTGCGACCAGTGCGGAGTAGTCGGAGACGGTGACGTCGTCGCTGTGGAGGGCGGTCTCCTGGACGTCGAGCAGCCAGGAGACGTCGATGTGCAGGACCATCAGGCGGCTGAGGCTCCGTCGGTCCGCTGTGTGGGCGGTACCTCGTCGGGGAAGGCGGCGTCGAACTCGGCTTGGAGCCGGTCTGCCCACTTCGCGGCGCCGGCGACGAATTGCTTGCGCTGCATCTCCCGCACCCCGAGATCGTGCAGGTAGGACTTCAGGCTCTTGCCCTCGGCCGCCGCCGCCGCGCGCACGCCTTCCATCTCTTCGTCGGAGAAGGACACATTGAGTGATGGCATACCTCCTATGGTACCTACTTGGTGCCGGCACATGCCATCCCTTCCCACAGCTGGCCTGAGGGGCGGGGGTTGTCCCTGGTCAGGGACAACCCCCGCCCTTCTCCGGCTCCCCGCAGCACGCTGGTGCGCTCCCGGCATGGCGAGCAGCGTGGGCTGCCCGCGAGGCCTGGGATGCAGGCGCGCAGCATTCCGGGACGGTGCCTTCGCAAGGTCGTTCATCCGCTTCACCGGATGAGTGAGCGCAGGACGGGAACGCAGCCGCCGGCTGCGACCAGCCCCGCGAGGAATGCTCCGGGAACAGGCGTGTGGTTGAGGAAGCTGAGACCGCCCACGACCAGCCCGATGACTGCTGCCGTCAGGAGGATGAGAGCGGTGTGGAGTGTAAGGAAAGGGGCGGGCTCCGGTGGGGTCGGACCGGGTGAACTCACGTTCCCTCCAGCGGGCGTTGAGGATGGTGACGCCTGCTCCTACGTCACGGACGCCCCGGCATCCCACGGACTCGGCTGGTCCCCTGATCAGCCAGAAGATCTTGCACGTTTCCGTGGGGCGTGCGCGAGAGGGCAACCTACAAGGTGCTGTCTTCGTGCTTGGCCGGGTAGAGCCGGAGCGCGGACGTGGCGGCGATCACCCGGAGGGGGAGGCGATGAGGCGCGATGACGAAGCTGCGGGCGAGGCATCCGCAGCCTCACCGGCCCGTAACCCGCAACCTGCAGAGCAGATGCGGGCTCTCGGCGCGCCTGTGCCTGGTGAATCTCTGCGTGAGATGGATACCGAGAACGCTCGGCGGGCCCGGCGGCTGCAGGAGAATCTCGATCGCCGAATGGCCGACGAGCGGATGGTCAGAATGCTTTCTGCCGACGGCTTCGCAGGTCCGCGGTACGACCGCTTCGAGGAGGAGTTGGCCCGCTACGGAATCTCGGTGCTGCGTGGATGGATGCACTCCGGCTTCGTGTTCAAGCTGGTGGCCTTGCGTGGCTTCGACCTCAGGCCTGATGAGCTGGAGCTTGAGGAACTGGTCCGCGACGGCGAGCTGCGGGAGGAACTGGCGATGATGACCGTGGCACGGGCGCTGCCGGCCTTCCGGCAGCGAGCGTTGGTCGAGGGCGGGTGGAGGGCCGAGGGCGGCGCAGGCGTCGCGACGTACTTCATGGGTGCGTGCGCCTATGAGTTCCCCAATGAATACCGCCGGTACCGGCGGCAGGAGAAACGGTGGCGCCGTGGCCAGGTGAGCGAAGACGTCACAACGGAGGCCAGGTCCGCCGTGCGGTGCGTCGAGGAGGCGGTCCTGAGCAACCTGTGGGTGCTCGACGAGTTGAAGAGCATCGGCGATCCACGGATTCAGGCGGCTGTTGCGCTGACGGTTGACGACTTCTCGCAGGAGGAGATCCAGCAGCTGCTCGATGCGAAGTCGATTCGTGCGGTTGAAGGGATGCTGTACCGGTGGAGGATGAAGAAGCAGCGCGAAGAAGGAGGTCGGCATGGCTAGCCGGAACGAAGACCTCGACGCCCTGCTGGAAGAGACCTCGCCCGGAGAGGCAGAAGCCCACAGCAAAGCAGACTTCGATGCCCTGCTGGAAGAGTCCTCGCTGGGAGGGGCAGAAGCCGGACTCCTTCGTGCCGGCACCCCGCGCAGCAGCGCCCAGACAGCGCGCGCGATCGCTCCGCAATCGGCACCCCTGAACAGGTCTTCCGCGGGAACCCGTCAGATCCGGGAGCTGAGCTTTGCCCCCGGACCCGCCGGGGTCATTCCGCTCGCCCGTGACTTCACCCGCCAGGCACTCTACGAGTGGGGCCTGCTTCCCGCCGCCACCCCCGATCAACGCGCCTTCGCCGAGGACGCCCTGCTGGTCGTCTCCGAACTGGTCACCAACGCCTCCATGCACGCCGACGGCCCGGATGAACTCCGGATCACTTGCGACAGCAAGGTACTGCGCATCGAGGTCTCCGACCTGGCTGTCGGCCAGTCCGTTCCGCGCGCCTCGCACCGGCCGGGGCGACCCGGTGGCCACGGTATGTACATCGTGCAGCGCCTGTGCAGCGACTGGGGGGTCTCGCGAGTACCGTCGGCGGTCGGCAAGACGGTCTGGGCGGAACTCGCCATGCTCTGATGGGACGCTCGTCAAATCGGGACCTGCCAACCGCGACCGAGACAGTTCGCGAGTCCACGAGTCCAACGCCACTTGACGTCCGAGAGGACTGGGGGGTCGGACAGGGCAGTCCTGCCCGACCCCGCCGGTCAGCCGATCAGGCTGTGCAGTACCAAGGCCGGTGCACGCAGGCCGGATGTGCCATGGACGATGCCTGCTCCGCTCGCGCGGCTCCATCGTCGCGACCGATCGGGCCGTACGAAAGAAGGTAGGGCCTGATGAGCGCGATTGCGCAGGAAGGCGATCTCGTCCGGGAATCCGGGGTGGTCTGGCTGGAGGACACCGCGGACATGGACTACGCCCGCCAGGCGTTGGACAAGGTCGGTACCCGCAAGGGCAGGCCGCGCTACGAACGCGACGGCCGGATGATCGGCTACACCAACCTGGCCCCGGATGCGCCGTGCAGCGCCGACAGCGGTCTCTTCTCCCGCCGCACGTTCTACCTGCTGCCGCACGACCGCCCCAACCGGCCCGACGACCCCGAGTGCCCCTACCGGGTGGGATCGCCGCTGGAGGCCGTCGACCCGCGCACGGTCGCGGCGGGCAAGGCCGGATCCAAGACCCCCTGCTCCCAGGCGACCGGTGAGATAGTGCCGGCCCGCTCGTAGCCGGGGGAGCGAGCGCCCGCCCTCGCGGAGCCCTGTGCGAGGCGCGGCTGGTTGATCAACATCTGCGGGGTCCGGAGCGCGGCTTCGTCTCCGGTACGGCCTGGAGGCCGACAGCCCCTGCCGGAAGCCGCATAGGCTGCCGTACATCCGGCGCCCTCAGGCTCGGACGGCGGCGAACTCCCTGCCGGAGACGGCACCTGGACCGCTGATCATCGTGCGGGCCTCGCGCGCTGCGAGCGTGACGCCGTTCGACGATTCGAACCCGGCCTCCCGATGGGCGCGCTGATAGCGGCTGATCGATGCCCGCATGATGACGCCCGTGCTGAGCCCGAGGAGAACGACGACAGCGAGCGACCCCAGCGTCAAGAACCCGGAATCCATGCCGGCCCAGGCCGACACGATCCCGGCCGCAAGCCCGGCGAGAGCCACGTAGACCAGGCAGAGGAGAACCCTGGACCTTCGCTCGCCCAAGGCGCTGGCACGCTGCAGCCCCTCCTCCATGGCATCGAGCTGCTCGATCTCCGGCGTCCGCGTCGTCGCAAACTGCTGGAACAACTGTTCGTGCTCTGCGCTGCCCCGGGACCGCTGCTTGATCACCGTTCCATCTGCGGCAACATGCCACTGGATCGTCCAGGGCTTCTTCTGTTCCACGCTTCACCCCGCCTTGTCGGCAAGCGACGGCCTTCACCTCGCCACGTCGGCGACGATGCTACTTCTTCCTGGCACACCCCGGGTCGCTCTCCGGTCAGGGCCCCTGGTCGCCCGCACCCGGTCGTTCCTGCTCCTCCTCGATGATCCGGCGGGCGTGGGGCGGCGGCGGAGGAGGCGCGAGTTCCTCTTCGCGAACGGGCACCGGGGCGTCTCTCCGATCGGTGCCGGTACGTTGGCCCGATGGACGAGGCGTGGAGCAAGTTCCGTGACCGGCTGCGGGCGGAAGTGGCCGGTATGCGCGAGGGGGACACTCTGGTGGTCTCCGAGCCCGACCCGGAGCCTGCGCCGGTGCCCGACGCCCCGGGCCGGCGCTGGTGGCAGCGGCGCCCCAAATCCCGGCAGGAAACCGGGCGTTACGTACAGTTCATGAGGTGGCACGACGGGTTCAGCGCCGAATGTGTCTCGTTGGCGTACCGGACGATGACCGAGGCGCAGAAGCAGCGGCTGCTGGCGCTCGGCTGGTCCGACCCGGACGCCCACCCACCGCGCGGCGGGCGCTCGGAGAATCACGAGATGTCGTTCGGCCTCGACGAGGTCGACCGACTTGCCCGGATCTCCACCGACTCGCTCCGCGTACTGCGCGAGGAGCCGCCTGACGCGCAGTGGACCTGGCGGAAGGACCCGCCGGCGTGAGGGCCCGCCCGGCTGGGAAAGAAGGCCGATCTCTCACGCTTCCGTACCGGATTTGGGGGACAGCTACTGCGTGCCGCTGAGGAGATTCAAGCTGCCCGCACGCCCCCAGACCTTGACCGAACAGATAGAAGCACCCCCCAGCCTGCGGCGAGTTGACCGACGCAGGCCTTCAGCGGCTGCTCACCCGATCCGGCCGGGCGTTCGTGCTCAGCTACGTGCCCGGCGCGCCGCTCACCCGACGGGCCGGCCAGAGCGCACGCCGTCCGCACCGGGTCCGAAACCGTGGGCATGGGCCCAGGCGACGGCCGCCGCGCGGGTGCGGACCTGGAGCTTGGCGAACAGGTGGTTGATGTGGGTCTTGACGGTGGCCTCCCCCACCAGCAGGCGCCGGCCGATCGCGCCGTTCGACAACCCCTGGGCGAGCAGCCGCAGTACGTCGCACTCGCGCGGGGTCAGCAGGTCCTGCGACGGTTCGGCCCGCCGCCGTTCGGTCGTCTGGCCGGTGCCGCGCAGGGCGGCGGCCAGCAGCCGCTCCTGGACGACCGGGTCCAAGGTGGTGTGCCGGGCGAGCGCGGCCTCGATCGCGCGGACGATCTCGGTCTTGCCGGCGTCCTTGGTCAGGTAGGCGCGGGCGCCGGCCTGCAGGGCGTCGAGAATCAGCTGATCGTCCGCCATGGTCGTCAGCACCACGACGGCCACGTCCGGGTGCGCCGTCACGATCCGGCGGGTGGCCTCCACGCCGCCCATCCCCGGCATGCTCAGGTCCATCAGCACCGCGTCCGGGTGCGTTTCGGCGACCCGGGCGACGGCCTCCTCGCCGTTCGCGCACCCGGCGACGACGTCGATGCCGTGCATCATGTCCAGCAGGGTCATCAGGCCTTCGCGGACCACCTGCTGATCGTCGACGACCACGACCCGGGTACTCATGCGGGCACCTCCGCCTGCACGCGCCACCCCTGCGGGGTGGGGCCGGCCGTCAGGTCGCCGCCGACCAGCAGCAACCGCTCGCGCATGCCGGCCAGACCGTAGCCGCCGTCCATCCCCGCTACTGGGGGCCGTGGGCCTGCCTCGCCGCCACCGGAGCCGGCGGGCCCGGACAGCACGGTCAGCCTCACCTGGTCCTCTTCGTAGTCCAAAGTGGCGGTCAGCTCCTGTCCGCGGGCGTGCTTGGCGGCGTTCGCCAGCGACTCCTGGGCGACTCTCAGCAACGCCAGCCCGACGTCCGGTTCGAGCGCGCGCGGGGTGCCGACCGGCGTGAACGTCGCCGGCGCGCCGGAGGCGGTGCGGTGGTCGTGGACCAGCACGGTGAGGGCCTCCGGAAGGGGCGGGGTGTCCGCACGCAGGACCGCGATCGCGCGGCGGGTCTCGGTCAGTCCGTCGACGGCGATCCGGCGGGCGTTGCGGACCCGCTCCACCGCCTCTTGGGTGCGCGGCGGATCCGCGGTGAGCAGCGAGTCGGTCACGTCCAACTGCACCGCCAGAGCACCCAGCGACTGCGCCAGGACGTCGTGGATCTCCCGGGCGACCCGGGTCCGCTCGGCCAGCGCCGTGGCCCGCTGCTCCTCCTCGTGCACACGCCGGGTCTGCAACAGCAGTTCCTCCGCCTGCGCGTGCTGGGTCCCGACGCTGCGCCGGGTCGCGCCGGCGAGCTGGCAAGCCAGCAGGGCGGCGATCCAGGCGGCGACGCGCGCCCATGCCGACCCGGGGAAGCCGGCCACGATCCCGCCGATCGCCAGCGCCAGGACGCCGGCCGCCAGTACGGCCGCGTTGACCAGCGTGGACAGGAACGCTCCGGACGACACCGCCGCCATGCCGACGATTGCCGTGGCCAGCATGGCCTCGGGTTCGAGGGTGACCAGGAGGTTCCCGCTGATCATTACGATGCCCAGGATCGGCACGGCCAACGCCTCGGGCACCGGAGATCCCGCACGGAAGGCGGCCGCGCACCACAGGGCCCAGGCGCCGCTCATCAATACCACCAGCGCCCAGGTGGTGGCGGACCAGGCAAGCCCGTCCGAGAACGGCAGGCCGACCAGCACCAGAGCCAACCCGAGCACCCGGGGCAGCACATGCTGCCAGAGGTCAGCACGCGCCAGGACCGGTCGCGGCGGCACGGGGTGCGCCGGCGACGGCTTGCCTTCGGTGGTAACGACCATGGTTGCAGCTTGGCATGCACCTGTGCCCCGCAGCCGGGCCGGGGCCCGCCGGCAGGTGGAGGAGGGTGGAGAAGGGTGGAGGTATCCGCGCTCCACCCTCCTCAACTCCTCGGCCGACGCCCGGGCCGCGGCACAGGTCCGACGCTGTGTGGACAACAACCCCCTTCACCTACCGGCGGAAACCATGTCCACCTTGCAGAGCGCTCTCCTCATCAACGTCGTCGTGCTGCTCACGACCCTGCACGCCGACCTCGGCACCAAGGCGGTGAGCCGCGGACGCCTGCTCCGCCCGCTGATCGTCGCGGTGATCATCGTCCCCGTGTTCGTCCACACCTTCTTCGACAACGGGATCGGCCTGGCCATCGAGATCTGCGGCCTCGCGGCCGGCGTGCTGTTCGGCCTGCTAGCCGTCAGCCAGGTCCGGGTCTTCCGGGAGCCGGACGGCCGGGTCGTCGCCCGGGCGGGCCGCAGCTACGCGGCGCTGTGGATCGGCCTGATCGTCGCCCGCTCGCTGTTCTCCATCGGCGCCACCTACTGGTACGAGTCCGAACTGGGCCGCTTTTTCTTCCGGCACGGCGCCCCGCCTCAGGACATCGCCCCGATCGTCACCAACGGGCTGGTGTTCATGGCGATCGCCGCGCTGCTCACCCGCTCGGGAGCACTGAAGGTGCGCGCCTCCGGGCAGCCCTGAGCCCCGGTCTGCCCCCGTGGGCAGCGGCTGCTTGGTACTCGAATCCGAATCCGTTTTCCCAACAGCCCTTGTACAGCCAGACATTGGGATCCGCCCTGGTCGTGGGAGCCGCCGCAGTCGGCAGACCCCGGCCCGACGGACCGGACAGAAGAAAGGTGCAACACGCATGGGTGCCAGCGACGCCGTCGACCAAACCGGCACGGGAGGATACGACCCCGCTCAGCCGCCGGTTCCCGCGCCGGACAGGAGCGAAGGGGGTGCCTCGGGCGAACGGCTGGTGCTGTTCACCGACGCGGTGACCGCGATCTCGATTACTTTGCTGATCCTGCCGCTGATTGATCTCGTCCCGGAGGCCGTGTCCGCCCACCAGCAGGCCAGCGAGGTGTTCACCGGCCACCTCGACCAGATCTGGAGCTTCCTGCTCAGCTTCGCGGTCATCGCAAACATCTGGCAGGAGCACCACCGGACCTTCTCGTCGGTCGCGAGGGTCACCCGCTCTTTGATGGTGTGGAACACGGGATGGCTGCTGTCCGTCGTCGTGCTTCCCCTGCCGACGGAGATGATTGGCGCCTTCGGCCGTGACCGGTTCGCGGCGGCCTTCTACTACACGGTTCTCCTGGCAAGCACGGTGTGCCGGCTGGCGATGCTGAGGATCCTGAAAACCACCCCGGGACTGGCCGAGGGGGACGGTGAAAAGGACCGTCGCAGGATCAAGGATTTGTATATCGAGAGCTATCTCAACGTCCTCCTTCTGGTCCTGGCCCTTGCCCTCGCCCTCGCCGTACCCGTGCTGCAGTACTACAGCCTGCTGCTGCTCGTCCTGCCCAGGCGGGCGTTCCTTCGGGGCCGGCGCACCCGCTGACCCGCAGCCAAGGGGGACGATCGCGGCCGCGGCACTGCGTTCGGGCGGTTTGCCGGCCGTTGGATTCGGCCTGGACGCAGCCCACCTGCCGGTACCACCGTCCATCACCCTGCCGGCCCCGGAGGGAATCACACCCGCTCATAGGGACACGTCAAAAATGACGGACAGCCAAAAGCCCGAGAGGTGCGTGGTCCGCCCGCAGGGCGTGTGCCGCCGGGCGCGGAGCCGGGTGTAGGCCGCCGCCAGCCCCCTTCTGCGCTTTCATCAGCGCTTCCTGCCGCTCAGCGGCGGTACGCACGGCACGACAGGCGCGGTCTCGCAGCCTGGCAGCCCCGTCCCGGGACAGCGCCTGCAGGAGTTCCTGCGGCGCACCGATCGGACCCGGTGCATGAGCCCGGGTCGCTCTACCGACGCCGCGTCAGTTGCCCTGGCGTCACCACGTGGTTCACGCTCGCGGTCCCGGCCCGCGTGCTTGCCGAGCGCCGCTCATGCCTCGGCGGATGCGCCCGTCGCCGCCGCGATCAGGGCGGTCGCCGCCGCGCGGGAGGTCGCGGCCACCGCGGAGTCGTGGTCCATCAGGGCGGAAATACCGGCGCCGTCGTAGAGGAGTTGGAGCTGGCGGCCCAGGGTGTCGGGGTCGGCTGCGTCGGCCTCGGCGGCGAGGCGGGTGAAGAGTTCGCGCATCCAGCTGCGGAAGGCGTCCGCCGCTTCCTGGACCAGCCCGCCGGGGCTGGCCTCGGCACCGGCGCGGATGAAGGCGCAGCCTCGGAAGTCGGGACGGTCGAACTGCCGCCCCTGGGACTCGAAGACCGCCAGCATCTGCTCGCGCGGCGTGTCGCGCTCCGCGATGGCCCGGGTGATCCGGTCGGCGGTGCCCGCGTGCCGGGTGTCGAGGTACGCCCGGACGAGCTGCTCCTTGCCGCCGAAGGTGTTGTACAGCGACGCCTTGGCCACGCCCGCGTGCTCGATGACCCGGTCGATCCCCACGCTCTGCACGCCCTCGGCGTAGAACAGCTCGTTCGCGGAGGCGAGCAGACGCTCACGCGCCGACGGCTTTGCGGTGCTCTGGACACTCGCCATGACGGTCACTCCTTCAGACAGACCTGTCTACATTATGCTCCGGCGGGGCCCCTGGGCCGCGCCCCGGCCGCAGGCCACTCCTCAGGCGTTGCCGCCGATCCGCTTGCCCGGCAGGACCGCCGCCCCGTCTCGGCCGCCGCGCAGCAGCCCGAGCAGCGCGAATGCCGCGAGGGCGATCACGGCGACGCCGTACTCCTGCGCGGTGGCGGTCAGTCCGCCCGCGTGGACAACGAGGAACCCGGCGATCACGGCGGGCACCCCCATGCCCAGGTAGGAGACGACGAAGAGCAGCGACAGCACCCCGGAACTCTCGTGCGGCCGGGCCAGCGGCATCACCGTACGGATGCCGCCCTGGAACCCGCTGCCGAAGCCGACGCCCGCGATGGCGGATCCGACGAAGAAGCCGGTGGGGGAGGAGTCGCGGATCGAGACGAGGGTGAGGGCCACCCCGGCGATCAGCGCGAGGATGCCGGTGAGCATCACCGTCCGCGTCGCCGCCTTCCGCAGGACCAGTACCGAGACGGCGGCCACCCCGGCGAGCACGAACAGGCTCAGCCCGCCGAGGACTTCGGACCTGGAACCGGTCAACTGTCGCGCGAGCGACGGGCCGAGCGACCCGTACAGTCCGGCCAGCGCCCAGACGGCGAGCAGCACCGGCGCGGCCACCAGCATCGGGCGGCGTACGGCGCGCGGCAGTTTGATCTCCGGCGCCAGGCTGGCGAGCGCCCCGGGCTTGCGGATCACCGTCTCCGCCATCAGTGCGACGGCGACGGCCTGGAGGACGAAGACCGCCAGCAGCCCGAGGTAGACCAGATGCGTGGGGGCGGGCAGGAACTGGACGACGAGGCCGGAAACCAGCGCGCCGGTCGCCGTGCCGATGCCGGGGGCGACCGCGTTGGTGATTGTGCCGCGCGACCTGTCGATATCCATCATCCCCGCCCCGATCGCCCCGAGCGCGGCGCCGGTCGACAGTCCCTGGACGATCCGGGCGACCATCAGCCCCGACACGCTGTCGGCGGTGGCGAACACGACCATCGAGGCGGCCTGCGCCGCCAGCGAGGCCAGCAGTACCGGCCGCCTGCCGACATGGTCGGAGAGCTTGCCCGTGGTGAGCAGCCCGAGCAGTACGGCTACCGCGTAGACGCCGAAGACCACGGTGGTGGTGATCGGGTCGAAGCCCCATTCGGCTTGGTAGAGCGCGTAGAGCGGGGTTGGCGCACTGGAGGCCGCCAGGAACGAGACGGTGATCGAGGCGAGTACGTAAAGAGCCACGTTCGGCGGCAGCCGCATGCCCCGCGCGGATACGGCAGGGGAGTCGGATCGGGAAGCGGATCCGGCGAGCGCGGCATCCGGGGTGCGCGCCGGTTTGGACGCCGGGACGACCGAGAGATTCGTCATGACCATTCCCGTCCGGAGTGTGAGTAGACCTGTCTGTCTAATAGCGCCAAGATTAGACAGACAGGTCTACTCAGGTCAAGCGGGGGAGGCGAGTGTCGCTTGGCTGGTCTCCCCCCTCGGCGCTCTACCGCTGCTTACCCGGCCGGGAACAGCGGCTCACTGCCATGATCATCGACTCCTGCGGTGACCTCGCCGACCATCTGGATGCTGCGGCGGCCGCCAAGGAGGTGCACCGCGACCGCTGGCTGGCGGTGTGCCACGAGGTGCGTGACTGGGCGTTCGCCCGTCGCCCAGTACGCACTGCTGTACGGCGTTGAGTGTTCCGGCTCGCTAGCATGCAGCGCATGCCCGTCAAACTTGAGAACGTCGGCGTCACCGTTCGGGACCTCGAAGCTGCGGTCTCCTTTTTCACCGACCTTGGTCTCACGGTCATCGGACGTGACACGGTCTGTGGCGAGTGGACCGACACTGCCGTCGGCCTCGATGGCAACCACGCCAAGATCGCGATGCTCCAGACGCCAGATGGTCAGGGTCGCCTTGAGCTTTTCGAGTACATTCACCCCGCAGCGATCGAGTCGGAGCCCACTCGTCCCAACGGGATTGGCATGCACCGCGTCGCGTTTTCGGTCGACGACCTTGACCAAGCACTTGAGACCGCCGCCAAACACGGGTGCCATCCGCTGCGCGGCGTGGCCATCTATGAGGACATCTACAAGCTCACATACGTCCGCGGCCCCAGCGGCATCATCGTGATGCTCGCAGAGGAAATGAAGAAGAACTGACAGCCTCAAGTCCGAAGACGTGCTCACCGGGCGTATTACCGAGCGCGACCCCGGCCCGGGCTTCCGCGGCTGAGGCTGCGCCGTGGCCCGCCCTTGCCAATCGGAGGCGGGCCCGGACACGATCCGCCGCGCCCACGCCGTCCGGCCGGTTACCGCGGTGCAGTTGGAGTACTCGCTGTTCACGCGCGGCATCGAGGAGCGGGTGCTGCCCGTGCTGCGGGAGCTGAACATCGGCCTGGTGCCGTTCTCCGCGCTCGGCCGAGGCATGCTGACCGGCACGGTGCGCTCGACCGACCAGTTCGACGAGGACGACTTTCCGACGTCCTGGACGGGACCATCGCCCCCGGCCGCGTCTTCGACCAGACCTTCCCCCTCGACCGGACGCCGGCCGCCTACCAGGCCATGGCCGACCGCCAGGTCCTCAAGGCCCTCGTCTGCCCCTGGCCGCGACCAGGTACCCGCACAGCAAAGGACACCCCTGATGAAGACCGTCACCCCTGCTCGCGGTCTTCCACGACGGGCAGGTGATCGGCCGGCAGAACCTCTCCGCCCGCGACTTCTTGGTCACCCGCGAGGCGCGGACCGGATTCTGGCTCGGCCGGCGCTTCCAGGGACGAGGCTTCGGCACACAGATGCGTGCCGCCGCCCTGTACCTGGCCTTCGACTGCCCGGGCGCCCAGCGGGTCGTGTCCACCGCTTTCGCGGACAACGCCGCCTCCCGCCGCGTCTCCCGGAAGTTCGGCTACGAACCAGGCGGCGTACGGCGCCTGGCCGTGGACCACCGCCTTGTGGAGGCCCACGACGATGTTCTCACCGCCGACCGCTGGCACCGCGCGCCTCAGCAGCCCGTCAAGGTCGAGGGCTTTGAGGAGTGCCGCTCCATGTTCGGAGACCCTGCGCCACCGCCGCCCGTGGACGTCGTGCTGCACGTGTAGCGCTGACGATCGGCCGCGATGCCCACCACGGCACCTGCCCGGGGACAGCCGCCGCCACGCTGGTCAGCGGCAGGAGGCGCTGGGGCCTGATGACACGGTCGTAGCGTTTGGGGTGGGCGTCGCTCGGTTGGACGAGATGACGGGCCGAGTCGTGGGTGCCGCGCACGGCCCCGCCGCCGTCCCCGCTCAACCGCCGCCGTCCGTAACCAGGTCGACGCCTCGATCCCGTTCCTCCTCGACTGCTCGAAGCGCTACCGCACCCTTCGCCGGGTCACCCGCGCCGACCTCATGGAGTGGCTGTCCCAGTGCGCGGCACCGCACACTGAAGCAGTCGCGCTGCGCAACATGTTCAAGACCCTCAAGAGCCAACGGCTGCTGTTCGCCAACCCGGCACGCGGCCTGAGCTCGGGGGCGAAGCCCAGCTCGGTGCCCACCCCGTCGAGTCCCGAGGCGATCCAGACATTGGCCGCGGCCGCCGAGGGCGACCCCGCCCCAAAGCTGCTGATCGCCCTCATCGGCATTCACGCGCTCTGCCCCCACCGGGCACGAGCACTGCCTTTGGCTGCCATCGACTTCACCGGCGGCCGGCTCGTGCACGGCAAGATCGACCACCCCCTCGACGCCTTCACCCGCCAGGCCGCCGCCGACTACATCCGACTCCGCCACGCACGCTGGCCACACACCCGCAACCCCCACCTGTTCCTCAGCTCGCAGACCGCGCACTCTCGCACGCCGGTCACCATCGGCTGGATGCAGCCCCTGCTCAAGGATCTTCCGGTCACCGCCCAACGACTCCGCGAGGACCGGATCCTCGAAGAGGCCGCCGTCACCGGCGCCGACCCGCAACACCTGTGCGCGGTTTTCGACATCACCCCCGACACCGGACTGCGCTACACCCGGGTATTCCGCCCTGACCCCTTGTCCGACTGAAAGCCGTTGTCGTATCGATCTTGGTGAGCATGGGTTCGAATGCCGCGGCTCGATCTTGGGTCTGTCCGCGCAGGAAGACAGGGCCGGGTGCGGCTCGGGGTTGTCGAGACCTTGAGCGCACCAGCAGGCCCTGCCGGCGGCATCCCGGCACCTCCACGGCAGAGACGACACAACACCTCGTCTCTGCCGCGGAAACACCGATTCTGTGCTTGACCAGCGCAAACGCACCCGTCGCTCTCGGAATGCCAGCGGATTCTCACTGGCCCGGACGGGAATCGTGTCAGAAGTCTGGTCTAGGTTTGGCCTGTGAACCACAGCAGCTCCACGGCCGGGGCGCCCCGCGAGCCTGACTTGCCGCCCTACCGGGTAGTCCTGGCGGAGACTGATTGGGGTTCGCTCCAGACGGCTTTCGGGAACGGTGAGTGCCTTCCCGAAGTCCTGGCACGGTTGCTGGAGCCTGATCCCAGTGTGCAGGTCACCGCTTTGTCGGAACTGAGTGAGCTGGTCGGCCACCAGAACAGCATCTACGAAGCCACCGCCCCCGTCGCCATGTATGTCGCCGGCCTTCTCACCCACCCGGCGGCCATGAGCCTGCGGCCCTATCGCAACGTCCCCATCCGCGCGACGCTGCTGAACTGGCTGGCTGACACGGCCTACGACGCCTCCGACGAGATTGTTGGCCGCACCGAGCAGTACTTCCCTGGTTTTCTCTCCCACGGCACCGTCGTGGCGGCCTTCCGGGACCTGCGCCCGATGCTTTATCAAGCCGTCGCGCCCTTCCTGCAGGACAGTCACCAGGACGTGCGCGAAGCCGCCGGCCTCGCCGCGCTCGTCCTCGCCGAACACCCCGCGCTTGCCCAGCGCCGCGATCACCTCGCCGTGCACGCGCGCCGCATCCTGGGCACCAGCAGCGACGATCCTGACCGGCGCATTGCCCGGAAGGCCCTCGAAGCATGGGGCCACGATGTCACCGGCATTGAACCTTTTCAGGAGGAGCGCTGGGACTGCGGGCCACACAGCGATGGCCGCGGCGATCTCGAGCCTCCCTTCTGACTGATGGGCAAACCGCCCACCGGTCCAAGGATGTGCGGCCAGCCGGGTATTTCGGAACGAAAGCGGTCGTGTCAGATCGAGCGGGGGGGGGTCCAGGGTCTTGTCGGCCTGCTCGTGCGGTTGGGTGAGGCCGACATACGAGACGCCGAGCGGATTGCCGTCATGCTTGCTGATCGCGAAGCTGAACCCATCCAGCCGGAATAAACGACGTCGAGTTCGTCCAACCCGTCCCACGACCGCTCCACATGCAGACGAAGCCGCTGGGCCACAGGCTGTACTGGCAGCGCCAGCACTCCGACCATCTGGAACGGCGGAGCGGAGTGCTCCCAGACGCCATACGAATGGGCGAGTTCGTGGTGCCAGCGCCTCAGAAATCTCGAACTCAGGCGCTTTCCCCGGCGGGTATATCGGCGGGTCCACGAGCAGGGAGATCGCCTGCGCCCGCGCCACGGGCAAGCCGGTTTCGTTCACCGAGCCCGTCTGAGCAGTAGACGCTTCGCGGCACGCGCGGTGCCCGGATCGGGGGCCGGAGTGAAGTATTTGCGGGCGGGAGTTCACGGCGCGGGTCTTGAGGGGCTCTTACTTGCATGGCGGGTCAGCCCGTCGGCCCCACGACCCACGAGAGGAGACGTCCGTGGACACGCTTACTGCCGCCGTCACCATCGTCTCGATCATTGTCGTCCAGTTGTGCGCTCTGCTCGGTCTGCGGCTGCGGCTGCGGCTGCGCTGGCTGGTGCAGCATGGCAGGATGCAGCGCCAGTACCTCGTCAGTGCTGCCGAAGCAGTCGCCGGCGGGGGGCGGTTGGAGATCGACGGGGAGCGGGGCGACGGGCATCGGCTCCGCGTGAAGATCACCCGGGCCGGGCCGGGACGGAGGACTGTGCTGCATGAGCGACGGTAGCCCGGCGAAGGGGGCGGATTGCGCGGACGTCGGCCAGGCGGCGTTGGGGGGCGGCGCCGCGCGCCTGGCCGCGGATGCGGAGTTCTCGGACTTCTACCGCACGACCGTCAACAGGCTGATCGGTTTCCTGGTCAACCATGGCGCTCCGCTGCCGTTGGCCGCAGATGTCGCCCAGGACACCATGATGAAGGCGTACCGGTACTGGGCTGACCTCGACGAGCCGCAGGCGTGGGTCCATACCGTCGCAGGGCCTGCTGACCCCGCGCGAGTGCGACGTACTGCGGCTGCTCGCCCAGGGGTTGTCGAACGGCGCGATCGGCCGGCGCCTGTTGGTGGGGGAGGCCACCGTCAAGACCCACATCAACCACCTGTTCGCCAAGCTCCGGGTCCGCACCCGCGCGGCGGCCGTCGCCTGGGCCCATGCCCACGGTTTCGGACCCGGTGCGGACGGCGTGCGCGCTGGTGGGCCCGTCGGGTGAGCGGCGCGCCGGGCACGCAGCTGAGCCCGGCCGCCCGGCCGGAAGAGGGTGCGCGGCCGCCGGAGGCCTGCGTCGGTCGGCTCGCCGCGGGCTGGGGGGTGGAAGGCGATGGCGCGCTCGAGCAGGACCCGGACGGCGGTGGGGCCGGCGAGGCCGGCTTCGGTGCGCGGCCGGTCACGGCGGGCCGGCAGATCGTGCAGGAGAACCGCAACCGCTCCCATGTGCGGGATCCGACGGCTGTGGTGGGCAGTTACACACGGGGCAGGGCCAGCAGGACGGCAGCCGGCTGGTGGTCTCGGTCCTGTATCGGGCGGTTCCGGAGTCCGGCGGAGACGCGGGACGACATGACCGAGGGCGCTGGGAAAGCCGGGGGCGCCACGGTGGCGGTGCCCGCCCGTGAGGTGGCCGTGCGGGGTGCGCAGGTGACGGTGGAGTGCCTGGTGCTGACGTCGGATCAGGACGGGACGGTGCGCAACGTGCCGATGTGCCTGTGGGCAGATGACAACACCCCGGCGTCGGTGGGTGTGGTCACCGACGAGAACGTCTGCCAGGACCCCGGGAACGTGGACGTGCAGCAGGCCGCGCGCATCACGCTGCAGGTACGCGGGGAGATGCGCGAGCCCATCGGCTGACGTGCAGCAGTCTGGCAGCGTCTGGGGACGCACTGCGGACAGTTGCCCGAGCTGCCCGGACACGGGCAGCTGGCGGTGCCCTGGCTCCCCGGAGCGGGCCCTGACACTCTCCAGGTGCGCAGCGCCCGGGCCACGGTGCAGATGCTGATCCGCGTGTCGCGGATTTCGCGGACGAGGCCGCAGAGGGCGCCGCAGGGCGGGTCGATGCCTTCGCCGGACTGGGGTCCATGTACCGGGCGGCGGCGAGGGCCGCGTACAGGCTGTTGCGGTGCGGCGGCGGTTCCAGCTGCACGATCGTGTGCAGCAGGGCCGCGGCCCGCCACGCGGCGTCGGGGCCGGATGCCTCGAGGGTGGGCATCCGCGTTTTGTGCCGGGCGACGGCCGCGACGAGCACAGAGCTGAGGTGCCTCCGTTCGGTGCCGCCCAGCGCGCGAAACAGAGAAGAGGCCGCGTACAGGTGGCGGTGTGGCACTGACCCCTCCGAACGAAGTGATGCTCGCCGAAGCCAGGCGGGCCCTGCCCGGGAAGGGGCCTTGCCCGGCGGGTGGACGGCGGACCAGAAAGCCGACGGCTTCCGCGCCCTGCTCTTCGCCCGTCCCGGCCACGTGCTGCTCCAGTCCCGCCGGGGCATAGACCTGACGCCGGCATTCCCGGACCTCGGCGAGCCGGGCATCCGCTGGTGCGGACGTCTCTTTGCCGAAGCAGTCTGACCACACGGTGAATTGCTCAGCAGATCAGAAGGGCAGGCCCCGCAGGTCCACGCTGGTGGTTGGCTGAGGCAGGTTGGCCAGATCGTAGATCATGGTGGTCAGTGGCGAGATCCGTGCGCCGTCGGGCTGCTGGAGGGTGACGGGCACGGAGACCTCGCCCCATCCCAGCCGCGTGTAGAGCGGGATCAGTTCCGGGCGACAGAGCAGGATCATTGTCTCGGCGCCGGCCGCTCGTGCGTGTTCGATCGCCACGCTGATCACCGTCCGCGCGATGCCCCGGCCTCGATAGGCGGGGGGCACCAGCACACCGCCCAACCCCGCGGCGCGGCGCGGCAATCCGTCGAAGGCCATGTCCCGCAGCAGCCATCCCGCGGAAGCCACCGGCCGGCCTGCGCAGACAGCGGTGAGGGTGTGCTGCTTGTCAGCCCACACCAGACCGGTCTCCTTCACCCCAAAGGGATCGGGAAGACCATCACGGAGTGCGGCTTTGTCATCGGGAGAACCGGGTCCCAGCACAAGGTTCAGCTGAAGGTCGGCCCCGCCGTCGTCCACCACGTGCTCCGCAGCGGCGGGGTCGAACCGGTAGCGCAGACAGTGCAGGCCGCTGGACTGGACCGTCCCGTCCGCCCGGGCGCCCAGGCGGCGCAGTACCGCGATCGAGGCCGTATTGCCGGGCAGGACGAACGCGGAAACGGCAGGGAGCGAGAGGCGGTGAAACGCCAGGTCCAGGCACGCACGGCCTGCCTCGCCGGCAACCCCGCGGCCTTGTGCCCGTGGGTGCAGGGCGAAACCGAGATCAACGCCGTGCTGGGCCCGGTTACGCAGTCCCACCCGGCCGAGAAACGCGTGCGTTGCCGCGTCCCGGACCGCGAAGTCGCCGTATCCGTGTCGGGTCCAGTGGGCGACGTGCTCCTCACACATGGCCTTGGCCGCCGATCGACTGTCCGCCCGGCCGCTCGCCAGCCATTGCATGACGCTGTCCTGACTGACCACGGCCTCGAAGAGATCGTCGCTGTCCCCGCGGCGGATCGGCTCCATCACAAGCCTTTGGGTGCGCAGCACGGGTCCACTCAACAAGGCCACTCAGCGACTCCTCTCGACAGGGGACCGCAAGCCGAACCACTGCTCGGCATCCCAGGCTTGGAACCGCTCTACCTCGGCAAATCCCAGCTTTGCCGCGAGGCGCATCGAGCCGACGTTGGCGGTCTGGGTGGTGAGCACCACCGGCTCGCCGGGAAGGGCGTCGTCGAGCCAGCCGAGTGCCGCCGCGCACGACTCGGTGGCATACCCGAATCCCCACGCCCGCGGCAGGAAGAGGTAGCCGAGATCGGCCTTTCCGACAGCAGCCGGGTGACGGTGCTCTGCTGCTCTCCTGAGCAGAATCTGGCCGATCATCGCCCCGTCGAGATCGACGACGAAAAACCCGGGTCGCTGCCCGGGTACCTCGGGCATCTCACGCTCAAGCTCGTCGCGCGGCCGGGGGCCGCCGAGGTAGGTGTGCACTTCCGGCGAGGTGTGCAGCTCGATGAAAGCCGCACGGTCCCGGGCCCCGGGCTCACGGAGCACGAGCCGCTCGGTCTTGATCGGGGCTGGCGGCCAGGCGACGGGTCCGAGATCGGTCATGCCGACCAACTAATCAGCAGGCTCAGCAACGATCAAGACTGGCGGACCGATCAAACTAACGGCCCGGGTCCCACACTCACCAACGGGGCCGTGCCAGACCCGGTCCCATCCATCCGCCAGTCAGCAGGCATGGCCAAACCCTGCAGTCTGGTGAGCAAGTGCCGCTCTCCGCTCCCGACCCTTCCCCAGACAGTTCAAAGACCCGGCAAGTGGGGCGAAGAACAGCCCGCGGCCTTTACAAAAGATCCCATCAGCGATGGGTTTCCTGGAGAGCTCCGCCCACTGTCCTGGTGATCACACGTCATCCAGAATGCCTCCATGGCGACCGGCGATCCGATCAAATACCTCCAGCTCGCTACAGAGTTGCGCCGCGGGATCCGCGGCGGCACCTGGCCGCCCGGCAGTAAGCTGCCGACCGAGGTGCAGCTAGCTGCGGCCCACGGCCTGTCGGTCAACACCGTGCGGCACGCTTTGGAGGTACTGGCTGCCGAGGAGAGTGTCGAGCGTCGCCAGGGTGTCGGCACGTTTGCGCGGTCCGTGCCTCGTCCACCGGGTGCGCGGCGGCGGATTGCAGTCGTGCTGCCTGAACGCGACTGGTACTTCCCGCCCGTGATCGCAGGCATCGAGGCCGCCGCAGCCCGTACCCGAACGACGATCGACGTGCACACCACCGGCTATGCCGACCGCGGATGGGACCGGCTCGCCCGTCTCGCCGACGACCTTGCGGGGGCGGAGGGACTGCTCATCACGCACCCGGGCCCCGCCGACGCCGCTGCCGCCGCGCGCACCCGCCTGTTGCACGAACTCCCCTGGCCGTACGTCCTCTTGGAGCGAGCACCGTCCGGCATCGGTGACCCCAGCGAGCACGTTTCCACCGACCACGCCCGCGGCGTCTACCTCGCCCTCGCGCACCTGGCCGCACTGGGCCACCGCGATGTGGCGCTCGCCTGCAGGCCGAACTGTGCACCCAGCCGGGGCATAGCGACGGGCTTCACCGAGGGAGCCGCCGCACTCGGGCTACGTGTGACTGCCCGGCTGGAGTGGCCGTCGGTCACCGACTGCCACAGTTTCGAGGAGGTCTTTGCCGCCCAGCCACCGCTCGCGGACACCGTCCTGGCCAACGTTCTCGACAGCGGCGCGACCGGACTGATCTGTTTCGGCGATATGGAGGCATCCGCGCTGCTGGCCGCCGCCCACCGGGCCGCAGTACGCATCCCCGGCGATCTCGCCCTGGTCTCCTACGAGGACCGGCACGCGGCCACTGAACAGGTGCCGCTCACCTCAGTCGCACCGGAGAAGTTCCGCCTCGGCTCGCTGGGCCTGGAAACCCTGCTGCGCCGCATCGACGAACCAGACGCCGAGCTACGCCAGGTCTGGCTGCGGCCCCGGCTGACCGTCCGCCAGTCCTGCGGGGCACAAGCCACCAGTCCTTCTTGATTCCTTCCGCCGGGCCCCGGAAGCGTTCCATGCATGCCGACACAAACTCACCGCGTACGTAACATGTTCCGCCTGGGCCTGCTGTCTTCGCTGTCTGCGTGGGCGCGCGGCAGGAACCACTCCCCGTGTACTCCCCTGACCGGCACGTTGACCGCTACCGTGCTCGCCTCAGACCTCTCCGCCGCCGCCCTGCTCGGACAGGGCGCACCAGCCAGGACGAGGCGTTGCTGCGCGACAGGCGGATTCCGCGGATGAAGGGTTCGGATCCGGACCGGTAACGGGCCGGGGCGACGGTTGCCTGAACTCAAACGAACCCGGTGCCGAAAGCGGCAACTAAAGGTCGAACCGATCGGGTTCCTTCGTGTTCGACGTGCAGAATTGGCGCGCTTCCGTCTTCGTTGCTCTGGTGACTGCAGCGCGGGGACGGTTGCCGGGCTGCTGCGTTCCTGGCCTGCTTCCGGCTGACGGACGGTGCGGACAGCCGCACGCCGGGGTGGCCACCGGCGGTAGCGTCTGCCCGGTATTGCTGCCGGGCAGACGCCGTCTTGAGGGCAGCGATCCGGCCCCGGCTGCGGTCAGGAGGGTTCGGTGAGGACCCACAACTGCCAGTCTCCGGCGGGCCGGCATTCGTAGGCGCGTGCGCCGTTTTCCGTGTACCACCGGCCGCGCTCGTGGCAGCGGGTCTCCTCGGCCGCAGGGAAGTCCGCCACGTGGTGCCAGCCCGGCCCGGCCGCCGGCGCGGACTGCACGGGCCTGGACTGTGCGGGCGCGGAGGCCGCGGCCGCCGCGCCGTGGCCCGCCACCAGCAGCGACGCGGCCGCAGCCGCGAGGAGAACACGTTTCATGGTTCGCATGGGACGCATCCTTCCGCAGCCGGCGGCCCGCATCGATGCAGACCGCTCCGTCTTCCCCCGAATTGACCAGGCCATCGTCCATGCAGTGCCGCAACGCACCAGAGACCAGGACCCCCGTCCGCCCAAGCCCAGCGAGATAGCCTGCCGGCCCGACGACGGCGGGCGCACGGCACGATCGTCCCCGGGGAAGTCGTTGTAGATCGGAACGATCTGGATCCACGTCTTGATGTCGCCGTTCTTCGGATCGGTCTTCACCTGGAACGCGATCTCGAAGTCGGCCCGGTACTTGGCCACCTCGACGCCCTGGTAGGTGTAGACCGCCGTGAAGCCGGGCCTTGACCCCTGGTGTTGGACACACGAGACACTGGATCCTGAGGATCTGAGAACGGACATCTCGTGGTCATGAAGAACTACCCGCCGGAGTT
>NZ_JBSGSG010000060.1:0-60310 GCF_053606765.1 Streptomyces sp. NPDC055189
TCGGACGCTCCCCTCGATGACCTCTCCACGCACCGTCCTGCCCCCGCGCCGTCCCTTCCCGCCCGGCTCCCCCCGGCCCTCCCTCCCTCCCTCCCTCCCTCCCGGCGAGTGGACGGATTGCAGAAAAGTCCCGGCGAAATGCGGCAAAACCGCCCCCGCAGCGGGACTTTCCTGCAACGCACACCTCGGCCGGGTCAGCCCCCGGACAGGAGCCGATGCGCGTCGTCGCCGTCCGCGACGACCTCGACCTCGCCGCGGTCCTCGATGACGACTCCGTCGGCATTGACCTTGTAGACGCGGAGGGTGAGGCGGGACGGGGGGCGCCGGACCGGGGCGGCCGCCAGCTCAAGCAGCTCCAGGACATCGACGGACGGCGGATAGGACGCGGCACACTCCCCGCACGCATACACGTTGAACCCCGGCCCGGTCGCCGCATGTACTTCGTGTACGAGAACGGGTGCGTCGGTGGTGCACTGGCACCGGGCACACATCCGCACCGGAGGACGCGGGTTCACCGCGCGGCCACCGCTACGCCGTGAATGCGGCGCGGGCCGGTGTCGATGCCTAGGGTCGCCAGGTAGAGGGCGCGGCGGCGTTCGCGCTGGAGCCGGGTCTCGCTCGGCGCGAGCACGTAGGGGCGGACGAGGGCCGACGCGCGACCGTCGAGGCGCTCGGTGAAGCGGGGCGGGGGCGGGGGGACGAGTGGACGCGGGGCGGCTGCAAGCCGGTGCCGGCCCCGAGGACGCGGGGCGAATGCGGCAAGCATCCGTCCCAGGAATCGAACGATAGGGTCGCTCATGTCGACGCTCCTTGAGCAGCGTTGGCCATGCCCCGGGGCGGTGCCAGCCGTCGCCGGGGTCTGTGTTGCGTACGCCACAAGGCTAGCAAGCCGCATATAGCTATGTATAGCTCTTGGATGGTTTCTGCAGGTCAGCGGTGCTTACGGTGGCTCCATGAGTGGGCAGAGCAGGGTCCCGGACTTCGACCCGCAGGGTCCGCAACTGGTGTACGTCGCCATTGCCGACCACATCGCTGCGCGTATCGCCGCCGGTGAACTGCGTCCTGGAGCCCGGCTGCCCGCCGAGCGGGACCTCGCGGCCGAGTACGGAGTCGCGTACTTGACGGTCCGCCGCGCAGCTCAAGAACTCCGCGAGCGCGGACTCATCGTCACGGTCCACGGCAAGGGAACCTTCGTCGCCGACCCGCTCCCGGAAACCCCAGGCAGCGGGGACTGACTCTGCACGCCTCGTACGCTGACGGCGACAGTCGACTGTCGGCAGTCGACGGAACGACACAGGGGACGGGGACAACAGCATGGCCCGCTACACCGAAGCGCAGACCATCGCCCGCGGCGGATTCAGCATCAAGGTGCCGGAGACCTGGTGGGAGTTCGACGTCCGCCCGGAGTCGCGCGACGCCAGCATCCGGCAGATGATCAACGACCGCATACGCGAGCGCCCCGAGCTCGAACCGCACCGGGGCGCCTTCGAGGGCTTCCTGCGCAAGGCCTCCAAGGAGGCGTGGCAGTCCGGCGCCCTGTACTGCGGCTGCATGGCGGAGAGCTTCGGCGGCGACGTGCCGGTCACCGGCTCGGTCACGGTCTCCCTGGTCGGCGCCCGCACGTCGAACGGCGACGTCATGCCGACCGACCCCGCGGCGATCGTGGCCCAGCTCGGCGTACGGGAGGCCAAGCGCGAGGGCGACACGTACCGGAAGGTGAAGACGGTCGAGATACCGGGCGTTGGGCTGGCGGCCCGCACGTACGGCATCGAGGACGTCTCGGTCCCCGGCGACGACCGCACGATCCGCGTCGTACTGATGCAGACGTTCATTCCGGTGCCGGGCCAGGAGGGCAAGGTCGCACTGGTGGCGGGGAGCAGCCAGGTCCTGGACCTGGCGGAGTCGTTCTTCGACATCTTCGACGCGGTGACGTCGACGTTCCGCTTCGCGGAATAGGCGGGCCAAGCGGGTGAAGCCCCGTCGGCCCTGCCGCCTTCCCATCCTCCGTACACGGCTAGTAACTTCGCATGTGCGTACGGATACTTGCGAGGCGGAAGCGGCGGGGGTTGCGGGATGGCGGGGAATCGTCCGGCGGATTGGCACGTCCTGGACCTGGACAAGGACCCAACGCCCGGCGATCCGGACCGCGTCCGCAACCTGGCGAAGAACCTGCACGACTTCGCCGACGACGTGTCGAAGGTGCTCCGGGACATCAAGGGGATGGCGGGCGAGGACGCGATCCTCACCTGGGCGGGCAAGACGGCGGAGTCGTTCACGGCGGAGTTCGAGGACGCGCCGGGCAAGCTGAAGAAGCTCAAGAAGAGCTACGAGATGGCCGGCGACGCGCTGTCCACGTACTGGCCGGAGCTGGAGCGAGCCCAGGCCCTGGCGGACAAGGCCCTGGCCAAGGGCCGCGAGGCGCAAGGTGACTTGTCCTCCGCGCAGACCCGCCTGACCTCGGCGGACTCCTGGGTGGACAAGGCGGGCAAGGAAGCCGACAAGTACAAGGACGACGGCGGGTCCAAGGACAAGGACGTCCCCAAGCCGGACCCGGACAAGGTCAAGGCCGCCACCCGCAACGCCACTTCGGCGGAGAAGGCCCAGACGGCGGCCAAGTCGGACGTCACCGCCGCGCAGGGCAACCTCGATGCCGCGAAGAAGATGGCCGAGGACGCCCGCAAGATGCGCGAGGAAGCGGCCGGGACGGCGAAGAAGAAGCTCGAAGAGGCCTCCGACGCGGGTATTCAGAACCGCAAGTGGTGGGAGGAGGTCGGCGACTGGGTCACCGACAACTGGGACACCATCGTCGAAGTCTGCAAGGTCGTCGTCGCCGTCCTCGGCGTCATCGCGATGATCATCGGCGGCCCCATCCTGGGCGCGATCGTCCTCATCGCCGCCCTCGTCGTACTCGCCGACACCCTCAACAAATACGCCAAGGGGGAAGCAGGGCTGCTCGACGTGGCCTTCGCCGCCCTGGACTGCATCCCCGGCATGAAGGGGCTGACCTCACTCCGCGGCCTCGCCAAGGGCATGAAGGGCCTCAAAACCGGAATGAAGGGCCTGGCCCTCGGCGCCAAGGGCCTCGGTAAGGGCACCCGTGCGATGGGTCGGCAGATGAAGAAGCTTTTCACCTGCGGAGACCCCATCGACATGGCCACTGGCGAGATGGTCATGTCTGCCACCGACGTGGCTCTACCCGGTGTCCTGCCTCTTCTTCTGGAACGCCACCACCGCACCTCCACAAAGGCTGGCCGATGGTTCGGGCCGAGTTGGACCTCAACGCTTGATCAGCGTCTCATTCTCGACAAAGACGGCGTTCGGTTCATCAGCGACGACGGAATGGTCCTTCATTACCCGGTCCCGAACCCTGACGAGCCGGTCCAACCTGTCGAGGGGCCGCGCTGGCCACTGTTTTGGGATGGCGTCCCGGGGTCTGCAATGACCCTCCGCCAGCCGGAAAATAATCTCGTTCTGCACTTCAAGTCGGTGCCAGGGTGCTCGTCGTCCGAGCTTCCTCTTGCAGGCATGTCCGACCGCAATGACAACACCATCGCGATCAGCTACGGACAGAACGGTGAACCGCAAGAACTAGTTCACGATGGCGGCTATCGAGTAGGCGTCTCCACTGATCGAGGTCGTGTCACTGCCTTCACGCTTCTCAATGACGCCGATCAGCCAACACTCCTCCGCTATGCATACGACAACCGAGGGAATCTTGCCGAGATTTACAACTCTTCAGGGATTCCACTAAGGCTATTCTATGACGAACGTCGCCGAATCGATGGCTGGGAGGATCGAAATAGGACCTGGTATCGCTATGAATATGATGACGATGACCATTGTGTTCGTACAAGCGGAACGTCCGGCATCCTCGACTACACCTACGTCTATAACACCGAGACGAATACCACCCTCGCTGTAAATTCCTTGGGACACACCACCACCTATCAATTCAGTGAGGCCCTGCAGCTTCATGCCGAAACGGATCCCCTTGGACACACCACGACGCGCGAGTGGACCCGCTTCGATCAGTTGCTTTCTCTTACCGACCCGCTTGGCCGCACCACCTCGTACAATTACGACCTTGATGGAAATCTAACCTGTGTCACCCACCCCGACGGGGCGGAGGTCGTAGCCGAATACAATGAGTTGGGGCTACCGGCGAGGATTATTGATCCAGACGGTGTGCAGTGGTTGAGAGAGTATGACGGTCACGGGAATCTTACGAGGGAAACAGATCCTATCGGTGCAACGACGGAGTTGGATTACGACGATCGAGGTCATCTGAAGGCAGTGACTGATGCTCTGGGAAACACGCATGGCTTCCTTAATGATGCAGCAGGGTTGATTATTTCCACTACGAGCCCACTATCGGCCGTAACTCGAATCAGACGTGATTCATTCGGCCGTGTGTCATCAGTTTGTGAACCCTCTGAGGAGGAGACGCGATATGGCTGGACACTAGAAGGGGAGTCGGCGTGGCGCATCGACCCCGACGGATCGGAATCGCGTTGGACGTACGATGCTGAAGGAAATCTGCTTGAGCACGTTGACCCGGAACATGGAGTCACGCGATACGAAGTTGGTGGGTTCGATCAGCCCAGCCGCAGAGTAGATCCAGATGGGCGGATGAATGAATTCACCTACGACACCGAACTTCGCCTGACGAGTGTCACGACGCCACTCGGAACCTGGGTATACGAATATGACGCTGTCGGCAATCTTGTCAGAGAGAGCGACTTCAACGGCCGACCCGTTCAGTATCAGTACGATGCGGCATGCCAACTCATCGCTCGTATCAACGGTGCCGGACAACGAGTTGAGTACGTATACAACCCGCGTGGTGCTACCGTTGAACAACGCGCCGGCGGGAAAGTCACCTCATTCGAATTTGACGTGAACGGGGTGATGATGCGTGCGTCCAACTCTGAATCAGAAATTGTATTCGAGCGGGACGTCTGTGGTCGCTCGCTAATTGAGACTTGCAATGGCCGCATACTTGAACGTGCCTACGATGGCCTGGGGCGTACAACTCTCCTGCGCACGCCAAGTGGCGTTTCAAACGAATGGACTTGGGGCCCGGGTGATCGTCCCGTGAGTCTTCAAGTTGCCGGACGCACTCTCACATTCGACTACGACACCGCAGGTCGTGAACTGGAACGACGTCTCGACACGGGTGTTACGTTGCGTCAAGAGTGGGGAACCGAGAACAGGCTCACGGCCCAGTCCTTGATCAATCCGGAAGGAGCGATCACCAAACACCGCCAGTTCAGCTACCGAGCGGACGGTTATCTCACAGGAATCAGTGACTCGGGGAACGAATTCAGAAACTTCACACTTGATTCCCAAGGGCGAGTTACTGCCGTCGATGCCGAATCATGGAGCGAGGACTATGCCTACGATGCCGCGGGTAATCTAAGCCGGGCCGTATGGTCAGATGGAACTGCCGGTACCGAACCTCAAGGGTCACGCAGATATGAGGGATCGCGTCTCCGGGAGACTCGCCGTGATCGCTATGAGTACGACGGTCAGGGGCGCGTGGTCCGACATGTCCGGAAACTTTTGTCGGGTGGGCGGCACGTCTGGAGCTACACGTGGGATGCGTACGACCGGCTCACGCATGTCATCACTCCGGATGGACGAAGCTGGCGCTACCTGTATGACGCGCTTGGACGTCGCATAGCGAAACAGCTCCTGGCCGATGACGCGGAGACCGTCTCTTCTCAAACCATATTCACTTGGGACGGGAGCCGACTCACAGAGCAAGAGCAGTTCGCGGAGAATTTGGAGAAGAGCACGATCACTTGGGGGTGGGAGCCGGAATCGCATCGCCCAATTACCCAGGTCGAACGCAGAGGTGCACGGGATATCTCGCAGGAGGAGGTCGATGAGCGATTCTTCGAAATTGTCACAGACCTTGTCGGTACTCCAACGGAACTTGTGGACGATGTCGGCGATATAGCTTGGCGTAGTTCGTCCAACATTTGGGGTAGTCCTATTGGGGACTCTCGCTGCAGCGATACTGATTGCCCGCTTCGCTTCCCTGGTCAATACTATGACGCCGAGAGCGGACTCCATTACAATCTGTTTCGTTACTATGACCCAGCCGTCGGTCGATATTACACACCCGATTCGCTAGGCCTTGCTCCGGCCCCGAACCCGTACAGCTATCCAGTCAACCCTCTTCTCTGGGCTGATCCGCTCGGACTCACCCCCTGCGTAGCCAAGCAGCTCTCGAAGAGGGCATCTGAAATACACGCACAAGCTGGGCATCCGATTGCTAAATCAAAATCTACGGTTGCCGTTATTCGAGCCCGGACCCCTTATGGCGACATAGACGTCGTGGCTGGCAGCGGTCGTGGCCTCAACAAGACACAGGAGGGTATGCTTCGGAGAGGAGAACTGCTTGCGGATAACATTGACGGAATTCATGCAGAACAGAATGCGATGCTCCACATCATCAAGAACGGCTGGACTCCTGTCGCGGGCGGTGCTTCACGAAGCGTATGCGATGAATTTTGTGCACCCCTGATCCGCGCATCTGGCGGGCGAATTACAGGCGACGTATTTCAGCGTGAATCCGGGACAAAGATTAGGACCTTCCTGTGGTAGATCTTCAGCATCGACTCACTGCTTTCGTGGAGAATGCATCACCCATCCCGTGCCAAATTTTTCTGGCAGGCTGTGTCGAGCGCGCATCAACGTCATTCTTCTGGGGTCTGAGCGGCAAAGAAGGACGCTCACAAGATGCCGACGTATATCTTTCGTCGTTGGATTCCTTGTGGCGGATTGGCTCGGAAACAGCAGGAAATTCCGAATATGAAGAGATTCGGCAACGGATCTATGCCTTTCCGGAGCTGATGCAGGAGGACGAGCCATCTGGAGTCGACGCCTACGTCTCAGATGCGCTATCAGCTCTATATTATGCGTACTCCTACATGGCGACTCGCGATACATCATGGGTCGAATATACCTCTTCCTGCCTGGTGGATTCTGCGCACTTCCTGGGTCGGGCGGCAGGCAGTGGGGAATCTACTTGGGAATCCGAGGTCGCTGAACAACTCGAATACATCGATCTACTTTCATCCGATGTGGGAGCGGCCATCGCCTCGATCGCCACGTTGAGGGAGAAGTCGCAGACGGTGGGTCGAGATCGAGTGGCACTTCTTCAGACGCTGAGCTTCAGGTGAACTGAGTCTGGTGATGGTCACGGAAGTCTGGCGGAAGTCAGAGTGTTCGGGTCGACCTCCGTCGATCCGACGGTCAAGATTCAGGCCGTGAACGACGGGTTCGACATCCTCCTGATCCTCAGAAACCAGGAAAACGGTTAACGCGGTGGATGTATCAGGGCCCGATACCGAGGGGGTGGACCTCCGATTGCTGTACGACGGAGTTGATGTATTCCGCACCCCAGCAAGCCAGTTGCTCAAAATGTTTGGGGATCGCGGATATCGGGGCACTGGTACGCATCGGCCCCGGTCGTGGACGGCCTGCATCTGTTGGACGTTCCGGGCTTCTGGGCCGCTCATCTCGCGGATCTCAGCGAAGGCTTCCCGACGGAGGCGTTCGGTGTCGATGCCGCGGATGCCGGCGCCGCCCTTGAGCGGCTGCATGACCGGTCGGCCTGGCCGGTGTTCACCGTGCCGCTCGCCGGGGGCTTCGTGATTCTCGTGCATTACAACAGCGGCGAGGAGTTCACGACCACGGACTACTTCCTCATGCATCGGGACTGGTCGGCCTCCCGTGCCCTTGTCCTCACTTCCGGCGACCAGGACCGCATCGGCCCCGGCCTCTGCTGGCCGGAGCTGGCGGCTCTGCTCGACGCCCCGGCAGAAGCCGTCGGAGTCACCGATCCGCACGCTCGGCTGCTCCTCCTTCTCCCCGTGCTGGGAGACGCGGACGCGCCGCCCGCGGCCGTGGACGCCGTCGTCGAAGCGCTGGTCGCGCAAGGCGCCACGCCCGACTGTGACGGTTTGGCTGCCCAGTTGCTGAAGGGCCACCCCATGTGGGGTGCCGAGACATGGACGTACGACACCGATGAGCGGAGCTGGATCTGCGACGGCGAGCACAGCCCGCGGCAAGAGCCTCTCGGGGAGCGCCTGCCCGAGGTGCAGCGGGCCGCGCTTGAGGCAGTTTTGGGCGGGCGAGGCTTGGAATGGCCGGAGCTCGGAATGAGTGAGGCGCGAAATGGGTGACATCTTGAAGAAGATGCGGGGGCAGCGACGGCAGCATCTGGCGGGAGATGTGTTTGTTCTCCATTTGGCGGACGACAGCTACCGCTTCGGCCGAATTGTCAAGGTGGCCGAGGACACCCGGGAAGCGCGGTTTCCCGGCGGCATCCTTGCGTACATCTACGACATTCCCTCGGCCGACCAGGCTCCTGACCTGGCACAGCTCACCCCCGACCGGCTGCTAATGCCGCCCTTCTTCACCATGGGCTGGGTTTGGTACAAGGGCTACTTCCGTACGGTGACGCACGCGGAATTGAATCCGGGTGATCTGTTGAAGCAGCACTGTTTCTACGACGCGTACTACAAGGGCTATGTCGACGAGAACGATCGCCGCATAACCGAACGTGCCGACCCCTGCGGCGTCTTCGCTCTCTCCAACTTCGAGTTCTTCCAGCACCAAGTCGACGAGGCGCTCGCCGGGCGGCCCATCGTGGGCCGGCGCAGGGCCGGGGACGAGTAGCGCGGGCGGGGAGCCTCACCCCCGGGGGCGGGCGGGCGGGGGAGCCTCACCCCCGAGGATCGTGGATCGTGCCCCCGCCCGCGTGGTCGGCGTGGCGCTTCAGCGGCGGTTCATCCCTCGCTTGATCTTCTTCCCCGCCCCCGACTCATCCAACGTCTTCCACAGCTTCGACGAGCTAAGAGACGTGTACACCCCCGGAGCCCCCTGCGCCCCGCACCCATCCCCGTAAGAGACGACGCCGATCTGGATCGGAGTCCTGCGGCCGGGGACGTTGCGGAAGATGGGGCCGCCGCTGTCTCCCTGGCAGGAATCCTTCGTTTCGACGCCCGCGCAGAAGTTGACCTTTGAGTTGTACTCCGCGTAACTCGTCCCGCATTCCGCGTGCGAGAGGATCGGGACCTTTACCTGGCGGAGGCGGTCCGGGGTGCTCGGGAGGTCCGTGTCCGTGTTGCCCCAGCCTGCGACCGTGGCCTTCTGGCCGGGGCGGATCAGGGCGTCCGTGCCCTGGGTGGGCAGGGGGATGGGCGAGATTCCCCTTACCGGCTTGCTGAGTTGGATGAAGGCGACGTCGTACGCCTCCTGGCCCTTCAGGTAACGCGGGTGGACCACCACTCCGCCCGGAGCCACATTGCGTATCTGGCCCTGGTTGGCGGAGGACAGGACCGTACGGCCCACCGCCACCTGGAGCTTCTTCGGCTTCAGGGGCTTGCCCGCGTCGTTGACGAGGCAGTGGGCCGCCGTCACCACCGTGTCCGGCGTCACCAGGCTGCCGCCGCAGAACTGGCGGTCCAGCGCGCTGCCGGAGCCCTTGTCCATCACCGCCGCCATGAACGGATAGGCGTCGTTGGAGACTTCGGTGCCGCCGATGATCGCCTGCGCGGCGGGGGTGCCGGTGGCCAGCAGGGCGAGCGTCGCCGTGGCTACGCCGGCCGTTGCCGCCATTGACTTGCGTGATGTCGCCGTTGCCGGTGAGGGGCGTCGGACGTACGAAGGGAAGGAAGGGAAGGAGAGTCTCATGGGGGTGAACTTCTCTTTCGTTCTCAATGTGGGGCAGAACAGCTGTCTCTGTCGCGGTACGCCGACACTGCGGATCTCGGCGTTCCGGATGGTGAGAGGGGCAAGCGGGCGCCGGGGTTCATCGGGGCAGAGGGGAACCGAAGAGGCGCCAATCGCGCGCCAATCGCGCCCCGCGCGACCGCACATGGCCGAACTCCGCCCAACCGGGAACCACTTCCGTCCCTCCCGGCGTCATCCGTGCGGCTGATGGTCGGCGGTTGCCTCGGCCACCGAGCACCGGGTGTTCCTCATCACCGCCGCTCGCGGCACCCGTTGCGCAAAGGGAAAATATTCGCGTCCGCACATCGTCATCTCCACCCGGAATCCCGGAATGCGTGGGAACCATGGAGTACGGATTGCGCGTGGATAACGATGAGGGGTGCGAGCTGCAGCAGTCTTAACGCGCCTTGAGGGGCTTATGTGCTGCTGATACGGTGCGATGACTTGACACTGTGCCTGGGGCTGAATAGCCCGCCCGAGGCGGGCGAAGAGAGTCGCGAGTGTCTGAAAATGACCGAATCTTCTTGGGCGTGCGGGGAGCAGTTGCGTGAAGATCCAAGAGCGTACGGGGGCGGGCAACAGCCGTTCCGCCGCGCCGGTTCAGCCAGCGGTCGGTGAGCGCCTTCCCGCGCCGCCTCGCGAGCGCAAACCGGCACTCGCCGCCCTGGCCGTTCTGCTCATCCTCATCGGCGCCCTCGGTGCCACCGTCCTCGTGCTGCGCGCGGGCGACCGCGTAGAGGTCGTGAAGGTGACGGCGGAGATCCCCGCGGGGGAGTCGGTGAGTGACGACAACATCACCTCCGTCATGGTCGCCGACGACGCGGGCATCAACTACATCAAGTGGTCGCAGCTCAACCAGCTGAGGAAGCTCAAGGCCACCAACACCATCCCCAAGGGTGTCGTGGCCGTCGGCGAGATGTTCTCCGGCAAGGGCGGCCTGCCCGCGGGCAAGTCCGCGGTCGGCGTCTCCCTCAAGGAGGGGCAGTACCCCGCGTCCGGCCTGAAGGCCGGCGACACCGTCGACGTCTACCAGGTCGGCGACGGCGCCTCGGGGGCAGGCGACAAGGGCAGCAGCAGCGGCTCCGCCGGATCGAGCGCGAGCGACTCGCCCATCGTCTCGGCCGCCCGCGTCAGCAACGTCGCGAACAAGAGCGACGCCACCGTGAGCACCGGCGCCCTCGGCGTCACGCTCCAGGTGGACACCGCCGACGCGGCTGCCGTCACCAGGGCCGCTTCCGCCGGTGCCGTCTCCCTCGTCCAAGTGTCTCCCAACGGCAACTAGAGGCGAGTAGAAGAGACATGGCGCTCATTGCTCTCGCTGCGGAAAAGGGATCTCCCGGAGTCACCACCGCGGCCGTCGCGCTCGCAGCCGTCTGGCCGCGGCGCGTCCTCGTCGCGGAGACCGACCCTGCCGGCGGCGACCTGGTCTACCGCAGTGCCGCCGCGCACGGCGGACCGCTCAACCCCAACACCGGGATGCTCAGCATCGCGGCCACCGCACGCCGCGGCCTCGTGCCCGATCAACTCTGGGACCATACCCAGCCGTTGAGCGGCGGCCTCGAAGTGCTCGTCGGGCTCGGTGTCGCCGAGCAGGCCGCCGGTCTCGCGGGGCTCTGGCCGACCCTCGGCCGTGCCTTCTCGCAGCTCGCCGACTCCCCGCACGCGCCCGCAGATGTCATTGCCGACTGTGGTCGTATAAGTGGGGACACCCCGGCCGTCGAGCTCTTCCCGCAGGCGGCCCTCGTGCTGCTCGTCTCGCGGACCGAGCCCGAGGCCATCGCGCGCGTACGCGACCGTGCCGCCGCCCTGGCCACCAAGCTGCACGGCGGATCGCGCGGGGCCGCGTCGCTCGCGACCCCGCTCATCGGCGTACTCCTGATCGCGGATCCCTCGACGTCCGCCAAGCTCGTCCACCAGGTCAACGACATGCTGATGGCCGCGCAGACCGGCGCCCGCGTCGTCGGCACGCTCGCCGAGGACCCGGCCGGCGCCGAGCAGTTGGCGGGACGCAAGCGCGGGCGGCTCGACAAGTCGATGCTCATTCGCTCGGCCCGTAAGGTCACCGTCGACCTGTACCAGCAGTACGGCGCCGCCTGGGCCAACCCGAACGCGGGCGTACAGGGCACGCACGGAGGCGCGCACGGCGTGCACGGGGCAGGCCGATGAGCACACCCGTCGATCACCAGCTCGTGAAGCGGTTCCGGCAGGACGCCGGTGACCGCATCGCCGAGCAGCGCCGCCTGGACCAGGTCTCCGGCGTCACCCCCATGTCGGGCGAGGACGAGCGGCAGTACGCCCGCGCGGTCATCGCCCAGATCCTGGAGGAGTACGCCCGGATAGAGATCAACGCCGGGCGCACCCCGCTGGACGCCGACACCGAGGAGAAGTACGCGGCCGCCGTGCATGCCGCGCTCTTCGGAGTGGGACGGCTCCAGCCGCTGCTCGACGACCCCGAGGTCGAGAACATCGACATCAACGGGTACGACCAGGTCTTCGTCGGATACGCGGACGGACGCGAGGTCAAAGGCGACCCGGTCGCCGAGACGGACGAGGAGCTCATCGAGCTCATCCAGATCCTCGGCGCCTACTCCGGTCTCTCCTCGCGCCCCTTCGACTCCGCCAACCCGCAGCTCGACCTCCGGCTCCCCGACGGCTCGCGTCTGTCGGCCGTCATGGACGTCACGCGGCGCCCGGCGCTCTCCATCCGTCGTGCCCGTATGGGCAAGGTCTTCATGTCGGACCTGGTGGGCAACGGCACGGTGACCCCCGAGGTCGCGCACTTCATGGCGTGCGCGGTGCGGGCCCGCAAGAACATCATGATCGCGGGCGCCACGAACGCCGGAAAGACGACTCTGCTGCGGGCCCTCGCCAACGAGATCCCGCCGCACGAGCGTCTGGTGACCGTCGAACGAGCCCTGGAGCTCGGCCTCGACCAGTACGCCGATCTGCACCCGAACGTCGTCGCCTTCGAGGAGCGCCTGCCCAACTCCGAGGGCCAGGGCACCATTTCGATGGCGGAGCTCGTACGCCGTTCGCTGCGTATGAACCCGTCGAGGGTCATCGTCGGTGAGGTGCTCGGCGACGAGATCGTGACGATGCTGAACGCGATGTCGCAGGGCAACGACGGCTCGCTCTCCACGATCCACGCCAACAGTTCGAGTGAGGTCTTCAACCGCATCTCGACGTACGCCCTCCAGGCCACCGAGCGGCTGCCCATCGAGGCGAGCCAGATGCTGGTGGCCGGAGCCGTCAACTTCGTCGTCTTCATCCAGCGGCGCAACAACTACCAGACCGGCGGCAAGCTCCAGCGCATGGTGACCTCGGTCCGCGAGGTCAACGGCGTCGACGGCCGCGTCCTGTCCAGCGAGGTCTTCGCGGAGGCCCCGAACGGACAGGTCGTGGCGCACGCGCCGATCGCCTGCATGGACGACCTGGCCGTATTCGGCTACCGCCCCGCCGGGCAATGGGGGTGAGCACGACATGAACTCACTCGGCTCGATGGGCGGCCTTTTCTCGCTGCCCGTCCTGTACGCACTGGGCTGCGGCATCGCGGTCGGCGGAGGCCTCGCGGTCCTCGCCATAGCGCTGCGCGGACTGCCGGTGAAGCCCGAGCACGAGAAGCAGCGGGCCAGCGAGCGGATGGGCGAACTCATCCGGTTCGCGGGCCAGCGAGGCTCCCTGGCCATCGGCGTGGGCCTGGTGGTCCTTCTCCTCACGCGATGGGCGGTGGCGGGCATCGCGTCCGGCATCCTCGTCTTCTTCTGGGACAAGCTGTTCGGCGGCGCGAAGGAGGAGCGGGCGCAGATGCGCCGCGTCGAGGCCCTCGCCGCCTGGACGGAGTCCCTGCGCGACACCATCGCGGGCGCGGTCGGCCTGGAGCAGGCGATCCCCGCTTCGGCGCGGGCCGCTGCTCCGGTCCTGCGCCCGCACCTGGACGCCCTGGTGGACCGGCTGCGTGCGCGTACGCCGCTTCCCGAGGCCCTTCAGATCCTCGCCGACGAGATCGACGACGCGTCGGCGGACATCATCGTGGCCGCGCTGATCCTGAACGCGAAGCTGCGCGGTCCGGGTCTGCGTCAGGTCCTCGGCGCCCTGGCCAAGTCGGCGCGCGAAGAGGTCGACATGCGCCAGCGCGTGATGGCGCAGCGCGCGTCGACGCGGCGTTCGGTGCAGATCGTGGTCGCGGTGTCGGTCTCGTTCGTGCTCGGCCTCTCGATCTTCAACCGCGACTTCGTCTCGCCCTACGGCACGGCGGTCGGTCAGCTCGTGCTCGCCTGCGTCTGCGGCCTGTTCGCACTCGGCTTCTGGTGGCTGCGCAAGCTCTCGACGGTGGAGACCCCGGACCGCTTCCTGGTCAAGGACGAGCCGGGCGTGCAGTTCGTGCGGCCTCGGGGGCCGGCCGCCCCTGGTACGGGCGGCGAGCAGGCGCCGCTGACGGGTCAGGCGGGGCCGTACGGGCAGCCGCAGGCGCAGCAGCCGCAGCCGGGTGGTCAGGCCTACGGGAATCCTGAGGGGGTACGTCGATGAGCCTGACGATGCCGATAGTGATCGGCGCCATCATGGGCCTGGGCATCTACGCCCTCGTACGTGCCCTGATGCCTTCCAAGCGGAGCGCGGTCGCCACTGTCGCGCGGATCGATGCGATGCGGGCGCGGGGGGCGGCGTATGAGTCGCATCGCGCCACGTCCGACGACACCAAGGGCGACGCGGGCCGGCTCGGCTCGGCCCGTGCCCGGGTGGGCGCGCGAGTCGCCGACTTCTACTTGCAGCAGGGCTGGGAACAGCGTTCGCTGCGGGCCGACCTGGCGGTGCTCGATCGCAGCTGGGAGAAGTTCCTGGCCACGAAGACGCTGCTCGCGGCCACGGGCGTCTTCTTCGGACCGTTCCTGTTCGCAGTCATCTGGACGCTGGGGGTCGGCCGCAGCCCGATCATCCCCGTCTGGCTGGCCCTCATGTTCGGCGCATTGTTCTTCTTCCTGCCCGATCTGGAAGTACGCAGGGACGCCGCGAACAAGCGGCGCGACCTGCGCCGCGTCATCGGCGCCTATCTGGACCTGGTGTCGATGAGCCTGGCGGGCGGCCGGGGTCTCCCGGAAGCCCTGATGGCCGCGGCGGAGATCTCTGACGGGTGGGCGACGCGGCGCATCCGCGCGGCGCTTGCCGATGCCCGCATCACCGGCATCAGTCAGTGGCAGGCACTCGGCGCCCTCGGGGAGGAACTGGGCGTCGAGGAGCTCAAGGACCTGTCGGCGTCCCTGGCGCTGGTGGCGGACGACGGCGCCAAGGTGCGCGAGTCGCTCGCCTCGCGTGCCGAGACGATGCGGCACCGCGAAATGGCGGAGATCGAGGGCAGCGCGGGCGAGAAGTCCCAGTCGATGCTCGTCGCCCAGCTTCTTCTGTGTGCAGGCTTCCTGGTCTTCCTCATCTTCCCGGCGGCCATGCGCGTGTTCCAGGTCTAGCGATCTCTACGGCGATGGACGGGCCGGCGGACGGCGGCGGCCCGGGACCCTTCCCCCCACTCCTGAAAGGACAACTCACCATGAACGGACGGAACTTCAGCACCGGCAACCCCGGTCTGGACCTCGTGATCACCTTCCTGCAGGGCCGCGTACAGCGGGCCCGATCCGGCGAGCTCGACCGTGGTGCGTCCGCGGTCGAGTGGGTCATCATCTCGGCGGTCGTCGTGGCGATCGTCGGCGTGGTCGCCGCGATCATCAACGAGGCGCTCGGCACGGGCGCCGAGAAGGTCGGCGAGTGCATCAAGGGCGCGGACGCCGGCAGCACCTGCTGATCGGTCGGTTAGCTGATCAATCGGTTACCGGGGAACGAAGGCGGGGACGAGTGCGCGGGTGCGTGAAGCGATGGGTACGCCGCAGGGTGGAGGCAGCCTCCACCCGCGGTGAATCCGGCATGACCGCGATCGAGTTCGTGCTGCTCACTCCGGTCCTCTTCTTCATGATCTTCGCGACGGTGCAGTTCGCGCTGTACTTCTTCGCGGACCATGTCGCCCAGGCCGCGGCCCAGGCGGGCGCGCGCAAGGCCCGCGCGACGGCCGACGAGAACCCGGGCGGCTGGCGGGGCAACTCGCGCGACGTGGTCGACGCCTACATCCGGCAGCTGGGGCCGCAGCTGGTGATCGGCCCCGACGTGAAGACGATCGAGCCGAAGGCGAACACGGTCGGGGTGGAGATCACCGCGAAGGTGCCCTCGGTCTTCCCCGGCCTCGACCTGACGGTGCACGCGCAGTCGTCCGGGCCGGTGGAGCGGTTCGTGAAGGAGGGGGAGGGCGGCTGATGGGCAACGTACGAGTACGTGCTGCTCTGCGTCGGTGCCGTGAGCTCGTCCTCAGGACGGGTGACGACCGGGGGCTGTCGACCATCGAGGTGGTCATCCTCGCCCCCGTGATGATCCTCTTCATCCTGGTCCTGGTGGCCTTCGGTCAGCTCGTGGACGGCCGTGGCGCCATCGACGGAGCGGCACGTGACGCGGCACGCGCGGGCTCGATCCAGAAGGACTCGGGCACGGCGATGGCCGAGGCGGAGGCGGCCGCGCAGGCCGACCTCGCGGACGTCTGCTCCGGTCCGGTCGACGTCGTCAAGACGAGCAATGGCTTCGAGGCCGAGGTCGACCCGTTCTTCACGGTCGAAGTGAGCTGTGAGATCCGGGGGTTGGACATGATCGGCCTGAATGTCCCGACGACTCTGAAGGCCAGCTTCAGCTCCTCGCTCGACCCGCTCCGGAGGTCGGCATGAGCACCGTCTCCCCCCTTCGTGAATGGTTCTCGACCCGCCGCGAACGCCTGGACGACCGCGGCTCGGGCGCGGGCGCCGTGATCATCTTCGCGCTGGTCTTCCTCTCCCTCTCGGCCTTCGTGATCGACGGCGGCCTGTCCATCTCCAAGCGGGAGCGGGCCGCCGACATCGCGGAACAGGCGGCGCGTTACGCGGCGCAGGACATAGACCGCGAAGGCATATACGAAGGCGCCAAGGGCGCGCCCATCAACTACGAGAACTGCGGCGCACGGGCGCAGGCATTCGCCCGCGAGCTGGGCATGAGCGGCCCCGACGTAGCGGCGACCCACTGCGTGACGGCCAACGCCGACCAGGTCGAGGTCGAGGTCCAGATGACCTACAGCCCGGTCTTCACCGGGATGTTCTACGGCGGCGACGTGACGGTGCGGGGCAGCGCGATCGCGGAGAACGAGGTCGGCTGAGCGGGGTGGCGTGACGCGCACGCCCTCTTCCGCTACAGCTCTGGCTTCCACTGGGTCGCTGTCACCACGTACGTACGGAGATTGTCGTTCTCCGGCTCCTTGTTGACCCTGGTGATCCACAGGTGTGTGACGGGCCCGTCGCTGGACTCGACACAGATGCCGGTGTTGGCCTTGAGGAGCGAGTCGTTCCGGATCTTGCTCAGCGGGACCGGGTTGGGCAGATTCGCCTCACGCGCGGAGTCACGGCACGCGCTGGGGGTGGGGCGCTCCTCGGTGGTGGTGCTGAAGCCGCCGCTGCCGTCGGCGAGACGGATGCCATTGATGCTGAGGGGATCCGCGCAGTCCGTGTATGTGATCCAGGGGCCGGAGCGCGGCGCGGATTCCCTGTTCAGCTTCAGTTCCAGGTCGTTGATACCGAGCTGGGTGACGTCGCCGGGCTGACACACGGAGTCAAGGCCGGCGTCCTTCGAGTTGGGGTAGTACTTGGGCGCCCGCAGGGTCAACGGCTTGTTCTGCGCGCTGATCTGCCACCCCGCCTCGGTCTTCGGCCCCGCAGGCCCCTTGTCGGCGCCGCTGTCGGCCTCGCTGCCCGCATCGGGCTTGTTCCCGGCCTTGGCGTCCGAACTGCCCTTGGCTGTACCGCCCTTGTCGTCCGAATTGCCCATCAGCTGGTACGCGGCGAAGGAGCCGCCACCCACGGCGAGTACTCCGACGATGGCGAGCACGGGAACGAGGAGCGGACGGCGGCGCTTGCCGCTCTGCCCCGGCTGCTGGGCCCGGGACGGCACCGGAGCCTGGCCCGGCCGGGTCGGTGCGCCGGCAGCAAAGGCGGCACCCGGGCTCTGCGCGGGCTGGGTCGGTACCGCGGCGGCGTACGCGGCACCGGGGGAGTGGGCGGGCTGCGTCGGAACAGGCGGCGCAGTAAAGGGGCCACCTGGAGCACCGAAGGAACCCGGCGCACCGAAGGAACCCGGTATACCGGGTGAGCCTGGCGCACCGGATGAGCCGTGCGCACCGGAGGCGGAGGATGAGCCGCTCTGCAGCCGCATCGTCTGCTCCCGCTCCTGCTGTGCGATCTGCTGCGCGACGGCGGGCGGCAGCCACCACCCCTCCTGCCGGGCGAGTCCTGACGTACCCGCGAGCGACGCGCACGCCTCGACCAGCTGGGCCGGGGTCGGCCGGGAGCCGGGCTCCTTGGCGAGACAGGCGGCGATCAGCGGACGCAACTGGTCCGGGCAGACGGTGAGGTCGGGCTCGTTGGAGACGATGCGGTAGAGCAGCGCGTGCGAGGAGCCGTCGCCGAACGGATGCTTCCGGGTCGCGGCGAAATACGCCACGAGGCCGAGAGCGAAGACGTCGAGAGCCGGGGTGACCTCGCCGCCCATGGCCTGCTCGGGGGCCATGTAGGCGGGTGTGCCGAGCCGTACGTCCGTGCCGGTCAGTGCGGTGGTGTCGGCGGCGCGGGCGATGCCGAAGTCGATGACACGGGGGCCGTCGGCGGCCAGTAGGACGTTCGAGGGCTTGAGGTCACGGTGGATGACACCGGCGGCGTGGATGGTCTGCAGGGCTTCGGCGATGCCGGCCATCAGCTGCAGGACGGTCGGTACGGGGAGTACGCCGTGCTGGTACACGGCGGAGGAGAGGGAAGGGCCGGGGACGTAGCTGACGGCGAGCCAGGGCTCGGGCCCGTCGGTGAAGCTGTCCAGGACGGGCGCGGTGTAGGGCCCCTGAACGCGGCGGGCTGCGGTGACTTCCTGAGTGAAGCGCTGCCGGAACTCGGGGTCCTGCGCGTACTCCCGCCGCACGACCTTCAGGGCCACTGGCTGACCGCCGCGCGTGTGCGACAGATAGACGACGCCCATACCGCCCTCGCCCAGGCGGGCGCGCAGCCGGTATCCGTCAATCTCGCGGGCGTCGTCCGGCGCCAGCTCGTCCATGGTGGATCCTCCCCGAATCGTTGGGGGCCATGGTACGGAAGGGGCCTGCGGGGACTGTTGCCGCAGCCGCTGGACCTGGCGCAGGTCGTACCTGCCGCGCACCGTCAACTGGGTGTGATGCGTCTCGTCATCCGGCGGCGTTGTGGAGGGTGAGGCGGTAGCCGTCGGGGTCCGTGACGGTGAACATGCGGCCGAAGGGGCCGTCCACGGGCTCTCCCTCCGCCTGCGCGCCGCTTGCCGTGGCCGCCGTGACCGCCCTGTGGAGGGTGTCGACGTCGTCCACGGCGATCCAGAGCGTCACTCCGTGTCCGGCGGTTCCGGGCTGCGGCGTGTTGTCGGTACGCAGTGCCATGAAGACCGGCCGGGTGGCGATGAGCTGGGCTCCGGGCGGGCTGGTCGGCGCGGCGGGCAGGCCCAGTGTGTCGCAGTAGAAGGAGCGGGACTTGTCCATGTCGCTGACCTGCAGGGATACGAAGTCCACGCCAGTGGGGGCGGCGGGGGTGGCGGGGGCTGTGGTGTCGATCGTGTTGCTGGTCGAGCTGGTGGTGTCGGTCGTGTCGGTGGTGCTCATTGGGTTCCTCCGGGGCGTACGCGAAGACCGTTAGGGTGCTAATCGTTGCCAACGTAGCATGCAGCCCATGGACGACGCGCACTTTGACCCATCGGTCTCGCTCGGTTTCGCCGTCAAGCGGCTGCAGCAGGCCATGCGGCGCGAGATGGACGCCAAGCTGGCCGCGCACGGGCTGACCATGCCGCAGTACTCGGCGTTGAATCTGCTGGCCAAGAGCCCCGGCATGAGCAACGCGGAGCTGGCGGGGCGGGCCTTCGTCACGCCGCCCACCATGCTGCGCATCATCGACGGCCTCGTGCGGGCACGGCTGGTCCACCGTGCCGACATGACCGGGCGCCACCGCACCCTGTCCCTCACCGAGCAGGGCACCGCCACCCTCGCCAAGGCGTCCGGCGAGATCGGCGGCATCGAGGACACCCTGCGCGACCGTGTCGACTCGCCGGACCCGGAGCGGTGGCGGGAAATCCACGCATGGCTCACGCGGGCAGCCGAAGCGTTCGAAGGCTCGCCTGAGAGGGAGCGCTAGTCGGCAGGGCGGCAGAGCAGCGGCTTCTCCAGCTCCGAGCAGGGGCGGTGGCCGTGCACCGGGAGGCTGTCCTTGCCCGCGCCTTCCGTGAGGTAGCGCAGGAAGCCCGCGGCCACGGAGTCGGCGGGGGGTTCGCCGTAGGTGTAGGCGAACTCTGTCTGCCAGTACGGGTACGCGCCCGCGTCCGCGCCCTCCACCGTGGCGGGGTAACCGGCGATGCGGACCTGCTGGATGCCCTCGTGGGTGAGCGCGGCGCCCGCCTCGCTGTGGCCGATGGCTCCGGGGATCGACGCCACGTTGTCCAGGAGCGTGTCGGTGCCGCCGACCTCGCAGCGGCCGGGCTTGCTCCGGTCCATGCCGGCGCAGTCGCCCGAGGTGACCTCCAGGAGCTCCTTGTCGGCGAGGACCTGGTGGACGAGCGTGGAGCGGGTGCCGGAGCCCGGGTGGCGGCTCACGAGGTGGATGGGGACGTTGTTTCCGTTCACCTGGCGCCAGTTGGTGATGTCTCCGGAGTAGATCTGGCGCAGCTGTTTGAGGGAGAGGTCCTGGACACCGGTGTCCTTGTTGACGGCGAGGGTGAAGAGGGAGAGCGCGACGGGGCGGGGGAGCAGTTGAGGGCGGCCGTCGCCCTTGGCGCCGTCGGTGAAGGCGAGCCGGTCGGGCAGACCGAGGCCGCCCGCTCCCGCACTCGTGTCGGTCTTACCCGCATTACCGGCCTTGTCGGCCGCCTCCTTGGCTCTCTTCTTGCCCGCTGCTTCCAGTGAGTCGAGGCCCGCGACGCTGCCTTTGAACGTGTCGTCCGTGATGGTGATGCCGGCGTCCGTGCACTTCGCGACGTACCGCTTCGCCGCATCGGCGACGGCGGCCCTGAAGGCGGTGGAGCCGGAGAGGGTCAGCGTGCCCTCGGCGCAGTCGACCGGTGCGGCCTGGGCGGGGGCGTCATCCCTGGTGAAGGAGGTGAAGGACTGGGCGGCGGCGACGAGCACCAGGAGCGCGATGAAGACCATCACGGGCTTCGAGGCGAAGGTGTGGCTCGCGGTCTTCTTGATCCGCCCGCCGCGCACGCCGCCCTTTATGCCCGCGACGACCACAGGGTCGGGGAAGTCCTGGTCGGCCGGGAAGGCCCGGTCGCGTTCCAGGACGGCGAGGACCTTGTAGTGGTTGCCGCGGTTGAGGGGTACGCGGGGCAGTTCGATGTGGCCGTCGGCCATGCGCAGGCCGGTGGCGTCGTCGAAGCAGGGGCGCAGGTAGTCGTGGCTGAGCTCGGTGACGACCATGCCGTCGACGCGGCGGCCGGGGAAGTTGATCCGGATGCCGACTTGATCGTCGTCGCGTACGACGTAGTCGGTGGCGTCGATGTGGGTCCAGCCGCTGTTCTGGATGCGGAGGAGGACGAAGGAGGGGTCGAGGAGGGAGTGGCCGTTCTGCTGCATCTGCCGGAGGACTCCGGCGTGCGGGTGGGTGTCCGCGTTCTTCGCGGTGGTGTCCATCTGTACGCGGTAGCCGAGCCGTTTGCGCCCGGCGAATCCGAACTCCCACAGGGCGGCGCCGACGGGTATCGCGATGCCGAGGACGGCGACCATCGACTCCCAGGACAGACCACTCATCACCGAACCGACCCCCGTTTGTCCGTACCCCGGTTGTGGGGGTGGGGCCAAATTACGAGGGAGAGGGTGAGGGCGGCAGTCAACGCCCCTTGTTTCAAGGAGAGTTCATTGAGTGGCCACTCGGGGTGGGGCGGAGTTCACCGGTTGTTGGGGGAGGGGGCGCCGGGCGGGCTGGCTTAACCGGGGGAGCTGGAGGGCTTCCCGGTGGGGCGTCCCGTTAGGGCTTCCTGGCGGGGCTTCCTGGTGGGGCTAATCGCCCTCGCCCTTGCCCTTACCGCCCTTGCCGCCCTTCTCCTTCACGCCCTCGGAGACGTCCTTCGCCAGCTTGTCGTCCAGCTTCTTGAACTCGCGTACGACCGCGTCGGACATGTCGGCCAGCGCGCTCAGCTGCTGGGTGATGTCCTCGCGGCCGTCCTCCCAGTTGGACTCGAAGTCGTCGAGCGCGTCGTACACGCCGCCGTCGCCGATGTCGTCCTTGTAGGACTCGAAGGTCTTCTTCGTCCGGTTCATCCGGTCCTTGACGGACCGCAGCCGGCTTCCGTAGTCCTCAAGATCGCTGAGCGGGAGCGCGAGGTCGCTCTTGCCTTTACCACCCATGCCAGTTCCCTCTCAGCTCTGTCGCAGGCGCGTGCCGTGGAACCCCTCGGCCAGGCCGAGGGCGTGGCTTGCCCTCCGAAGACGATTATGACCTGCTCTGTGGTTCCGGGGGCGGGGATATGTGCCCGGGGCAGCGGCGGGCGCAGGTTGCGGGGGCCGCCGTTGCCCCGGCCGAGCGTCAGCCCCAGTCCTCGCCATCCGGGGGCATCGGGATTCCCTCTGCTTTCGCGATCTGCATCGCGCAGCCCTCAGGGATTTCCGGCGCACGGAAATCGACCGATTCGATGTGCTGGAGGAATTCGGCCGGTGGGGCGACCCGGTGGTACCGCACGTAGTCGGCCCAGGACAGCTGCCATACCCACACCCCGTCGGTCATGATTCCGATGCGTACGCGCATCTGCTCGCTGTCGGAGAAGGGGTCAGGCAGGGTGCCGGGCGAGGAGAGCAGCGGTTCGGCGTTCTCCAGGAACGCGGACAGTCTGTCGACGAGTTCCGCGGGCAGTGAATCGACGACCCCTTTCACCTCTGTCTCGGCCTCGCCGAGTCTGTGCGGCGCAGACACTCTCTCCGTGGCTTTCGGCCCCGGGGCGACGTCGGGCCAGTCCTCGCCGGTCAGTGTTGCCGTCAGGCGGCCCTCGTCGAGTCTTACGGCGACGTCCATGTCGGTTGCCGCGGGTCCGGCGAAGGCGGTTGGTGGGGTGTTGTTGAGGAGGAAGGCGGTGTGGAGGGTGAAAGGGGGCGTGCCTTCGTCCGGGTTGCCGTCTGCGTCTAGTCGGAGGTTGGCCCGCCATGCTGCCTGGCAGAGGACCGAGACGAAGCAGCCCAGGAAATCGGCGCTCAGCAGGTCGTCGGCACTGTCGATGACAACCGCGGCGTCCCGAGAAGCGCCCCCGTGGCCGTGCCAGTCCTGGAGGCAGTCCACCAGCGCGTCCCAGTTGTGGCCGAAGTAGGCCGGGAAGCGGAGCTCGCGGGCGAAGGTGGCGAAAAGGGTGCGCGGGTCTCGTAGTTGCCTGCCGTCCATGCGGATCACACGGCCGCCCAGCCTCTGGAGCTTCGCGGTTTCGTCGTTCAGCCATGGGTCGTCGTGGCGCGTGAAGACGACCCATGGCGCACGGCGTTCGGTGAGGGTGGCGTGCCCGCGCATGGCGTGGAGCCCCTTGATCAGCGGTTGATCGACTGGACTTCCTGGACGTCCATGTCCTGGGTCGTCTCGAAGGTGCCGTTCGGCAGGTTGTGCTTGCCGTCGTTGTCCGAGCCCTCCCAGGAGATCTCCCAGGTGATGGATGCCTTCAGCTGGTACGGCTTTCCGTCCGTGGCGCGGAGATAGCGGATGCCGCACGGCGGGTCCTGCTTCGACTTGCCCTTCGCGTAGGGCGTGCCGATGCTGCCGTCTTCGTTGATCTCGCATTCGCCGGATGCGGGGAAGGTCTCCGAGTCCCCCGTGCCCGGTTCCAGGTGGAGGCTTACCGGCTTGGCCGTGGTCTCCGCCCAGATGCCCGTCTTGGGAAGTTCCGCGCGCACCTGGACGTCCTTGAAGGTGCCCTTGTCCAGCCAGACCCAGGTGGGCAGATTGACCGTCGACTTGGCCTCGGGCTTCAGCTCGACCTTGGTGTCGGGGACCTTCACCTTGTCGTACGCGTACTCGGCGAGCATTTCCGGCGTCGGGGCGTGCGGAATGTCGGGGACCGTTCCCGCGTCCTGCCAGAACATGATGCGGCCGCAGTCCCAGGAGTCCGGGTCGGTGTCGTCCGGTGCGACACCGCGCCAGAAGTAGCCGTCCTTGCCGATGTTGTAGTTCTTGTAGCCCTCGGCGCGACTGTTCTCGTCGTCGAAGTTGTCGTTGGCCTCGCCCTTGTCGTAATGGTCGATGAAGATCGCGTCCGACCAGAACTCGTGGATGCCGGCGTCGTCGACTTCTCCGGCCTCGGCGGCCTTCTTGAGCTGCTCGGGCGTGTAAGCGGGCTCGTACCAGCAGGCCGGGGGCTTCCAGTTGGGGTCGATCGGCGCCAGATTCCCCTTCTTGCCGCCGCCGTCTCCGCCGCTCTTGTACGAGATCTTGATCGAGGAGTGGTTGACGCCGGCCCCGAGGTTGCCCTTGTCGTCCGCGCTGCCGCCTTCGTGGCCCGGCCCGCCCAGGGCCAGCGCGGGCGACGGAACAAGGGCGGAGACGATCGCCAAGGGGGCTATCACCCGGACGACAGCGGTGCCTACGGTCCTGCGAGTGGAGCCCATGATCAGCATCCTCCAGGGGCGGTCTCTACCGAGGTGGTGACCCAGACGCCGTTGTCGCCCTTCTCCAGGGCCGTGCGGTACTGGACCTTGGGGGACTCGCCTTCGGGAGTCCCTTCCTTCTTGCCCGTCTTGAGGTCCTTGCTGAAGCCCTTGCTCTCGTCCACGCAGTAGAACAGAGTCGCCCGGCCCTTCTCGCGGATCTCCGCCTCGGGGTTGGTGGCCTTGACCTCGCCGGTGATCGTCAGCCCCTTGTAGCCCTGGACCCACTTCTGGCCGCTGTCGAGGGCGGACCGGGCGCTGTAGAAGGCCAGGTAATCGGCCTCGGGGTCGGCCTCGCCGATCGCGGCGTACGTCCCGCGGAGCCGCTCCTTGCCGTCGTTCAGGATCGACTGGATCTTCGGGTCGCTGTCCGTCCAGCCCTCGAAGTCAGCCTTGAAGGACTCGGGGAGCGTGATCTTGGGGCGGTCGACGTCCGACGACTCCGACGCGGTGGGTGTCGGCTTGCTCGACCCCTTCCCCGCCCCCTCGATCTTGTCCGAGGAGTCTTCGCTCCCGCCGCTTCCACAAGCGGTCAACAGCAGGGTCGCGCTCGCCACTACGGCGGCAAGGACGGGCATAGTGCGACGGGCCACGATTGCAGTCCCCCAGAGTTTCGAAACGTGTGCAGGAGAAAATGAAGCCGAACGAAGTTATCAGGTGCGGGTTATCAGCACTGGTGGGCTTTGTGAAGGTTCTCGCGCTTCGTGCGGTGACGGAAGCGAACGGGAGCGAAGGTTGCTCAAGTGCTACGGGGGCGCAGCGATTCCGTGCCGGAACTGTGACGCGCAGGGATGGATGCCTGCCTCAAGCGGACATTCGTGGTCGGCGACCGCACGGGGAGCGTTGGACGTACGGTGCGACTCGGGCGTAAACGGGCAACCGGTGGAGTTCATTGAGCGCCCCCGAAAGCCGCTGCCCCTGTCTGACCTCCGGCCCCTTCCGTACCATCGCCTCAGTACGCTCGGCTGATCTCCAAACGATCTCGTCGATCTCTATCCGCTCCCTCTCAGAGGACAACAGGACACCCGCCATGGCGCGCACCTCTTCAAGTTCGACAGGCGGCCCGTCGGCTCCACGGAATCGGACGCCGCAGCCGCTGCCCCGGCGTCGACGTACGGCCGGGGACTTCGTCAAGGCGTTCCTCGCCTTTGTCGCGTTGGCCGCGCTCGTCGTCGGCGTGCCTGGCGCCCTCGCGTTCACCGTGGGGTGGCCGCTGCCGGGCGGTGCGCCCTCCCTTGACTGGTTGCAGCAGGAGATCACGGTCACGACGTTCGTCAACGTCCTGACCGTCGTCGTCTGGCTCGCCTGGGCCCAGTTCACCGCCTGCGTCCTCGTCGAGGTCAAGGCCGCGCTCTCCGGTGTGGGAATGCCGGGCCGCGTGCCCGGCGCCGGCGGCAGTCAGATCCTCGCCCGCCAACTCGTCGCCGCCCTGCTCCTGGTCGGCGCCACCGCCGCCAGCTTCGCGCCGGGGCTCTCGCAGTTCGGGCAGTCCCTTGAGGGGAATCAGAAGCCCGCGTCCGCCGCCTCCGCCCAGCAGACCCCCGGTGGTCTCTTCGGACAGGAGCAGGCCGGGAGCGCGGCCAGTGCCGTCGCCGAACAGGCCGAGCAGGCCGCCGCTCACGCAGGCAGCAGCACCGCCAAGGACGGCGACACCAAGTACTACCGGATCCAGCCGCCCGAAGGGCGTCACCACGATTCGATGTGGGAGATCGCCGAGCGGCACCTGGGAGACGGCCGCCGCTACAAGGAGATCTACCAGCTCAACAAGGACAGGGAGCAGCCCGACGGGTCCCGCCTGTCCGAGGCCAGCCTCATCCGGCCCGGCTGGATCATGGAGATGCCCGCGGACGCGCACGGCGGCGAGCTCGTCGAGATGCCCGACGAGGCGCCCAAGGTCTCGCAGGACGTGAAGGAGCAGATCTCCGACTACGCCAAGTCCGGGCAGCAGGGCGGCGGCGCCAAGGAGCAGGGCGGCGGTCAGCAGGGCGGCGGATCCGTCGATCGCGACACCGCTCACATCACCGTCCCCGAGCAGCGGCCCTCCGAAAGCGGCGGCGGGCGGCAGGAAGCTCCCGTCGCCAGCAGCGGCAGCGAGTCCGAAGGGTTCTCCTTCGGGCTGCCCGAAGCCCTCATCGGAGCCCCGCTCCTCGCCGCCGGACTCCTCGGCGCCCTCGGCCGCCGTCGGCGCCACGCGCTGTGGCAGTCGGCCATGGGCGCCGTCGGCGGACGCCGCGGCATGGAGCCGCCGACGCCGACCGGGGGTGCGGCCGATGTGCAGGACGCGCTGCTCGTGGGCGCCGACCCCGAGGGCGTACGGCTTCTCGATCTGTCGCTGAGGGGGCTCGCCGCGGCCCTCGCCGAGGAATCGCGGGCCCTGCCCACCGTCTACGCCGCCTGGCTCAGCAACGGCGATCTGCACCTCCAGCTCGCCCAGCCCGCCGGACGGCCGCCCGCTCCCTGGCAGTTGGGGCAGGACCAGACGTTCTGGATGCTGGCCAGGACCGACGCCGAGCGGTACGAGGACGTCGACACCGCCGCTCCCTACCCGGGGCTCGTCAGCCTCGGCACGCTCGACGACTCGCGGCTGTTGCTCAACCTCGAAGCCGTGCCCGGTGTCGTCTCGCTGAGCGGTACCGAGGCCGACCGCGCCGCCGTCTTCGCCTCCGTCGCCGCCGAGCTCGCCACCAACGGGTGGTCCGACCGCATGACCATCACCCTCGTCGGCTTCGGGCAGGACCTGACGCCGCTCGCGCCCAACCGGCTGCGGCATCTCGACGACATCGAGGCGCTCATCGAGACGATGGAGGCGGAGACGCGGCAGCGCCGGGGGGCTCTCGGGGCCGCCGGGCACGACTCCGTCCTCACCGGGCGTACGGGACCCGCCCAGCACACCCGCTGGGCGCCGCACCTGGTGCTGCTCGCCGCCGAGCCCACCGGTGACGACGCCGTGAAGCTCGCCGAGCTGGCCGCCGATGCCAGCCGTCTCGGCATCGGGTACCTCGTCGGTACCGAGTCCGGAGACCTGCCGGGTGCCGCTTGGGAGATGGAGATCACCGCCGAGGGCAAGCTGCTCGCACCGCTGCTCGGCCTTGAGCTTGAGGCGCAGGCGCTGCCCGAGGCCCAGCAGCGGGCCGTCGTGGAGCTCTTCGTCGACGCCGATCCCGGCGAGGGCGAGGGCCAGGGCCAGGGCGGTGGCGCTTCCGGTCGTACGGCGGCAACCCCGCCGTTCCTCGTCGACGTCACCGAGCAGGGGCGGCCCGCGGTGTACGCGCGCCTCGTCGGAACGTACGAGATCATCGGCCTCGACACGCCTGACGGTGAGCGCAGCCCGCTGATGCACGAGGCGCTGGCGCTGCTCCTGCTGCACCGCGAGGGAGTGCACCCGCGGGTGCTCGCCTCCGCGCTGTGGCCGCGCGGTGTCACCGAGGACGTGCGCGACGCGCTCGTCGAGCGGCTCCGGGAGTGGCTCGGCACCGAGCCCGACGGGTCGCCCCGGCTGCGGGCCGACCGCAGCGGGCGGCTCACGCTCGCCAAGTCCGTCGTATCCGATCTTGATGTGCTGCGGTCGCTGTACCACGAGGCGACCCAGGGGCGCGGTGCCAACAGCCGTGCCGTACGTGGGCGGATGCTCACCGATGCCCTGGTGCTCGTCCGCGGGCCGCTGCTCGAAGACCGGCCGCAGGGGCGGTACGCGTGGCTCACGCACGAGATCATCGACGCGCAGCTGCCGCTGCTCGTCGCCGACATCGGGCTCGCCCTCTCCGAGTTCCACCTGGAGAAGGGGCGTGCGGAGAAGGCCATCGAGGCGTTGAACGCTTCGCTCAATTCCGCGCCGGGGGACGAGCGGCTCTGGAACGAGTTGCTGCGGGGGACTCATGCGGTGGGGGATCCTGCCCGCTTGCAGCAGGTGGCCGCCGATCTTGTTGCGCGGAGTGGGGCTCGGGGCGTGCCGCCTCGGACCGAAGCCTTGCTGGACGAGTTGCTTCCTGCTTGGCGTAGTGGGCTCTCTGCTGTCGGGTAGTTCTTTCGCTGCGGGGCGGGTGGGGCGGATTCGCGGCCGCCGCTTCGCGGCGGATGTCTCCCGCCCACCCACCCGTATCTCCGCGTCCAAAGGGTGAACGTTGGAACCGCTCTTGTACGTCCTCGGTGGCGCCCTCTGGGGCGCCCTCGCCGGGCTCCTCGTGCCCCGCGTCGCCTATCGGCTCTCCGTGGCGCCCGACGAGGGGTGGCGGGACAGCTGCCCCGACGGGCATCCCGTGGGCGGGTGGATCGGGCTTGCGCGGTGTCGCCAAGACGGGACCCGCTACGGGCCCCGGACCACGACCGTCGCCCTCGCCACCGCCCTCGTCTGCGCGGTCCTCGCCGCCGCCACCGGCACGCGGCCCGAGCTCGGGGTCTGGCTGCTGCTCGCGCCCTTCGGGGTGCTGCTCGCCGTCGTGGACTTCGGGGTGCACCGGCTGCCCGACGTGCTGACGCTGCCGCTCGCCGGGGCCGCGCTCGTACTCCTCGGAGGTGCCGCCGTGCTGCCCGAGCACGCCGGTTCCTGGATCCACGCGCTGTACGGAGGGCTCGGGCTCGGCGCCGCGTACTTCGTGCTCTTCCTCATCAGCCCGAACGGCATGGGCTTCGGCGACGTGAAACTGGCGCTGAGCCTGGGTGCCGTCCTCGGCTGGTACGGGTGGGGCGCGGTGCTCCTCGGCACCTTCGCCGGGTTCCTGCTCGCCGCGCTGTACGGCGGATTCCTGGTCGTCGCCCGCCGTGCCGGGCGCAAGACGGCCATCCCGTTCGGGCCGTTCCTGATCGGCGGGGCGTTCCTGGGACTCCTGGTCGGGGCGTACGCCGCCTGACGTCAGGCGGCCGGACGGGCTGGCGTACGCTGAATCAGTCCGCCCACCCGTCTCCCACCACCACCCTTATTTCGAAGCGCTTCGCGCCTTGCTTTTTCAAAACCCTTACGAAAGGGACGCCCCGGTGACCGAGAAGGCCGACCTTCAGTCCGTGCTCGACCGTGCCGCCGCAGGTGGGCGGATTACTGAGGAAGAGGCGCTCGACCTCTACCGCGATGCCCCGCTGCACGCGCTCGGCGCCGCCGCCGACGCGATCCGCCGCCGCCGGTACGCCGGGACCGAGCACATCGCGACGTACATCATCGAGCGGAACATCAACTACACCAACGTGTGTGTGACCGCCTGCAAGTTCTGCGCCTTCTACGCCGCCCCGAAGGACACCAAGAAGGGCTGGACGCGCGACCTCGACGACATCCTGCGGCGCTGCGCCGAGACCGTCGAGCTCGGCGGCACGCAGGTCATGTTCCAGGGCGGGCACCACCCGGACTTCGGCGTCGAGTACTACGAAGAGCACTTCTCGGCGATCAAGAAGAACTTCCCGCAGCTGGTCATCCACTCCCTCGGCGCCTCCGAGGTCGAGCACATGGCCCGCATCTCGAAGGTCTCCGCCGAGGAGGCCATCCAGCGCATTCACGCCGCCGGGCTCGACTCCTTCGCCGGCGCGGGCGCCGAGCTGCTCCCGGCCCGCCCGCGCAAGGCCATCGCCCCGCTCAAGGAGAGCGGCGAGCGCTGGCTGGAGATCATGGAGATCGCCCACCGTCTCGGCGTCGAGTCGACGTCCACGATGCTCATGGGCACGGGCGAGACCAACGCCGAGCGCATCGAGCACCTGCGGATGATCCGCGACACGCAGGACAAGACCGGCGGCTTCCGGGCCTTCATCCCGTACACGTACCAGCCCGAGAACAACCACCTCAAGGGCCGGACGCAGGCCAGCATCTTCGAGTACATCCGCATGATCGCGATCTCGCGGATCTTCCTCGACAACGTCGCCCACATCCAGGGCTCCTGGCTGACCACCGGCAAGGAGGCCGGCCAGCTCACCCTGCACTACGGCGCGGACGACCTCGGCTCCGTGATGCTGGAGGAGAACGTCGTCTCCTCCGCCGGTGCCAAGCACCGCAACAACCTGCGCGACATGATCGACATGATCCGCAGCGCGGAGCGGGTCCCGGCCCAGCGCGCCACGACGTACGAGCACCTCGTCGTGCACGACGACCCGGCGAACGACCCGACCGACGACCGCGTCGCCTCGCACATCTCCTCCACGGCGATCGAGGGCGGCACGGCTCACCCCGAGCTGAAGCTCCTCGCCTCCAACTGAGGCCGCCGTGCGCACACTTCACGTCGCCGAAGGGACACCCGAGGCGGCGGTCCTGGCCGACGGGGCGGTCGTCGCCGCCGTCGGCCCGTACGAGGAGCTGGCCGCGGCGCACCCCGCCGCCCGCGTCCGGCGCTGGCCCGGCATCCTCACGCCGGGCCTGCTCAACCCGTACGGCCCCGAAATCCTCGAAGGCACCTACCACCCCGACCCGCGCGAGGCCGACCGGCTCGGCACCGTGCCCATCGGCGGTGAGCGCGCGCGGGCGATCTTCCGCGCCGATCCGTCCCTTCTCGGTGGCAGCGCCCGCCGGGGCGTGCAGCGGCTCCTCGCGCACGGCACGGTGGCCGTCGCCGGCGAACTGCGCTCCCGTCCGGTCCTCGACGCCGTCCGCGGGGTGGGCCTCGCATCGGGCCGACGCCCACCACGCCTGCCCGGCCCCGTATCCCTGTCCCCGACCCCCCTGGTCCTGCTGCCCCCGCTGACAGTGGGAGGCCCTGCCCGCTTCGCGGTGTTCGACGTGGCCGACCGGGCGGACCTGGTGCGACGCGGTCCGGCGACGTGCGTGGCAACGGTGATCGGCGGCCGCTTGGTGTTCCGGCGGCGGTAGGGGGTCTTTATTGCTGCGGGGCGGTGGGGGCTTGTCGCGCAGTCCCCCGCAGCTGGTCAGCCTGACAGGGCCTCTGCGAACGCCCCCCGCTCCTGCTCAACCCCACTGCACGAGTTCTGCGCCTTTGTCGTCGACGTTCCCGCCCCGCACTGCTTGTCGCGGAATGTTGCCCACATCGACAGCCACGCGACGCCCTTCTTCTCGGCGTACGAGCGGAGTTGGGCCGCATCGGCGAGCGTGAATGTCTCGCCCTTGACGTCGTTCACGCCGATCATCGCGGTGACCGCAAGGCCCTTCCAGGCGTTCCGGTCCGAGAGGCCGAAGACCTTCTTGATCTGGGCGTGCGCCTTGGTGGCCGACGTGGTCGCGTAATCGCCCATGTCACCGGCGAAGGACGTGCCGTAGTTCATCGCCATGATGTTCACGGTCGAGACCCGCGCATCGTGGTCGTTGGCGGAGTCGAGCAGCGCCAGGCTGTCGGCGTCCAGGCCCGACGGCATCACGGGGAGCGTGAACGTGGCCTTCAGGTCGCGCTTCTTCTGGAGCAGCGCGATCGCCTCGGAGCGGCGGTCCACCGAGGCGGAATCGGTGAGCGCGTCGCCCTCGATGTCGAAGTCGGCCTCGGTCGCGCCGGTGGCGTCCAGGATCTTCGCGTAGGCGGCGGCGAGTTGGGACGCGCTGTCGCAGGCGAGCGCGAGTTCCTTGCCCGCCGCGCCGCCGAAGGAGACGCGGACGGCGCCTCCCGAGGACTTCAGCTTCGCCGTCCGGGTCGCCACCGCGTCGTCGTCGATGTCCGTGGTTCCGCCCCATACGGGCGTGCAGTCGCTGCCGTCCGCTACGGAGAAGGCCAGGTTGTACGTCGACGGGGAGCCGGAGGTGTCGGAGTCCCCGGCGGTCGTGGCGCTGACGTACGGGGCGAACGCGGTGGTGGCTTCGGGCGCCTCGGAGGACGTCGCGGAGGGGGAGGAGGGCGAGGACGGGGAGGACGCGCTCGACGGGGACGAGCCGTCGTCGGACGTGTCCCCGGACGCCGAGCAGCCGGAGCACACCAGCGCGGCCAGACAGACGAGACCGGCGGCCGGCTTCAGCAAGCGCCGGGTATTCCGCACGCCTCGTATATTCCGCACGTTCACTCGCTCACATGCTCACTTGCTCGGGAAAGGCTGACCTTTTCAACGTACCCGTAATGGGGTGTGCGGACGAACGGTCGCCAACTCTCCCAGCTCAGTGACAGGTTGGCGCGAATCTCACGGGCTGCTCACAGTCCGCTCAGGGAATTTTGCGAAATTACCCTGCTTACCTCCTCGAATGCATTCCGATTCCGCCGTTCCCGCCGCCGAAAAGCGCGCCGCCCCGCGTCGCGGCCGCCGTCGCAAACGCGGCAACGGCCCCGCAGCGGGGCCCGTGTTCGTGGACATGTCCGGACGCAGGGCGCGCCTGCTGCGCCGCGCCGGAATTCTCGCGGGCATCGCCTGCCTCGGCTACGCGATCGTGCTCGGCATGGCCTTCATGGGCTGGGGCACCTCGCTCAGCCCCGCCGAACTGCTGCCCTTCGACGGTGGCGGCGCCCCGGGAGGTGCCCCGGGAGGTGCCCCGGGAGGTGCTCCGGGAAGCGTCCCCGGCAGCGTCCCGACCGGCACACCTCCGACCGGATCCCCCACACACTCATGACCCATACGACGACACCCCCACCCGCGGGTCCGCGCGGCCGGCGGCACGCCACCCCCAGCAGGATCGAACGCGCGGGCCGCCGCGCCGCCGCGCTGCAGAAGCCGCGCGTCATCCTCGCCCTGCTGCTCCTGCTCGCCCTCACGAGCGTGATGCTCCTCGACGGATATCTGCGTGCCGAGATCGGCGACGACTCCCGCGTGCGTGTGGGAGCGAGTTCGAGCGACGTACCGGACAAGGTCATCGACGGCGGGCCGATACTCGATTTCCGTGCGGGCGAGGCGCAGAGCCGGTCCGTGCCGGGCAAGACCATCGCGCTCACCTTCGACGACGGCCCGGACCCGGAGTGGACGCCCAAGGTCCTCAAGGTGCTTGAGGACAACGACGTCGACGGCACCTTCTTCATGGTCGGCTCGATGGTCTCCCGCTACCCCGACGTGGTGAAACGCCTGGTGGCGCAGGGCAACGAGGTCGGGGTCCACACGTTCACGCACGTCGACCTCTCCTACCAGAGCGCCGCCCGCGTCGAACGTGAGCTGAAGCAGACCCAGCTGGCGCTCGCGGGGGCCGCGGGCATCACGACGACCCTCTTCCGCGCGCCGTACTCGTCGAAGCCGGACGCCATCGACAACTACTCCTGGTCGGTCTACAAGAAGCTCGGCTCGATGGGGTACACCAGCGTCTTCGTCGACACCGACAGCGAGGACTGGCAGAAGCCCGGCGTCGAGAACATCATCAAGTGGGCCACGCCGAAGAACGGCAAGGGCGCGTCTGTCCTCTTCCACGACTCCGGCGGCGACCGCAGCCAGACGCTCAAGGCCCTGGGCACGTACATCAAGAAGATGAAGGCCAAGGGCTACACCTTCACGACGGTCAGCGGGGCAGCTGGTCGTCCGACGGCCCATCACAAGGCCACCGGCGCGACCCTCTGGGAGGGCAGGTCGCTCGTCGCGGCCGTCGCCGTCGCCGAGTGGGTGGTGCCGGGGCTCGCCGTCGGTCTCGCCGTCGTCGGGGTCGCCGTCCTGGGCAGGTTCGGGCTGATGCTGGTCCTTGCCCGGCGCCACCACCGGCAGCGCAACAGACCAGGATTCTCCTGGGGTCCTGAGGTCAGGCGCCCGGTGAGCGTGATCGTCCCCGCGTACAACGAGAAGGAGTGCATCGCCGGCACCCTGAACTCCCTGGCGGCCAGCACCCACCCCATCGAGATCATCGTCGTGGACGACGGTTCGACGGACGGGACGGCGGAGATCGCCGAGTCGCTCGGACTGCCGAACGTCCGCGTCGTGCGCCAGGAGAACGCGGGCAAGCCCGCCGCGCTCAACAACGGCGTACGGCATGCCCGGTACGACATCGTCGTGATGATGGACGGCGACACCGTCTTCGAGCCGGACGCCGTGCGGCAGCTGGTGCAGCCCTTCGCCGACCCGGAGGTCGGCGCGGTCGCGGGCAACGCCAAGGTCGGCAACCGCGGGACCATGATCGGCGCGTGGCAGCACATCGAGTACGTGATGGGCTTCAACCTCGACCGCCGCATGTACGACCTGCTGCGCTGCATGCCCACCATCCCGGGCGCGATCGGCGCGTTCCGCCGCGACGCGGTGCTTGCCGTCGGCGGCATGAGCGAGGACACGCTCGCCGAGGACACCGACATCACGATCGCCCTGCACCGCCAGGGCTGGCGGGTCGTGTACGCCGAGCACGCGCGGGCCTGGACCGAGGCGCCGGCCTCCGTGCAGCAGCTGTGGCGTCAGCGCTACCGCTGGAGCTACGGCACGATGCAGGCGCTGTGGAAGCACCGCAAGTCCGTGACGGACAAGGGGCCTTCGGGCAGGTTCGGCCGGGTCGGAATGCCGCTGGTGGTGATCTTCCAGATCATCACGCCGGTCTTCGCACCGCTCATCGACGTGTTCACCGTCTACTCGATGATCTTCGTGGACGTACGGGCGTCCCTGCTCGCCTGGCTGGCCGTCCTCGCCGTGCAGCTGCTCTGCGCCGCGTACGCCTTCCGGCTCGACCGCGAGAAGTACCGGTATCTCCTGATGATGCCGCTCCAGCAGCTCGCGTACCGACAGCTGATGTATCTGGTCCTGATCCACTCCTGCGTCACGGCCCTCACGGGCGGCAGGCTGCGCTGGCAGAAGCTCAAGCGCACCGGCGAGGTCGGCGCCCCGCGGGCCGATGCGGGGGTGCGGTGATGGCGGGGGCGCACCGGCTCCGGGAAGTGGCGTCGCCTGCGGCGCCGGAGGCCGCGAGCAAGGCGCGTGACCGGTACTTCGACGCATTGCGCGCCTTTGCCCTGATACGTGTCGTTGCGTACCACACCTTCGAATGGCCTTGGCTGGGCTTCGCCTTCCCCTCCATGGGCGTGATGTTCGCGCTCGCCGGATCGCTGATGGCGAAGTCGCTTCAGCGGCCCGCGGTCAAGGTGATCCGTGGGCGGCTGCGCAGGCTGCTGATCCCGTTGTGGGCGTTCGCGGCGGTCATCGTCACGGCGATGCTGGTCAAGGGCTGGATGCCGGGCGCGGACATCCTCTACTGGGTGCTGCCGCTCGGCGATCCGCCGGGCAACGCCTGGGGCGAGCAGGCGTGGGCCGTGCTCTGGTACCTGCGTACGTATCTCTGGTTCGTGCTGCTCTCGCCCCTGCTCCTGCGGCTGTTCCGCCTCGCGCCCGTGCCCGTGCTCCTGCTGTCCCTCGTACCGGTCGCGCTCTTCGAGACGGTGTGGAGCCTGCCGGAAGGGCGCCTCGGGAGCGCGGCCGGCGATGTGTCGGTGTTCCTCTTCTGCTGGCTGCTCGGCTTCGCGCACCGCGACGGCGTGCTGCGCCGGCTCTCCCCGACGCCGGTGGTGGCCGCGGCGGTCGCCGCGCTGCTGGCGGGCGGCTGGTGGGCCCTGCACCACCAGGTGGACGGCACGTACGACCTCGACGACATCCCTCTCGCCCAGGCCTTGTGGTCGGCGGGCTTCGTCACGCTGCTGATGTACCTCAAGGTGTACTTCGAGGTCGACTTCGGGTGGCTCGCGCGCTTCAAGGTCCCCGACCGGCTCGTGACGGTCTTCAACGCCCGCGCCGTCACGCTCTACCTCTGGCACGAGGTCGCGCTGATGTGCAGCGTGCCGCTGATCGACCTGATGTGGCAGGTCCCCGCCTTCGAGCGGTGGCTGCCGCTGGACAGTACGTGGTTCCAGTTCGGCGTGGCCTGGGTCCTCATCGGCGTCGCCGTGGTGCTCGTGGGGTGGGTCGAGGACATCGCAGCCCGGCGCGGGCCACGGCTGCTGCCGTGAGCCGCCTCTTCGCGTGGGTGTCCGTACTGCCACAATGGTCGGGTGACCCGCGCATCTCTGGACAAGCAGCCGCACGAAGTCGCCTCGATGTTCGACGACGTGGCGGAACGGTACGACCTCACGAACGACGTGCTGTCGCTCGGGCAGGCCCGGCTGTGGCGCAAGGCGGTCGCCAAGGCCGTCGACGCGCGCCCCGCGCAGAAGGTCCTCGACCTCGCCGCCGGTACCGCCACCTCGTCGCAGCCCTTCGCGCAGGCGGGCGCGTACGTCGTGCCCTGCGACTTCTCGCTCGGCATGCTGCAGGTCGGCAAGGCGCGGCACCCCTGGATGCCGTTGACGGCCGGGGACGCGACGAAGCTGCCGTTCAAGGACGACACGTTCGACGCCGTCACGATCTCCTTCGGCCTTCGCAACGTCCAGGAGACGGACCGGGCGCTGCGGGAGATGTACCGCGTGACGAAGCCCGGCGGCCGGGTCGTCATCTGCGAGTTCTCGCACGCGACGTGGGCGCCGTTCCGCACGGTCTACGAGGAGTACCTGATGCGGGCGCTGCCGCCGGTCGCGCGCACGGTCTCCTCCAACCCCGACGCGTATGTCTATCTCGCGGAGTCCATCCGCTCCTGGCCGGACCAGCCGACGCTGGCCGCGCTGTTGCAGGAGGCGGGCTGGTCGAAGGTCGCGTGGCGGAATCTGACCGGTGGAGTCGTGGCGCTGCACCGGGGATTCAAGGCGTAGACCTGCCGGTGGAGCTGTCGCGGGACGCCTGCGGCCGGAAGCGTACAAAATCTTCCGCTGTGAACCGAGTTGACGGGAACCAGCCGCCGGGCAAGATGTGTCCGTTGTGATACGACTCCGCCGACGCGGCGGTGTCGATGCGAAGCCGCTCTTTCGCGTCGGCCGCCGCGGGATCGTTCGGCACGGGTCGGTCTTTGGTCATCTCCCCAATGACGGAGCGTCCCCATGGCGTCGAACTGTCCTCACTGCGGGGCCACCACCCCTGACGAGGCCCGCTTCTGCATGAAGTGCGGGCGCGAGCGTCCGCGTGACACGTCTGTGGATGCGGGGCCTTTGGTTCTGCCTGCCGCAGAGCTTGGCGGGCCGACTGCTGCGGATGTTGCCCCGGCTGCGGTCCCTGCTGCGGCATCGGTGGCGCCCGAGCCCGCGGCACCCGGCAGTGAGCCTGATGCCGGGCAGCCTGCTGGACCCGGGTTCACGGCAACTTCCCTGCCCGCGCCGGAACTTCCGGCCGCTCCCGCCTCTCCGCCCCCGCCCGCGTACGTTCCGGCTGCGCCCTCCTCCCCCGTAGGCGCCTTCTTCGGGCGGGCGTTCCGCGGGGACTGGGCCGGGTCCGCTCAAGCCGCCCTGTGGCCGCTGGGGTTGGTGCTCATCGCCGCTGTCGCGATGGCCATGCCCTCGTACGGGCAGGGCGACGGTGACGACGTCGTCGTCGGGTTCGGCGAGCGGATGCGGATCGCGCTCGCGACTCTGCTCCAGGCCGTGGGCGGCGGCTTCGAGGTATCGGGGAGCGAGCGGCAGCAGGCGTCCGTCTTCGGAGGTGAGAGCTCCGATGTGGGGGCCGCTTTTGACGGCACAGCCACCCTGCACCTCATTCCGCTGACCGCCACCGCCCTGTGGATCGGGGCCCTCTTCATCGGCGTACGCGTCCTGCGCTCCCGCATCCTCCTGCGCGACGGAGGCCACGGCGGCGGAACGGCGGGGCTCGAAGCGGCCGTGCGCGTCACGCTGCTGGTGACCGTGAGCACCCTCGTGCTCAGCCTCTTCGCGCAGCCCGAGATCGAGGGCGTCGAGCTCTCCTCATCGCCGGTACTCGCCGCCCTCGGTGCGTTCGTGCTCGGACTCGCCGTCTCCTTCGGCGTACTGCACCGCCACGACCTGGCCCCCTGGCTCGCTCAGCGGCCCAGCTGGCAGGCGGCGTTCCGTGCCACAGGGACCGCGCTGCGCGCGATCGCGATCGTGCTGGCACTCTGCTCGCTCGTCGCGTTCGTCAGTCTCGCCCAGATCGACGACCTCGAACGCGTCGCCGACCTCGACGAAGCCGACGTGTCCCCGCTCGTCATCGCCCTGCTCCTGCTGCCCAACCTCGGCGCCGCCGCCCTCGGCCTCGGCTGGGGAGCGCCGCTCGAAGCATCGGTGCAGGGGAGCAGTTCGGCGTACGGCGGTGGTTACGAGAGCGAATCCTTCGGGCTCTCGGAGCTGGGGGACGTCACCAACGACTGGGCGATCGTGGGTGCGCTCGCGCTCGGCCTCGTGTGCGCGCTGACCCTCGGCATCCTCGCCGCACGCCGCTCGGCGCACCGGGGTGAGCAACTGCTCGCCGCCGGGATCTTCTTCGGGCTCTTCCTGCTGCTCGCCGGGGTCGGCGGGGTCAGCGTCGACGCCTCCGGGAACGCGTCGGCGGAGTTCGGCGGAGGCAGCAGCTCGGGCGGCTCGGGCAACGGCACCTTCGAGGCGGGCGTGAGCGTGCCGGACGCGCTGCTCTTCGGGCTGCTCTGGGTCGCCGTCGCGGCGCTCGTCGCTCCGTTCCTGTTGCAGATGGCGGGGCAGCAGGCGGGGGCCGGTGCGATGCCGGTGCCGGTGGTGCCGCCGATGCCGGGCTCGCCTGCGGGTGCGGTTGCGACCTCCGAGGGTGCCGGGTCCGCGGGTGCCGGGGGCGGCGCGGGTGCGGTGGGAGCCGTAGGGCCCGTCACACCGGACGCCCCGACGCAGGGAGCTGTCACTCCGGCCCTTCCGGGCACGCCCGACACACCGGCCGCTCCCGCCACCCCCGCACCCCCGCCCGCCCCCATCCCCCAATCCGCCCACGACCAGCCCACGTACGTCCCGACCGCCAACCCCGCCTACGCGCCCGTCTCCTACGGCCCTTCCGCCTACGACCCCCACGCCTACCAGCCGCAGCCGCAGCCCGCCGCCCCGGAACCCCGGCGCACCGCCCTGTGGGCCGCCACCCTCGCCGCCGCCCTGGTCATCGGCGGCGGCATCGCGGCCGGTGTCCTGCTCCTGCAGAACGACGACGACGGCAAGGCGGACAAGGCCGGCGGCAAGGACGACAAGCCCGCCATCAGCCGGACCGAGGACACCGAGGACATCGACGGCTCCGCCGACGCGCCCACGCCTTCGCCCGCGTCCACCCCCTCGCCCACCCCGGAAGAGCCGAGCGACAGCCCGGACACCGTGGACGATGCCCCTGACGTGCCCACCGGCTCCGACCTGGTGTCCGACGTGAGCGGCTTCGAGTTCGCCGTGCCCGAGGGCTGGAGCAGGCAGGGGGAGGACCGCCCCGGCCAGACCGTGTACGCGGGGTCCACCGGCCGGGAGGAGTTCCTGGTCGGTGTGGTGCCGAATGCCACGTACACCTCGTACGAGAACTTCACGACCATCGAGAAGGACGCCAAGAAGGACCCCAAGAAGTCCGACTACCAGCGGATCCGGCTCGAACCCAACACCTTCCAGGGGCGCAGCGGCGCGATCTGGGAGTACACCTTCACGGACACGGCGGGGCGCGAGATCCACGCGCTGAACCAGAGTTACGTCGCCGACAACGGCACCGAGTACGCCATCCAGCTCTCCTGGCGCGCGGACTTCTGGCCCACGAGCGAGGGCGCGAGGATCCACCGGACCGCCCTTGAGTACTGGCGCATCAACGGCTGAGGCAAGGGGGCGCTCGCTCGGCGTCGGCCGGAGCCGCGGCTACCAGACGGCGCCGACCTCCGGCCCCGGCTCGTCGATTTCGCGGCGCAGCCCGCCGTCCGGTGGCCCCGGGCGGCGCGGCTCGCGGACCCCGGCGCCGCCGGCGTCGTCGGGGCCGAGCTCGAACCAGACGGTGACCACGGCATCGCGGGGGATCCACATGCCGGGTGTGGGGTACTGCCGGACCACGTAGTCGACGACGGCCAGGTCGAAGTCGGGGCGGTCCGGCGCCGCGAGTTCCACGCCGTGCTTCGCCGCCGACTCGCGCGCGTCCACGGCCATGAGACCGATGAGGCGCGGTACGCGCACTTCGTCTGTACTGGGCGTCTTCGGCACAGATGTCACCCCCGGCGGCGGTATTGGCAGGGTAGCCCCGCCGGAGCGCCGTCCGGAAGCGGTGCGGCGCCCCTCGCCGCCCTCGGTCGCTACAGCGTCAGCCCGAACTGGAGTGCCTCCCGCTTGCCCACCGGCGACGTGTAGGTTTCTGCCAGCTGCATGCCAAGGCGCCGGGTCACCGCCACGGACCGTTCGTTGCGGGCGTCGACCATCGCCACCACGTCCGGTACGCCCGCGGCGCGCACCCGTTCCAGGGTCGTCCGCGCGGCGGCGGTCACGTACCCCTTGCCCCAGGCGGCGCGGCCGAGCCGCCAGCCGATCTCGATCTTTCCCCTGGGCCCCCAGTCGTTCGGCCAGGGCTGCGCTCCGGTGAAGCCGATGGGCTCGCCGTCCGCGTCGAGCAACGTCCAGAAGCAGAAACCGAGTTCGGCGTCGTGTCTGCGCTGCCGGGCGGTCAGCTCCTCGTACACGGAGAGCTCGGACGACGCGCCGCCGAAGAACTCCATGACGTCCGGGTCGTCGAAGAGGCGGTGCCAGACGAAGGCGTCCTCGTGCGTCGGAACCCGCAGGTGTACGGCGGGCAGGGGCTTGGTCGGCAGTGTCTGCTTTGTCGCCTGCTTTGTCACGGGTGGCCCTTCGGCTGACTGATCAGTACCGCTGCATAGACTGCCCATAACCCGTGCCCGCCGGCACACAGATTTCGAGCTTTGGGGAGAACCCGCCGTGACCGAGCCCCAGCCCCTCACCGAACACACCGCTGATGTGATCGTCGTCGGGGCCGGGCCAGCCGGTTCCACGACCGCCTATTACCTGGCGAAGGCCGGGCTCGACGTACTCCTTCTGGAGAAGACCGCGTTCCCGCGGGAGAAGGTCTGCGGGGACGGCCTGACGCCGCGCGCCACCAAGCAGCTGGTGTCCATGGGGATCGACATCTCCGAGGAAGCGGGCTGGCTGCGCAACAAGGGCCTGCGCATCATCGGGGGCGGTGTCCGGCTCCAGCTCGACTGGCCGGAACTCGCCGCCTACCCGAACTACGGCCTGGTCCGTAAACGCGACGACTTCGACGAGCAGCTCGCGCGCCAGGCCCAGAAGGCCGGCGCCCGCCTGCACGAGCGCTGCAACGTCGGCGCCCCGATCATCGACGACCGCACGGGCCGCATCACCGGCGTGCACGCCAAGATGGGCGAGGAGAAGACCCCGGTCACCTTCCACGCCCCGCTGGTGGTCGCCGCCGACGGCAACTCGACGCGGCTCTCCCTCGCGATGGGACTGCACCGCCGCGACGACCGTCCGATGGGCGTCGCCGTCCGTACGTACTTCACCTCGCCCCGCCACGACGACGACTACCTGGAGTCCTGGCTGGAGCTGTGGGACCGCCGCGGCGCCGAGGACCGGCTGCTTCCCGGCTACGGCTGGATCTTCGGCATGGGTGACGGCACGTCGAACGTCGGGCTCGGCATCCTCGACTCCTCCGCCGCGTTCAAGGAGCTCGACTGGCGCGAGGTCCTCAAGGCCTGGTGCGCCTCGATGCCGGAGGACTGGGGCTACACCCCGGACAACATGACGATGCCGATCCGCGGCGCCGCCCTGCCGATGGCCTTCAACCGCCAGCCGCACTACACCAAGGGCCTGCTCCTGGTGGGCGACGCGGGCGGCATGGTGAACCCGTTCAACGGCGAGGGCATCGCGTACGCCATGGAGTCCGGGCAGATCGCGGCGGACGTCATCGTCCAGGCGCACGCCCGTCAGACACCCGGCCAGCGGGAGTTGGCGCTGCACCGCTACCCGAAGGTCCTCAAGGACACCTACGGCGGTTACTACACGCTGGGCCGTGCCTTCGTGAAGCTCATCGGCAACCCGAAGGTCATGAAGATCGCCACGCAGCGCGGTCTGACCCACCCGATGCTGATGCGTTTCACCCTGAAGATGCTGGCCAACCTCACCGACCCGACGGGCGGCGACGCGATGGACCGCATCATCAACGGCCTGAGCAAGGTGGCCCCGAAGGCGTAAGCGCCTGAGGGCACGCAGAAGGGCCGGAACCCCGCTGGGGGTTCCGGCCCTTCTTTGTGTCTGTGAGGGCCCTCAGAGGACGCGCACGGCACCGTCGGCGGGGTAACCCGACAGGTCCTGGATGACAACGCCCTTGCCGGGGTTGGCGGCGTCGAGGTACTGGCCGTTACCGATGTACACACCCACGTGGTACGCGGAGCCCGCGCCACCCCAGTAAAGGATGTCGCCCACCTGGACGTTGGAGAGCGAGACCGGCGTACCGGAGACCGACTGGTCCTGCGAGACGCGCGGAAGGTCCACGCCCGCCTGCTTGAACGCGGCCTGGACGAGGCTGGAGCAGTCCCACGCGTTGGGGCCGGAGGCACCCATGACGTACGCGTCGCCGAGCTGGGCCTTCAGGAAGCTGATGACCGTGCCGACGCTGCCGCTGGCCGGGGCGGGCGTGTCGGCGGTGGAGGCGCTGGAACCGCCTGCGGCGCTGAGCGTCGTGCGCTCGGCGGAACGCGAGGCGCGCTCCTCCTCCTCCGCCTTCTTCTTGGCGGCGGCCTCGGCCTTCGCCTTGGCTTCGGCCTTCTTCTCGGCCTTCGCCTGGTCTTCCTTGGCCTGCTTGGCGGCCTTCACGGCGGCCGCGTCCTGCTCGGCACGGAGCTGGTAGCTGTCGGCGGTCTGCTGGGTGGCCTCAGCGGACTGCGCGATCTGCGTGGAGAGATCCGTGGTGAGCGTCGGCATTTCGATGGTCTCGGTCACCGGCTCGGCGGCGGTCGCCGTGCCGGCAGCCGCGGCCACTGCCAGGGTGCTGAGGACGCCACCGGCAACTCCGGCGCGCAGGGCCTGCTTCGTGGCGCTACGACGGGGCTTCCGGTGGCTGGGTATGTGAGCGGTGTGGGACATGAGAACAACCGCTATCAGGGAGTCAGGGTTCCCATCAAGAAACGTGGGCTGCGCCACAGTTACCCCCGAGGGCCCCGAATCCCGGGCGTGTCACTTCTTATTGACGCCGTAACGGGCAATGCGGACAGTGGCGATCACGCGTGTGATCATGGGTTTTCTGCGATACGCCCGAATTGCCCATGGACTACCACCGGTTGAGTCGGTTGGCCAAGCCCGGTTTATTCACGATCCGTCAGGATGTGGCGCAGGTCACATGCGGGACCCTAGGGGGTCTCCCTGAGATCCGGCCGAGACCTTTCTGAGATATCCCGAAGAAATCAGGGGTGTTGCTCGCATGGGGGATCGGTGACGGATCGACGGGGGATCGACGACGGGCCGGTGTCGGGCGGGTGCTGATTTGTCCGCGCGGTGACGTCTTGTCCCTCGGGTGTCCGCCGGGTGCTCATGTATGCCGATGCGTGCCGACCGTGTGCGACTCGCGTGCGGCCCGCGCACATTCCGGCCGGGCTCGCGGCAGCCTCCATCTCCGGGGCTCTCCGTTGTCCCCTATATGACCCTCGTGCGGCCCTCGTGCGGCCCTCGTGCGGCCCTCGTGCGGCCTTCGCGCGGTCTTCCTTCGGCCCGCGCGGCGACCGCTCGTGAATCTGTGCACGCGGTCGCGGCCGTCCACGCTCATTCACACCTTTCCCTCGGGGGTGTGAATGAGCCGCCACTATCAAGCCGCCGTGTCCAGCGCCAATTTGCCTGTGGCGACCATCGCTTGATAGAGCGACCCCCTCTCGACCAGCGGTAACTCGCTGAGATGTCACCTCTGGTGATCACTCAGGCGCTTCGCGTATGAAGATCACCGCTCATCCGACTTCATGATCCTTCGTCAGGTGGTGGAGATCACAAAGCCGTTGTCGTACCCCGTGTCGCAGATCACAGACCGGCAGGCATAGGATGCGGGGCAGTTGGGCTTGTGACCTGCTTCACATGTACGCGATCTTCGTGAGTGCGGGCCGCGGTCCAATGCAACCGCCAACAGTCAACGCCGACTGAGAGGAGCGAGGAGCGTGAACGCCTATGCGCCCATCCTCGTGCTGGGAGCCCTCGGGGCAGGCTTTGCGATCTTCTCCGTGGTCATGGCCACGCTTATCGGTCCAAAGCGGTACAACCGCGCCAAGCTCGAGGCGTATGAGTGCGGTATCGAGCCGACGCCGACTCCGGCCGGCGGCGGGCGATTCCCGATCAAGTACTACCTGACGGCGATGCTCTTCATCGTCTTCGACATCGAGATCGTCTTCCTTTACCCCTGGGCCGTCACCTTCGACGCGCTGGGGATTTTCGGGCTCGTGGAGATGCTGCTCTTCGTGCTCACCGTCTTCGTCGCGTACGCGTACGTATGGCGGCGTGGCGGCCTGGAATGGGACTAAAGGTCTGAGGGGCCAAGAGCATGGGACTCGAAGAGAAACTGCCGAGCGGATTTCTGCTGACCACCGTCGAACAGGCCGCGGGCTGGGTGCGCAAGTCATCCGTCTTCCCCGCGACCTTCGGCCTCGCGTGCTGCGCGATCGAGATGATGACGACGGGGGCCGGTCGCTATGACCTGGCCCGCTTCGGCATGGAGGTCTTCCGCGGTTCGCCGCGGCAGGCCGATCTGATGATCGTGGCCGGACGCGTGAGCCAGAAGATGGCGCCGGTCCTGCGGCAGGTCTATGACCAGATGCCCAACCCCAAGTGGGTCATTTCCATGGGGGTTTGCGCTTCATCGGGCGGGATGTTCAACAATTACGCGATTGTGCAGGGCGTGGACCACATTGTCCCTGTTGACATCTATTTGCCCGGCTGTCCGCCGCGGCCGGAGATGTTGATGGACGCGATCCTCAAGCTCCACCAGAAGATCCAGGGCGGCAAGCTCGGGGTCAACGCCGAGGAAGCGGCCCGCGAGGCGGAGGAGGCGGCCCTCAAGGCGCTCCCCACCATCGAGATGAAGGGGCTGCTGCGGTGAGCGACGCGCCTGACGAACACCTCAACGGGAACGGCGTCCCGGCCCCCCGGGACGAGGCCGGCAAGGTCATCGGCGTACGCAAGGGCATGTTCGGCGCCAACAACGGCGGCGACACGTCCGGTTACGGCGGCCTGGTGCGGACGGTCACCCTGCCGGGCGCCACCGCGCGCCCCTACGGCGGCTGGTTCGACGAAGTGGCGGACGAACTGGAGGGGGCCCTCGAAGAGCAGGGGCTCCTCCCGGAGAACGCGATCGAGAAGACGGTCGTCGACCGCGACGAGCTGACCTTCCACATCGCGCGCGAGCACCTCGTCCGGGTCGCCCAGACCCTGCGCGACGACCCGGCCCTGCGGTTCGAGCTCTGTACGGGCGTCTCGGGGGTGCACTTCCTCGAGGACAAGGGCCGCGAGCTGCACGCCGTCTATCACTTGCGCTCGATCACCCACAACCGCCTGATCCGGCTCGAAGTCAGTGCCCCTGACGCCGATCCGCACGTCCCCTCGCTGGTCACGGTCTATCCGACGAACGACTGGCACGAGCGCGAGGCGTACGACTTCTTCGGCCTGATCTTCGACGGTCACCCGGCGCTGACGCGGATCATGATGCCGGACGACTGGCAGGGCTTCCCGCAGCGCAAGGACTACCCGCTCGGCGGCATCGCCGTCGAGTACAAGGGCGCCCAGATCCCGGCTCCGGACCAGCGGAGGTCGTACAGCTGATGTCCACTTCTCACGCTTCCTCCCACCCGTCGCCCGACCACCACCCCTCAACGAGTCCCTCCGGGACGCTGGGTTCTTCCCGAGAGACGACCGAGGGGACCGTATATACGGTCACCGGCGGCGACTGGGACGAGGTCGTCCAGTCCGCGGCCAGGTCCGACGACGAGCGCATCATCGTCAACATGGGTCCGCAGCACCCCTCCACCCACGGTGTGCTCCGGCTCATCCTGGAGATCGAGGGCGAGACCGTCTCCGAGGCCCGCTGCGGCATCGGCTATCTGCACACGGGCATCGAGAAGAACCTCGAGTACCGCACGTGGACGCAGGGCACGACGTTCGTCACGCGCATGGACTACCTGACGCCGTTCTTCAACGAGACGGCGTACTGCCTCGGGGTCGAGAAGCTCCTCGGCATCGAGGACCAGATCCCGGACCGCGCCTCGGTCATCCGCGTGCTCCTGATGGAGCTCAACCGGCTCTCCTCGCACCTGGTGTGCATCGCCACCGGCGGCATGGAGCTGGGCGCGACGACGATCATGATCTACGGCTTCCGCGATCGTGAACTCGTTCTCGACATCTTCGAGCTGATCACCGGCCTGCGCATGAACCACGCGTACATCCGGCCCGGCGGACTCGCCCAGGACCTGCCGCCGGGTGCGGTGGACCAGATGCGCGAGTTCGTGAAGAAGATGCGCAAGAACCTCGGCGAGTACGACAAGCTCGCCACCGGGAACCCCATCTTCAAGGCCCGCATGCAGGACGTCGGCTATCTCGACCTCGCCGGCTGCATGGCTCTCGGTGCCACGGGTCCGGTCCTGCGCTCGGCGGGCCTGCCGCACGACCTGCGCAAGTCGGATCCGTACTGCGGCTACGAGAACTACGAGTTCGACGTCCCGACCGCCGACACCGCCGACTCCTACGGACGCTTCCTGATCCGCCTGGAGGAGATGCGCCAGTCGCTGCGCATCGTCGAACAGTGCCTGGACCGCCTGGAGCCGGGTCCGGTCATGGTCGGCGACAAGAAGATCGCCTGGCCCGCGCAGCTCGCGCTCGGCCCGGACGGCCTGGGCAACTCGCTCGACCACATCAAGAAGATCATGGGCACCTCCATGGAGGCCCTGATCCACCACTTCAAGCTGGTGACCGAGGGCTTCAGGGTCCCGGCCGGGCAGGCGTACACCGCGGTCGAGTCGCCCAAGGGCGAACTCGGCGTGCACGTCGTCTCCGACGGCGGCACCCGCCCCTACCGGGTCCACTTCCGCGACCCGTCCTTCACCAACCTGCAGGCCATGGCGGCGATGTGCGAGGGCGGCCAGGTCGCCGACGTCATCGTCGCCGTCGCGTCCATCGACCCCGTGATGGGAGGCGTCGACCGGTGACCACCACTCCCCAGCAGGGCACGGGCGTCAGCCTGGGCATGCCCCAACTCCCCGCCCCCGACTTCCCGGCCGACGTACGGGCCAGGCTCGACGCGGACGCCAAGGAGGTCATCTCCCGCTACCCGGACTCCCGGTCCGCGCTGCTCCCGCTGCTGCACCTCGTGCAGTCCGAGGAGGGCCACGTCACGCGCACGGGCATGGCCTTCTGTGCGGAGGTGCTCGGCCTGACCACCGCCGAGGTCACCGCGGTCGCGACCTTCTACACGATGTACCGGCGCAAGCCCTCCGGGGACTACCAGGTCGGCGTCTGCACGAACACGCTGTGCGCCGTCATGGGCGGCGACGCGATCTTCGAACAGCTCCAGGAACACCTGGGCGTCGGCAACGAAGGGACCACAGAGGACGGCAAGGTCACGCTGGAGCACATCGAGTGCAACGCGGCCTGTGACTTCGCTCCCGTCGTGATGGTCAACTGGGAGTTCTTCGACAACCAGACTCCCGAGACGGCCAAGCGGCTCGTCGACGACCTGCGCGCGGGCGTGCAGGTCGAGCCGACCCGCGGCGCCCCCTTGTGCACGTACAAGGAGACGGCCCGGATTCTGGCGGGCTTCCCGGACGAGCGTGCCGGCGCCGTCGAGGCGAGCGGCGGCGCGGGCCCTGCCTCGCTGATCGGACTGCGCCTGGCCAAGGGCGATCTGCCGCAGCCGCGCGTGGTCCACCCGCGCACGGGCGGCCCGCAGGACGAGGTGCCCGCCGAGCACCTCAGCTCGCACGACGCACCGCAGGAGACCTCGGCATCCGACCCGGCCCACCCGGCCGGACCGACCGCCGAGGAGGGGGAGTGATGACCTTGGCAGCCGAGATCGACAACGAGACGAGCCCCGAGAAACTGCTCGCGCCGGTCCTTTCGGCGTTCTGGGACGAGGAGAAGTCCTGGACGCTGGAGACCTACCGGCGGCACGAGGGGTACGAGGGCCTGCGCAAGGCACTGGCCATGGCGCCGGACGACCTCATCGCGTACGTGAAGGACTCCGGTCTGCGCGGCCGTGGCGGCGCGGGATTCCCCACCGGAATGAAATGGCAGTTCATTCCGCAGGGAGATGGAAAGCCGCACTATCTAGTTGTCAACGCCGACGAATCGGAGCCGGGGACCTGTAAGGACATCCCGCTCCTCTTCGCGAACCCGCATAGCCTCATCGAGGGCATTGTGATCGCCTGTTACGCGATCCGTTCTTCGCATGCCTTCATCTACCTGCGCGGTGAAGTCGTCCCCGTGCTCAGGCGGTTGCACGAGGCCGTGCGTGAGGCGAAAGAGGCGGGATTCCTGGGCGAGAACATCCTGGGCAGCGGACTCGACCTCGAACTCACCGTGCACGCGGGCGCGGGCGCGTACATCTGTGGTGAGGAGACCGCGCTGCTCGACTCGCTCGAAGGCCGCCGTGGCCAGCCGCGACTGCGTCCCCCTTTCCCGGCCATCGCGGGCCTCTACGCATGCCCCACTGTTGTCAATAACGTCGAATCCATCGCGTCGGTTCCCGCGATCCTGAATCGCGGAAAAGACTGGTTCAAATCGATGGGGAGCGAGAAGTCCCCCGGTTTCACGCTCTATTCGCTGAGCGGCCACGTCACCAGTCCCGGCCAGTACGAGGCCCCGCTCGGCATCACGCTGCGCCAGCTGCTCGACATGAGCGGCGGGATCAGGGCAGGACACCGGCTCAAGTTCTGGACGCCCGGCGGCTCGTCGACGCCGATGTTCACCGACGAGCACCTCGATGTCCCGCTGGACTACGAGGGAGTGGGCGCCGCCGGGTCGATGCTCGGCACGAAGGCCCTGCAGTGCTTCGACGAGACGACCTGTGTCGTACGGGCGGTCACGCGCTGGACCGAGTTCTACGCCCACGAGTCCTGCGGCAAGTGCACGCCCTGCCGCGAAGGAACGTACTGGCTGGTGCAGTTGCTCCGCGACATCGAGGCCGGCAAGGGCGTCATGGCCGACCTCGACAAGCTCAACGACATCGCCGACAACATCAACGGCAAGTCGTTCTGCGCCCTCGGTGACGGCGCCGCTTCGCCGATCTTCTCCTCGCTCAAGTACTTCCGCGAGGAGTACGAGCAGCACATCACCGGCAAGGGCTGCCCGTTCGACCCGGCCAAGTCGACTCTCTGGGCCGACAGGCCCGCCGCACATTCGGAGGTGAACGCATGACAGTGACCACGAACAGCGCTCCCTCCGGAGGCGGCGAGGCGGCGGTTCCGCCGGAAGATCTCGTGTCGCTGACGATCGACGGCATCGAGATCAGCGTCCCCAAGGGGACGCTGGTCATCCGGGCCGCCGAGCTCCTCGGCATCGAGATCCCCCGGTTCTGCGACCACCCGCTGCTCGACCCGGCGGGCGCCTGCCGCCAGTGCATCGTCGAGGTGGAGGGCCAGCGCAAGCCGATGGCCTCCTGCACCATCACCTGCACCGACGGCATGGTCGTGAAGTCGCAGCTCTCCTCGCCGGTGGCCGAGAAGGCCCAGCGCGGTGTGATGGAGCTGCTCCTCATCAACCACCCGCTGGACTGCCCGGTCTGCGACAAGGGCGGCGAGTGCCCCCTGCAGAACCAGGCGATGCAGGTCGGCGACCCGGACTCCCGCTTCGAGGGCAAGAAGCGGACGTACGAGAAGCCGGTGCCGATCTCCACGCAGGTGCTTCTCGACCGCGAGCGGTGCGTGCTGTGCGCGCGATGCACCCGGTTCTCGAACCAGATCGCGGGCGACCCGATGATCGAGCTGATCGAGCGCGGTGCGCTCCAGCAGGTCGGCACGGGCGAGGGCGACCCCTTCGAGTCGTACTTCTCCGGGAACACGATCCAGATCTGCCCGGTCGGCGCGCTGACCTCGGCGGCGTATCGCTTCCGCTCGCGGCCCTTCGACCTGGTGTCGTCGCCCTCGGTCTGCGAGCACTGCGCGGGCGGCTGCGCGACCCGCACCGACCACCGGCGCGGCAAGGTCATGCGGCGCCTCGCGGCGGACGACCCCGAGGTCAACGAGGAGTGGCTCTGCGACAAGGGGCGCTTCGGCTTCCGTTACGCGCAGAAGCCGGACCGCCTCACCACGCCGCTGGTGCGCAACTCCGAGACCGGTGAACTGGAGACGGCCAGCTGGCCCGAGGCTCTCGAAGCCGCGGCCAACGGACTCGCCGCCGCGCGCGGCCGGGCCGGTGTGCTGACCGGCGGGCGTCTCACGGTCGAGGACGCCTACGCGTACAGCAAGTACGCGCGCGTGGCGCTCGACACGAACGACATCGACTTCCGCGCGCGCGTGCACAGCAGCGAGGAGGCCGACTTCCTCGCCGCACGCGTGGCGGGCCGGGGCCGGGATCTCGACGGCTCCGGAGTCACGTACGCGGAGGTGGAGAAGGCACCCGCCGTCCTGCTCGTCGGACTTGAGTCCGAGGAGGAGGCGCCCGGCATCTTCCTGCGGCTGCGCAAGGCCTGGCGCAAGCACGGCCAGCGGACGTTCTCCCTGGCGACGCACCAGACGCGCGGTCTGGAGAAGGCGGGCGGCACGCTGCTGCCGGCGGCTCCCGGCACCGAGACGGAGTGGCTCGACGCCCTCTCCGGCTCCGGCGGGGTCGGGCTGGAGGGCGAGGGTGCCACGGCGGCCGAGTCGCTGCGCTCCCCGGGCGCGGTGATCGTGGTCGGCGAGCGTCTCGCCTCCGTGGCGGGCGGGCTCACCGCCGCCGTACGGGCCGCGTCCGCGACCGGTGCGCGGCTGGTGTGGATGCCGCGCCGGGCGGGGGAGCGCGGCGCCATCGAGGCGGGCGCGCTGCCTTCGCTGCTGCCCGGCGGGCGGCCTTCCACCGACCCGCGCGCGCGGGACGAGGTCGCCGCCGCCTGGCGCGTCGCCGAACTCCCGCACCGCTACGGCCGCGACACCGGCCAGATCGTCGAGGCCGCCGCGACCGGCGAACTGGGCGCTCTCCTGGTGGCCGGCGTGGAGGTCGCCGACCTTCCCGACCCGGCACGCGCGCGTGAAGCGCTCTCCGAGGTCGGCTTCCTGGTCTCGCTCGAACTGCGGCCCAGTGAGGTCACCGAACACGCCGACGTGGTGTTCCCGGTGGCCGCGGTCGCGGAGAAGCCCGGCACCTTCCTCAACTGGGAAGGCAGGGCGCGGATGTTCGATGCCGCGCTCAAGCCCGACCACATGACACGCACGCTGGCCCCGACGGACGCGCGTGTGCTGCACATGCTGGCCGACGCCGGGGACGTACACCTGGGCCTTCCCGACCTGGCGACCGCCCGGCGCGAGCTCGACCGGCTCGGCGGCTGGGAGGGCACGCACGCCGTGGAGCCCCTGGAGACGGGTGCTCAGCCGCCGAGGCCCGCCTCCGGAGAGGCCGTTCTCGCGGGGCACCGGCTGCTGCTCGACCGGGGCCGTCTCCAGGAGGGCGACGAAGCGCTTGCCGGTACGCGGCACGCGGCGGTCGCCCGGCTCTCGGCGGCCACCGCGGCCGAGGCGGGCGTCAAGGACGGCGACGTCCTGGCCGTCACCGGGCCCGCAGGGGCGAGCGAACTGCCACTCCTGGTCACCGAGATGCCCGACCGCGTGGTGTGGCTGCCGCTGAACTCGACCGGGGGTGGCGTCACTTCCGACACCGGCGCGCGCCCCGGCGATCTCGTCCGCATCGGCCCGGCGCTCCTGCCGGAGCCCTCACAGGCCCCGGAGGTGACGTCGTGATGCACACCGTGGTGCCGCTTGCGGCGGAAGACCTGTCCATGTTCGGCCGTGACCCGTGGTGGCTGGTCGCCGTCAAGGCGGTCTTCTGCTTCGCGTTCCTGATGGTGACGGTGCTCTTCTCCATCGTGTGGGAGCGCAAGGTCGTCGCCTGGATGCAGCTGCGCATCGGACCCAACCGGCACGGCCCCTGGGGCATGCTGCAGTCCCTCGCGGACGGCATCAAGCTGATGCTCAAGGAAGACCTGATCGTCAAGCGCGCCGACAAGGTGGTGTACATCCTCGCGCCGATCGTCGCGGCCATCCCGGCCTTCATGGCGATCGCGGTGATCCCCTTCGGGCCCGCGGGCAACGAGATCTCCATCTTCGGCCAGCGCACGACGATGCAGCTCACCGACCTGCCGATCGCGATGCTCTACATCCTCGCGGTCGCCTCGGTCGGCATCTACGGCATCGTGCTCGCGGGCTGGAGCTCCGGTTCGACCTATCCGCTCCTCGGCGGTCTGCGCTCCTGCGCGCAGATGATCTCGTACGAGATCGCGATGGGCGCCGCGTTCGCCTCGGTGTTCCTCTACTCCGGGTCGATGTCGACCTCGGCGATCGTGGAGGCGCAGGCCGACCGCTGGTACGTCCTGCTGCTGCCCGTCTCGTTCCTGATCTACATCGTGACGATGATCGGTGAGACCAACCGCGCTCCGTTCGACATGCCGGAGTCCGAGGGCGACCTCGTCGGCGGCTTCAACACCGAGTACTCCTCGATCAAGTTCGCGCTGTTCATGCTCGCCGAGTACGTCAACATGGTCACCGTCTCGGCGGTTTCCGTCACCCTCTTCCTGGGCGGCTGGCGGGCCCCGTATCCGATCAGCACCTTCTGGGAGGGCGCGAACCACGGCTGGTGGCCGATGCTCTGGTTCGTGATCAAGGTCCAGCTGCTGCTGTTCTTCTTCATCTGGCTGCGCGGCACGCTGCCACGCGTCCGCTACGACCAGCTGATGAAGCTCGGCTGGAAGGTCCTGATCCCGGTCTCGGTCGTCTGGCTGATGCTCGTGGCGACGGTCAGGGCGATGCGGAACGAGGAGTACGACTTCACCTCGATCGCGCTCTATGTGGGCGGCGGAGTCATCGCCCTCCTGTTGCTCTCCGTCGTCGTCGACATCTTCCGCGACAAGCGCGAGAAAGAAGCGGCAGCCGAGGAGGAGCCGGTCGCCTTCGACCCGATGGCGGGCGGATTCCCGGTCCCGCCGCTGCCCGGACAGAGCCTGCCGCCCGTACCGAGGCGACGTCCGCGCCGTGAGCGCGAGTTGATTGTCAGTGGTGGGCCGGATACTCAAAGTGACGGAACCGGAAGTGACGGAAAGGAGGCGTCCGATGGCTGATCCGAAGAACGAGCCCAACCAGTCGCAGCACGAGTCGAACCAATCGAAGCAGGGGTTCCAGAACCCCGTCGCGGGCTTCGGCGTGACCTTCAAGGCCATGTTCAAGAAGCGGCTGACCGAGCAGTATCCGGAGCAGGAGAAGACCACCGCTCCCCGCTTCCACGGCAGGCACCAGCTCAATCGCCATCCGGACGGCCTGGAGAAGTGCATCGGCTGTGAGCTCTGCGCCTGGGCCTGCCCCGCGGACGCGATCTATGTGGAGGGCGCGGACAACACCGAGGAGGAGCGCTACTCCCCGGGCGAGCGTTACGGCCGCGTCTACCAGATCAACTACGCCCGCTGCATCCTGTGCGGCCTGTGCATCGAGGCGTGCCCCACGCGCGCGTTGACGATGACGAACGAGTTCGAGCTGGCCGACAGCAGCCGCGAGAAGCTCATCTTCACCAAGGAGCAGCTGCTCGCCGGCCTGGAGGAAGGCATGGTCGAGTCACCGCACTCGATCTTCCCCGGCACGGACGAGCAGGACTACTACCGCGGTCTGGTGACGGAGGCCGCGCCCGGCACGGTGCCCCAAGTGGCCCTCTCCAAGGGGGAGACGCCCCAGGAGGCCGCTTCCACCTTCGGGGACTCCGAGCCGGCGTCGGGGGAGGTGATCAACCGATGACCCAACTCGCCGCCTACACCACCTCCACCGGTGAGGCAGTCCAGTTCTGGGTGCTCGGCACGGTCGCCGTGATCGGCGCCCTGTGCACGATCCTCATGAAGAAGGCCGTGCACAGCGCGCTCTGTCTCGCCGGGACCATGATCATCCTGGCGGTCTTCTACCTCGCCAACGGGGCGTACTTCCTGGGCATCGTCCAGGTCGTCGTCTACACGGGCGCGATCATGATGCTCTTCCTCTTCGTGGTCATGCTCGTCGGCGTCACCGCCGCCGACTCCCTGAAGGAGACCATCAAGGGGCAGCGCTGGCTGGCGGGCCTCTGCGGCTTCGGCTTCGCCATCCTGCTCTTCGCGGGGATCGGGAACGCCTCGGTGAACGAATTCACCGGACTCGGCAAGGCGAACGCGGGCGGCAACGTAGAGGGCCTCGCCGAGGCCATCTTCACGAAGTACGTCTTCGCCTTCGAGATCACCGGTGCCCTGCTCATCACCGCCACCGTCGGCGCGATGGTGCTCACCCACCGCGAGCGCACGGAGCGCGCCAAGACGCAGCGCGAGATGTCCGAGGAGCGCGTGCGCTCCAACCACCTCCCGCCGCTGCCCGCCCCCGGCGTCTACGCCCGGCACAACGCCGTGGACGTCGCGGGCCTGCTCCCCGACGGCACCCCCTCCGAGCTCACGGTCAACAAGACGCTGCGTGAGCGCGGCCAGATCCGCGACGTGTCGAACGAGGCACTGGACGATCTGCGGGCCCTGGAGCAGCGCTCCGAGGACCGTCTCGAGCGGTCGTCCAAGACCGAGGAGGCGTCGAAGTGAATCCGGTCAACTACCTGTATCTCGCGGCGCTGTTGTTCTCGATCGGCGCCACCGGCGTGCTGATCAGGCGGAACGCGATCGTGGTCTTCATGTGTATCGAGCTGATGCTCAACGCGTGCAACCTCGCCTTCGTCGCCTTCTCGCGGCTGCACGGCAATCTCGACGGCCAGATCATCGCCTTCTTCACGATGGTCGTCGCCGCGGCGGAAGTCGTGGTCGGCCTCGCGATCATCGTGTCGCTGTTCCGCTCCCGTCACTCGGCCTCGGTCGACGACGCCAGCCTGATGAAGCTGTAAGGGGTCGCTGAAAAGTGGAGAACCTGATCGCGCTGCTCGTGGCAGCGCCTCTGCTCGGAGCGGCCGTACTGCTGTGCGGCGGGCGGCGGTTGGACCGTGTCGGCCACTGGCTCGGCACGCTGCTCGCGGCCGCCTCCTTCGTCGTCGGTGCGGTGCTCTTCGCCGACATGCTGGGCAGGGGCGCCGAGGAGCGCTCCATGTCGCAGCATCTGTTCAGCTGGATCCCCGTGGAGGGTTTCCAGGCGGACGTCGCCTTCCAGCTCGACCAGTTGTCGATGACGTTCGTGCTGCTGATCACCGGTGTCGGCACACTGATCCACATCTACTCCATCGGGTACATGGAGCACGACGAGCGGCGCCGCCGCTTCTTCGGCTATCTGAACCTGTTCCTCGCGGCGATGCTCATCCTGGTCCTCGCCGACAACTACCTCCTCCTGTACGTCGGCTGGGAGGGCGTCGGTCTCGCCTCGTACCTCCTGATCGGCTTCTGGCAGCACAAGCCCAGCGCGGCCACCGCCGCGAAGAAGGCCTTCCTGGTCAACAGGGTCGGCGACATGGGCCTGTCGATCGCCATCATGCTGATGTTCACCACCTTCGGGACCTTCGCCTTCGGGCCCGTCCTGGAGGCCACCGGTGAGACGTCGGAGGGCAAGCTGACGGCCATCGGCCTGATGCTGCTGCTCGCGGCCTGCGGCAAGTCGGCCCAGGTACCGCTGCAGTCCTGGCTCGGCGACGCGATGGAGGGCCCGACCCCGGTCTCGGCCCTCATCCACGCGGCGACGATGGTGACCGCGGGCGTGTACTTGATCGTCCGCTCCGGCGAGATCTTCAACGCCGCACCGGACGCCCAGCTCGTCGTCACCGTCGTGGGCGCGGTCACGCTGCTCTTCGGTGCGATCGTCGGTTGCGCCAAGGACGACATCAAGAAGGCACTCGCCGGGTCGACGATGTCCCAGATCGGGTACATGATCCTGGCCGCGGGCCTGGGCCCCATCGGCTACGTCTTCGCGATCATGCACCTCGTGACGCACGGCTTCTTCAAGGCCGGGCTGTTCCTCGGGGCCGGTTCGGTCATGCACGGCATGAACGACGAGGTCGACATGCGCAAGTACGGCGGCCTCAGGAAGTACATGCCGGTCACCTTCGTGACCTTCGGCCTGGGCTATCTGGCGATCATCGGCTTCCCCGGTCTGTCCGGCTTCTTCTCCAAGGACAAGATCATCGAGGCGGCGTTCGCCAAGGGCGGCACGGAGGGCTGGATCCTCGGCTCGGTCGCGCTGCTCGGCGCCGCGATCACCGCGTTCTACATGACGCGCGTGATGCTGATGACCTTCTTCGGAGAGAAGCGCTGGCAGCCGGACGCGGAAGGCAACGAACCGCACCCGCACGAGTCGCCCAGGTCCATGACGATCCCGATGATCGTGCTCGCCTTCGGGTCGGTCTTCGCGGGCGGATTCTTCAGCATCGGCGACCGCTTCATGCACTGGCTGGAGCCGGTCACCCACCACGACCACGGTGACTCGCCGCTGAGCGCCGCCACGGTCACGGGCGCCACCATGGTGGTCCTGATCATCGGTGTGGCCCTCGCCTACGTCCAGTACGGCCGCCGTCCCGTCCCGGTCACCGCCCCGCGCGGTTCGCTGCTCACCCGGGCGGCCCGGCGCGACCTCCTCCAGGACGACTTCAACCACGTCGTCCTGGTCCGCGGCGGAGAGCACCTCACCCGCTCCCTGGTCTACGTCGACCACACCCTGGTCGACGGAGTCGTCAACGGCACGGCGGCTTCGGTCGGCGGGCTCTCCGGACGGCTGCGCAAGATGCAGAACGGCTATGCCCGCTCCTACGCGGTCTCGATGTTCGGCGGCGTTGCGGTACTCATCGCCGCGACCCTGCTGATGAGGGCGGTCTGATACCGATGTCCTTTCCCCTCCTGACAGCGACGGCGGTCCTGCCCGCGGTCGGCGCGATCGCCACGGCAGCCGTCCCGGCCGCCCGGCGGACCGCCGCCAAGTGGCTCGCGCTGCTCGTCTCGCTCGCCACGCTCGCGCTCGCCGTGACCGTGCTCGTGCGCTTCGACCCCGACGGGGCCCGCTATCAACTGACCGAGTCGCGTGCGTGGATCGCGGAATTCGGGGTGCGCTACGAGCTCGGCGTCGACGGCATCGGTGTCGCCCTCATCGCGCTCACCGCGCTCCTGATCCCCTTCATCGTCCTCGCGGGCTGGCACGACGCCGACCCCCTGGAGACGAAGTCCTCGCGCTGGCGGCCGACTCAGGGCTTCTTCGCCCTGATCCTGGCCGTCGAGGCGATGGTGATCATCTCCTTCGCGGCCACCGACGTCTTCCTCTTCTACATCTTCTTCGAAGCCATGCTCATCCCGATGTACTTCCTCATCGGCGGCTTCGGGGACCGGGCCCACTCGGGCACCGACGAGAACGCCTCGGCGCAGCGTTCGTACGCGGCCGTGAAGTTCCTGCTCTACAACCTGGTCGGCGGCCTCATCATGCTGGCCGCGGTGATCGGGCTCTACGTAGTGGCGGGGAACTTCTCGCTCCAGGAGATCACCGAGGCGAGGGCCAACGGTTCGCTGGAGATGGCGACCAACACCGAGCGCTGGCTGTTCCTCGGCTTCTTCTTCGCCTTCGCGGTGAAGGCGCCGCTGTGGCCGCTGCACACCTGGCTGCCGAACGCGATGGGCGAGGCCACGGCCCCGGTCGCCGTACTGATCACGGCGGTCGTCGACAAGGTCGGCACTTTCGCGATGCTGCGGTTCTGCCTCGGGCTCTTCCCCGAGGCGAGCAAGTGGGCGACTCCGGTCATCCTCGTGCTCGCGCTGATCAGCATCGTCTACGGCGCCCTGCTCGCGGTCGGCCAGCGCGACATCAAGCGCCTGGTGGCGTACGCGTCGATCTCGCACTTCGGGTTCATCATCCTCGGCATCTTCGCGATGACCTCGCAGGGCCAGTCCGGCGCGACGCTGTACATGGTCAACCACGGGATCTCGACGGCCGCGCTGATGCTGGTGGCCGGCTTCCTGATCTCGCGGCGCGGTTCGCGGCTCATCGCGGACTACGGAGGGGTGCAGAAGGTCGCACCCGTGCTCGCGGGCACCTTCCTGATCGGCGGCCTCGCGACGCTCTCACTGCCGGGGCTCGCGCCCTTCGTGAGTGAATTCCTGGTCCTCGTGGGCGCGTTCGCGCGCTATCCGGTGGTCGGGATCATCGCCACCATCGGCATCGTGCTCGCCGCGCTCTACACTCTCGTCCTCTACCAGCGGACGATGACGGGCCCGGTGAAGCCGGAGGTCTCGGCCATGCCGGACCTGCGGGCGCGTGAACTCCTGGTCGTCGCCCCGCTGATCGCCCTCCTGATCGGCCTCGGTGTCTACCCGAAGCCGCTCACCGACCTGGTGAACCCGGCGGTCAAGCACACCATGTCCGACGTACAGCAGAAGGACCCGAAGCCCGACGTGGAGGCGGCCAAGTGAGCGCATCAGCCGTCCACAGCCTGTGGACAATGGCGTCGGCCGCGGCGCCCCAGGACGCGATCGACAAGATCGACACTCCCACCATCGAGTACGCGCAGCTGTCGCCGACGTTGATCGTCATCGGCGCGGCGGTCCTCGGGATCCTCATCGAAGCCTTCGTGCCGCGCAAAGCCCGGTACTACGCGCAGGTGTTCGTGGCCGTCGTCGCCCTCACCGCGGCCTTCGCCGCGGTCGTCGGCCTCGCCGCCACCGGGTACGGCACGACGAAGGCGCACATCGCGGCGATGGGCGCCATCGCGGTCGACGGGCCCGCGCTCTTCCTGCAGGGCACGATCCTCCTCGCGGGGCTCGTGGCGATCTTCACCTTCGCGGAGCGGCGGCTCGACCCGGCGGCACACGGCAATCACGTCGACTCGTTCGCCGCGCAGGCCGGCTCCGTGCCGGGCAGCGAGGGCGAAAAGGCCGCCACGAAGGCCGGGTTCACCACCACCGAGGTGTTTCCCCTCGCGCTCTTCGCGATCGGCGGGATGCTCGTCTTCCCGTCGGCGAACGACCTCCTGACGCTCTTCATCGCCCTTGAGGTCTTCTCGCTGCCGCTCTACCTCCTGTGCGCGCTCGCCCGCCGCAAGCGCCTGATGTCGCAGGAAGCCGCCGTCAAGTACTTCCTGCTCGGCTCGTTCTCCTCGGCGTTCCTGCTCTTCGGCATCGCCCTGCTCTACGGATACGCGGGCTCGGTGTCATACGGCACGATCGCCAAGGTCATCGACGGCAGCGTCCAGGAGGTCAACCCGGCGCTCGCCGACACCATGGGCAATGACGCGCTGCTCCTGATCGGTGCCGCGATGATCGTCATGGGGCTGCTCTTCAAGGTCGGCGCGGTGCCGTTCCACATGTGGACCCCGGACGTGTACGAGGGCGCGCCCACCCCGGTGACCGGCTTCATGGCCGCGGCGACGAAGGTGGCCGCCTTCGGCGCGCTGCTCCGGCTCCTCTACGTGGTCCTGCCGGGGCTGCGCTGGGACTGGCGGCCGGTCATGTGGGGTGTCGTGATCCTCACGATGCTGGCAGGCGCGATCGTCGCGATCACCCAGACCGACATCAAGCGACTGCTCGCGTACTCCTCGATCGCGCACGCGGGCTTCATCCTCGCCGGTGTCATCGCCATGAACCCGGACGGCATCTCGTCGGTGCTCTTCTACCTCGCGGCCTACTCCTTCGTGACGATCGGCGCGTTCGCCGTGGTCACGCTGGTGCGGGACGCGGGCGGCGAGGCCACGCACCTGTCGAAGTGGGCGGGGCTCGGACGGCGCTCGCCGCTCGTCGCCGCCGTCTTCGCCGTCTTCCTGCTCGCCTTCGCCGGCATTCCGCTGACCTCCGGGTTCGCCGGAAAGTTCGCGGTGTTCAAGGCGGCGGCGGAGGGCGGCGCCGGTGCGCTTGTCGTCGTCGGTGTGATCTCGTCCGCGATCGCGGCGTTCTTCTACATCCGCGTGATCGTGCTCATGTTCTTCAGCGAGCCGAAGACGGACGGCCCGACGGTCGCCGTGCCCTCGCCGCTGACGATGACGGCGATCGGGGTGGGCGTCGCGGTGACGCTGGTCCTGGGCGTGGCCCCGCAGTACTTCCTGGATCTGGCGAACCAGGCGGGAGTCTTCGTCCGGTAGGCGCCTGCTCCGGTAGCTCGCCTGTTCTACTCGCCGCCGCCCGGCACCCCGTCCGACAGGG
>NZ_JBSGSG010000061.1:0-59458 GCF_053606765.1 Streptomyces sp. NPDC055189
CACGCCGACGTAGTCGGAGCACTCAACGTTCTACGGGCCGGGCTGGTCCGTCGCGACGCCAACCCGGCATAGCGAGAAGCCCCCTCATTTATGAGGGGGAGGAGTCACGCGGGAGAGCCACGTGGTGAGCAGCCCTTCGAGTGATTCGCTCTCGGCGCGCGTCAGCAGGTCGAGGAGGCGGCGTTCGTTGCTCATGTGCTCGGTGAACGCCCGGTCGATCAGTTCGCGTCCGGGCCGGGTGAGGGCGACGATCCGGCCGCGCTGGTCGTCGCCGGAGCGGCGGCGGGTGACGAGTCCGGCCCGCTCCAGGCGGTCGATTCTCTTGGTCATCGCACCGGTGGTGACCATGGTGTGGGCGGCGAGTTCGCCGGGTGCCCGCTCGAAGGGCTCACCGGCACGGCGCAGGGCGCACAGGACGTCGAACTCCCCTTCGTTGAGGCCGTATCGGCCGTAGACCAGGCAGAGCTCTTCGGTGAGCTGGTCGGCCAGGCGGTGCAGCCGGCCGATCACGCCTTGCGGGGTGACGTCGACGTCGGGCCGTTCGCGGCGCCAGTCGGCCTGGATGCGGGCCACGCGGTCCTGCGGCTTCGGGTCGTCCATGCACTCCACTATAGCTTCCCAGGAAGCTATTATTGCTTCCATGGAAGCTAACCTGCGCTGGGTGGCTCTGACCGCCGTCGCACCGGTGGCCTGGGGGGCCAACTACTTCGTCACCCATGAGTTCTTGCCGGCGGACCGTCCCTTCTACGGGGCCGCCCTGCGGGCACTGCCCGCCGGTCTCATCCTGCTGGGCCTGTGCAGGCAGCTGCCGCGCGGGGCGTGGTGGTGGCGTTCGGCGGTGCTGGGGCTGCTGAACGTGAGCGTGTTCTTCGTGCTCGTCTACGCCGCTTCCCAACTGCTGCCGACGAGCATCGCCTCGACCGTCATGGCGCTGTCGCCGCTGGCGATGATGCTCATCGCCTGGGCGCTGGTCGCCGAGCGGCCCGGTATCGCGCACCTGGCCGGGGCCGCGATCGGGCTCGGCGGGGTCTGTCTGATGCTGTTCACGGGGGCGGCGGAGGTGAGCGTGCCGGGCGTGCTCGCCTCGGCCGCGGCCATGCTGATGTCGTCCTTCGGCTACATCCTGGCCAAGCGGTGGAGCGCCGGCATCGACGTGCTCGCGTCGACCGCCTGGCAGCTGACCGCCGGAGGACTGTTCCTGCTGCCGGCCGCCGCGGTCGCGGAGGGCGCTCCGCCCGCCCTCTCGGCATCCGAGCTCCTGGCGTTCGGCTACGTCGCCCTGGTCGCCACCGCGCTGGCCTTCGTCGCCTGGTTCACCGGGCTGCGGCATCTGCCCGCGGCGACGGTGGGCCTGGTCGGACTGCTCAATCCCGTCACCGGCGTCGTGCTCGGCACCGTGGTCGCCGGGGAGATGCTGACGGCCCAGCAGCTGTGCGGCCTCGCGCTGGTCCTGGTCGGTGTCGTCCTGGGCAGGCCGGCACGCACGGACCGACGCGGCAGCAGTACGAAGCCCGCCCCTCCCGCATCCGGTGCGCGCGCCGTCCGTGAGCCCACCGCCCGCAATCCGCGGTGAGGGCCGGACGCGAATAGGGGACGCGGGAGCAGACGTTCGGACGGCTGCACTGCCGTCGCGCGGTTCCCCGGGAGCATCAGGGCCCCGGTGCCAGCGGGCTCACTACCTGGTTCGGGCCGAATAATTACCCGGTTCGGTCCGGCTCAGTACCCGGTTCGGGCTGGCTCGATCAGGCGGCTTCGGTCACAGCCTAACTGTGGGCGGCGTCACTGCGCACGACCGGAGGGGCCCGGCGGGCCGGCCCGGGGCTTCGCCCATCCGGCGGCCCAACTCCCCCGACCGACCGCCGGATTGGTAAGCAACCACCGTTCGTCGAGGTCAGCGCCACGCTCATCCCTACCGACCCGCCGTATCCGCCGCAGCGAAACCGTCTGCCGCGCCACACCTCCGGCCGGCTCCCGCAGCTTCTTCCTGATCTCCGCCTCGCCCGGCGGCGCTGCCCCTCGCCCCGGGAACAGGCGTACCGGATGCCTGTCCTGAGGGAAGAGTGACGGTTGGAAACGACGCCGGGCACCGAGTCAACCCCCATTTTCGGCCAACTGGCCGTCACTTGCCGGAAGTCGAGGTCTGTAAAGCCGACGGCCCGTTTCGCCAGCACGCGCGCCCCTCGAATCGTCAAGCAGACGCAAACCGGATTCTGATCGACCATTCGCAACTCACGCAGTCAGGCCACCACGTGAGTTCTGTAACAGAATTAATGTTTTACAAGGCCTGTTCCCAGCATTTAGTGTGAGCGCTCAGAAAGAGACGACTCGCCGGTATCAGAAATTCACCGCCGGACCCCTCGGTCCGGACCACTTGATCGCATACCGGCAAGTCAAAACGGGGAGAGTGTAAAGGTATGTTCGAGAAACTTCTCGAGGTGACTCAGCTCATAGTTCCACGCTGCTGAGGCCTTCCGAGCGCTGACGGGGGCACCGCGCGCGGCTGCGCGCCTTCCCTTCGTCGCAGGCGAACGCGCGTCTCTGCATGTCACCCATGGCATGCGCTTCGTGCACGCCTGAGCGCTTTCCGGCCGGGACGGAATCCGAGCACGGTATTCCGTAGCGCCCTTTTCTTTTCCAGCCTCCCTGACTGTGTTCGCACGACGGTCAACGGCCGACGGTCGATCCGTGCCGACATTTCGGCACGATCAATTCCGGCCCGGCTTCATCATGCTTCATCGAAGCCTTTCCAGTGACGCACCCAACAGTTAACGGATTCTAGGTCAGAGAATGATGACGAACCCCACGGGGCCCAAGGAATTATCCCTGTCAGACATGCTGAGCGCGGCCGTCCTCGCCCAGCCCGACCGGACCGCCGTCTCCTGCGGCGCGGAGAGACTGACTTTTCAGCAGCTCGTTGAGCGAAGCGGAAACACGGCTGACCGTCTGCGACGCCTCGGAGCGACGGCGGACGAACCGGTCGGCATTTTCATGCAGCCTTCCGTCGACCTGATGGTGAGCGTCTGGGGCGTCCTGCGCGCGGGTGCGGCCTATCTGCCGCTGTCGCCCGAGTATCCCGACGAGCGCGTGCGCTACATGGTCGCGGACTCACGGACCAAGGTCATCCTGACGGACGAGTCCCTGGTCTCCCGCCTAGCCGCGATGACGCCACCGGAGACAAAGATCGTCACCGTCGCCCCGGCGCGAGCCCACCGGGAGACGACGCCGGATACGGATACGGACACAGATACGGCGCCAGAGCCGAACACCCGCCCCGGAGCCGCCGGTTCACCGGCTGACGTGCCGGCCGGTGCCGACGACCTCGCCTACGTCATCTACACCTCCGGCAGCACCGGCAACCCGAAGGGCATCGGGATCGAGCACCGCAGCATCGTCCACCAGATGCGCTGGCTGGCCGACGAACAGGGCCTGGACCAAACGAAGACGGTGCTGCAGAAGACACCGCTGAGTTTCGACGCCGCCCAGTGGGAGATCCTCGCGCCGGCCTGCGGTGCCGCCGTGGTCATGAGCGAACCGGGCGTCTACGCCGATCCCGGCGGGCTCGTCGACCTGATCCTGGCGAACGGCGTGACCACCCTCCAGGGCGTGCCGACCCTGCTGCAGGCGCTGGCCGACACCGGACGGCTGTCCGGCTGCACCTCGCTCACCCAGGTCTTCAGCGGCGGCGAGGCGCTCACCAAAAGCCTGGCGATCGAGCTGTTCGACGCGCTGCCGGACTGCGAACTGATCAACCTGTACGGGCCGAGCGAGTGCACCATCAACGCCTCGTCCCACCGCGTGGACCGCACGTCCGTCCAGCACGGTCCCGACCACATCTCCATCGGGCGGCCGGTGCGCGGCATGGACTTCCACATCCTCGACACCGCACGGCAGCCGGTCGCGCCGGGCGAGTCAGGTGAACTGTACATAGCAGGCCCGCAGTTGGCCCGCGGATACCTCAACAACCCCGAGCTGACCGCCGAACGGTTCGTCACCCGGCCCTTCACCGGCGACTCCGGCTCCACCCGCCTCTACCGCACCGGTGACCTGGCCCGCCGGAACGACGACGGCACCGTACAGTTCCTCGGCCGCACCGACAGCCAGGTCAAACTGCGCGGCTTCCGCGTCGAACTCGACGAGATCAAGGTGTCCGTCGAGAAGCACGACTGGGTCAAGTCCGCCGCCGTCCTGGTGCGCGAGGACACCCGCACCGGCGCCAACCTCATCGCCTTCGTCGAACTCGACCCCGCCAGGGCCGCGCTGATGGACCAGGGCAACCACGGCGCCCACCACCAGTCCAAGCAGAGCAGGCTCCAGCTCAAGGCACAGCTGGGCAACCTGGGAACCCGCGCGGACGAGGGCCTTGGACTGGTCGAGCTGCCCGGACGGACGCCGACGGCCCAGCAGCGGCGCACGGTGTTCGCCCGCAAGACCTACCGGTTCTACGAAGGCGGCCCCGTCACCCGCGACGACCTTTTGGCCCTGCTCGCCCGCCCGGCCCGGCAAGGCGCCGCGCCTCGCGACCCGGGCACCCTCGGCCTGGACGAACTCGGCTCCCTGCTGCGCTACTTCGGCCAGTTCCCCAGCGGCGAGCGGCTGCTGCCCAAGTACGGCTACGCCTCGCCCGGCTCGCTGTACGCCACCCAGCTCTACCTGGAGCTGTCCGGCATCGCCGGCCTGGAGGCGGGCCACTACTACTACCACCCGGTCAACCACCGGCTCACGCTGATCAGCCGCGCTCCCGCAGGGCCGAACAGGCTGCGCATCCACTTCGTGGGGCGCCGGTCGGCCATCGAGCCGGTCTACCAGAACAACATCCAGGAAGTCCTGCGGTTCGAAGCAGGCCACATGGTGGGCCTGTTCGACCACGTGCTGCCCGACTACGGGCTGCGCGTCGACTCCCGCGCGGACGAGCCCGGCATCAAGGACGTCCTGCACTGCCCGGACGAGGACCACTACCTGGGCACCTACGAGGTCCTGACGGCCGCCGCGGCGGCTGCGCCCGACCCGGTCGACCTGTACGTCCAGGCGCATCCGGGAAGGATCGCCGATCTGCCCGAGGGCCAGTACCGCTACCGCGACGGCGATCTGGAGCGGGTGTCCGACGACCTGATCCGCAAGCAGGACGTCATCGCCATCAACCAGGAGGTCTACGCACGCTCCAGCTTCGGGATCAGCATGATCGGCAGGGCGAGCGCGCCGTGGCAGCGCTACGTCGACCTCGGCCGGGAGCTGCAGCGCCTGCAGCTCAACGACCTCGGTCTGGGGCTGATGTCCTCGGGCTACAGCTCGGAGACCGGCAACCCGCTGTCCTCGGCCCGGCGCATCAGCGACCTCCTGGGCTCCGGCCCGCACCCGCTCGCCGGAGCGGACACGGCGTCCTACTTCGCCGTCGGCGGCCGGGTCAGCGCCGAGCAGCAGCTCAGCGAGGGCATGAAGGAGGACTCCGTCCACATGCGCGGCCCGGCCGAAATCGTCAAGGACAACCTCGCCGAACTGCTGCCGCCGTACATGGTGCCCAACCGGGTCACCGTCCTTGACTCCTTCCCGCTCACCCCCAACGGCAAGATCGACCACCAGGCGCTGCGGGAGCTGGACCAGGCCGCCGTCGACGACGCCGATGCGCCGGTCGTCCCGCCGCGCACCCCCACCGAGGAGGCCATCGCCGCGCTGTGGCGCACGGTCCTGCGCCAGGAGCGGGTCTCGATCCGGGACAACTTCTTCGCCGTCGGGGGCCACTCGCTGACCGCGGTCAACCTGGTCGGCCGGATCAACCGGGAGCTGGGCAGTTCCCTGCCGCTGCAGGTCCTGTTCGACGCGCCGACCGTCGCCGGGCTTGCCCGGCTCGTGGACCGTGCGCCCGCCACCGCGCTGTCACGCCTCGTGCGGCTGCGCGGCGCGGACGGCGGGCGGCCCGTCTTCTGCTGGCCGGGGCTCGGCGGCTACCCCATGAGCCTGCGCCTCCTTGCCGGCCGCCTCGGACTCGACCGGCCGTTCCTGGGCGTCCAGGCCTACGGCATCAACCCGGGCGAGATCGCCTACGCGACGTTCGAAGAAATGGTCGCCAAGGACATCGAGCTCATCCGGCAGGTCCAGCCCACCGGCCCCTACACGCTGTGGGGTTACTCCTTCGGATCCCGGGTGGCCTTCGAGACGGCCCGGCAGCTGGAGCAGGCCGGCGAGACGGTCGACGAAGTGATCCTCCTGGCCCCCGGCAAACCGCCCGTGGAGATCGGCGAGAAGGCGCCCACCGCGGCGACGGTCAGCTTCACCGACCCCGCCTTCGTCTCGATCCTCTACTCCGTGTTCGCCGCCGGCCTGGAGCCGACGGCCGTCGCCGACTGCCTGGCATCGACGCACGACGAGGACTCCTTCATCGCCTGTATCTGCGACAAGTTCGAGCATCTGGACCGCGACCTGGTGCGCCGGATCGTCGGCGTGGTGCGTCAGACGTTCCTGTTCGAGTACGCCCCCGACGACCTGGCCGGGCACACCGGGCACCGGCTCACGGCGCCGGTCACGGTGCTGCGGGCCGCGGGCGACCAGCCCTCCTTCATCGACCGGGGCCACGCCCTGTCCAGCACGCCTCCCCGCACCAGCCAACTGCACGCCGATCACTACGCGCTGCTGCGCGAGAACGGCGTGGACGAACTCGTCACCGCCGTCCGGGCCGCACGACTCCACAGGAAGGTCATCCCAGTGCCGCACGTCAACATCAAGCACTTCCCGAACAACCTCGAGGAGACCCAGATATCGACCCTCGTCGAGGCGATCACCAGCGCCGTCCGCACCGCCTTCTCGGTCGACGAAGGCGTCGTCTCCATCGCGCTGGAACCCGTGGCACAGGACGCGTGGAACGAACGGGTCTACATCCCGGAGATCGTCGAGGACCCCGGCCATCTCGTCAAGAGTCCCGACTACTGAGGCGGAGGACCCCATGCGCAACGTGATCACCAGGGTGCGGGAGGACCTCGCCATGATCGTCACACGGGATCCCTCGATCCGCACCCGCGCCGAGGCACTGCTGCACCCCGCCCTGCCGGCCCTGTGGGCCCACCGCGCCGCGCACGTCCTCTACCGGCGCGGACACCGTCAACTCGCCCGGATCCTGGCCTACCTGGCGCGCGCGGTGACCGGCGGCATCGAGATCCATCCCGGTGCGCGCCTGGGCCGGCGCGTGTTCGTCGACCACGGGGCCGCCGTGGTCATCGGGGAGACCGCCGAGATCGGCGACGACGTCACGATCTTCCACCAGGTCACGCTCGGCGCGGTCGGCTGGTGGCGCGACGAACGGCGCGAGCCCGGCGCCCGGCGCCACCCGGTCGTCGGCGACCGGGTGGTGCTCGGCACCAACGCCATCGTGCTCGGTCCCGTCACCGTCGGCGACGACGCGCTGGTCGGCGCCGGTTCGCTCGTCCTGAGCGATGTGCCGCCGCGCGCCCGGGTGTCCGCTCCCGCAGCCGGTGTCGTCGTACCCCTGTCGGCCGCGGAGCGTGCGGCGTCCGACCAGCTGCTGCGCACCCTGGCCACCACCGGGTGCTGGTGAGCGCCCGCTCCCCCGCCCGCAGTTCGCCACCCACCGATCCATCTCAACCCGGCCACGCGCCGGCATCGCAACGGAGGAACAGATGATTCACGTCGGAGTCCTGGAGAGCAATCTTTCCGGTTCCGGCTTCGAGGGCCTGCAGATCATCAAGGAACTCGACTGCCGCGTCACCTTCTTCACCCGCGACCTGGACCGCTACCTGGCAGTACCGGGCGGCCCGGAGTACTTCGAGCGCTACGTCGACGACATCGTGCACTGCGAGACGAACGTCTTCGAACAGCTCCTGCCGCACGTCGAGGAAGCCGGGGCCGAGCAGCCCTTCGACGCCTTCCTCACCCTGGCCGAGTACGACGTGGTGGTGGCCGCCGAGATCGCCGTCCACCTGGGGCTGCCCACGGTGAGCGTCGACGGCGTGGCCACGGCACGCAACAAGGCGCTGATGCGCCGCCGCTGCGCCGAACTGGACGTACCCATACCGGAGTTCCGCACGGTGAGCACGCCCGCCGAAGCGGCCAAGGCCGCCGCCGAGGTCGGCCTGCCCTGCGTGGTCAAGCCCGCCGACGAGACCAGCAGCGCCGATGTACGCCTGGTGGACACCGCCGAGCAGGCCGCTGAGCACGTCGCGCTGATCCAGTCCCGCGCCGAGAACACCCGCGGTCAGGCCCGCCACCACGAGCTGATGGTCGAGGAGTATCTCAGCGGCCCCGAGGTCAGCGTGGAGGTACTTGCCGACGGCGACCGCTACGAGGTGTTCGGGGTGACCGACAAGTCGGTCGTGGGCCTGGGCTACTTCGTCGAGCTGGCCCACACCTTCCCCTCCCGCCTGCCCGAACCGCTCGTGCGGGCCTGCGGCGATGTGGCCGTCCAGGCGCTGCGCGCGGTCGGCTTCGACCTGGGCATGGCCCATGTCGAGGTCAAGGTGACCGCGTCCGGCCCCAAGCTCATCGAGATCAACCCGCGGCCCGCCGGCGGAAAGATCACCTACCTGGTCGACCGGGCCCTTGGCATCAAGTCCCTGGAGCTGGTGGCCCGTCAGTACCTCGGCCAGCCGCTGCCGGACCCCGCCCTTCCGCCACGCCCGGTCGCCGGCGCCGCCATCCGCTATCTGACCGCGCAGCCCGGCCGGGTGGTGTCGGTCACCGGACAGCAGCGGGCCGCCGCGCTGCCCGGCGTCGAGGAGGTCGTCGTCAAGCCCAAGGCGGGCTCCGTGGTACGGGAGTTGCGCCGCAACGGCGATCGCTCCGGCCATGTGCTCGTGGTGGCCGAGAACGCCGAACTCGCCGCACGCACCGCGGAGGCCGCCGCCCAGGAGATCGGCATCCGCACCGAGCCGGTCTCCCGGCGTCCGGTCGCCGACTCCCTCATCGACCTGATCGGCGGAACCCCGCTGCTGCGGCTGCCGATGGACCGGGTCGTGGACGGCGCCCCGGCCGATGCCGACGTACTGGCGAAGCTGGAGCTGTTCAACCCCTGGTCCAGCAGCAAGGACCGGGCCGCCCTCTCCATGCTGCGCGGCGCCGAGAAGCAGGGGCTGCTCGCCCCGGGCAAGGGCACCGTGATCGAGGCGACCTCGGGCAACACCGGCATCTCGCTGGCCGCGCTCGCCGCCAACCGCGGCTACCGCTGCGTGATCGTACTGCCGGACAACGCGACCCCCGAACGGCTGGCCATGCTGCGCTCGCTGGGCGCCGAGGTGGTGCGCACCCCGCACACCGGCGGCTACCAGGCGGCAGTGGACAAGGCCGAGCAGCTGCACCGGCAGACCCCCGGCTCCTGGTTCTGCCGCCAGCACGACAACCCGGACAACACCCGGGCGCACTACGAGACGACCGGCCCCGAGATCTGGAACGACGCCGGCGGCCGTATCGACGTGTTCGTCTGCGGCGTGGGAACCGGCGGTACGCTCAGTGGCGCGGGGCGGTATCTGCGCGAAAGCCACCCCGCGGTGCGGATCGTGGCGGTGGAGCCGGCCGGCTCGCCCCTGCTGTCCGGCGGTAGGCCCGGCACGCACGGCATCCCGGGCTTCAACGGCGGCTTCATCGCGCCGACCACGCAGCAGAGCCTCATCGACGAGGTGATCACGGTTTCCGACGCGGACGCCCTGGACACCACCCGGCGGCTGGCAGCGCACGCCGGCCTGATGGCCGGTGTCTCGGGCGGCGCGGTCGTCCACGCCTCCGGCGTCCTGGCCGCCCGCCCGCAATACCGGGGCCGACGCATCGTGACCCTGCTGCCCGACACCGGCGAGCGGTACTTGAGCCTGCTGGGCCGCGAGAGTACGCCGGGCGGTGCCCGATGACGGCGCCCGCGCCCGCCACGGGCCTGCCCCCCGACGACCGGCCGCGTCTGCTGATGGTGATGCCCTACCGCCAGTTCGTACAAAAGGCGCAGGCCGCGGGGTTCTGGGTCGGTGCGATCTGGGACCCGCAGCTACAGACACCGGAGTATCTCGACGACGTACGCGCCCTGGCGGACGTATTCGTGACGGCGGACTTCGGGAACCTGCAGGAGCTGCGGCACACCATCCGCGAGACGGCCCGCGCGCACCGCGCCTCGGTGATCTACCACATCGGCCGGGAGGAGACGATGGTCGCCGCCCACGAGGTGGCCGAGGACCTGCACGCCGAGGTCAACCCGGCCGAGGCGATCCGCTTCCTGGCCGACAAGCACGCGATGCGTGACCTGCTCGCCCGCCACGGCCTGTCCCCGGTCTCCTTCGAGGCGGTTTCGGCCCGGCACGGCGTACCGGCCGCCGTCGAGCGGGTGGGGCGTCCGGCCGTCGTCAAACCGGCCGCGCTCGCCGGCAGCCGGGGCGTGTTCCTGTGGCAGAAGCCGCAGGACCGCACGGCCTGGACCGCACTCGTCGACGCCTACGGCTACGAGGGCCCCTTCCTGGTCGAGGAGTATCTGCGCGGTCCCGAATACAGCGTGGAGACGCTCAGCCATGACGGCAGGCACCACGTCGTCGGCATCACCGAGAAACTCCTCGGAGCACCCCCGCTGTTCGTGGAGGTGGGGCACGTCCACCCGGCGCCGCTCGCCCCGCACCGGGGGCACGCCATCAAGGAACTGACCGTCCGCTTCCTCACCCTGTGCGGATACCGCTTCGGCCCCGCGCACACCGAGGTCATCTGGACCACGCGCGGCCCGCGCATCGTCGAATCCCAGCCCCGCCTGGGCGGTGACCGGATCCCCCGGCTCATCGAGCTGGCCGGCGGCCTCGACATCGAGCAGGCCATCTTCGCCGGGCTCGCCGGCACGCCCGCCGCCGTGCCGGCGCCGACGGCGACGGCCGCCGTGCGGTTCTTCACCTTCCCGCCCGGTCGCATCGACAGCATCCGCGGCCTGGAGACGGTCCGGAAGCTGCCCTACGTCGACGAGTTGACCCTGCGGCTGCGCCCCGGCGACACCGTGCAGGAGGTCCGCGACTCCAAGGGCCGCCACGGGCACGTCATCGTCTCGGGCACCACGCCCGATCAGGCCGGTCGCCGGTGTGCCGAGGTCCTCGCCGCCGTCGAGCTGGTCATCGACGGGACGCCCGTACGCGCGGACGGGCGGACCGGCACCCCTGCACCCGCCCGCCCGCCGTCCGTCACCCATCCCCCGCACCGCAGAAAGGCACCGACCGTGCAGTACCCCTCATCAACGGCCAGGAGGTTGCCATGACCCACCAGAAGGCGGCCCTGACCACCCCCGGCACCGACGCACAGGTGGTCTTCGTCGGCTACAACGCGGCCTACCTGCGCGCCATCGACGGGAGTGTTCCGCACGGCTCCGTCGTGGTGCTGGAGGAGCCCGACATCATCCGCAAGCGGGAACTGCGGGACGCGGCTACCCGCTTCGACTGCCTGGAGCGGATCATTCCGGTGAGCTACCAGCAGTCCGCGGGCGCCCTCGACCTGGCGGCCGGCCTGGAGGCCCGGCGCCCGGTGGCTGCCGTGGTGCCCGGCCTGGAGTACGCGGTGCCCGCGACGGCCGCCCTCGCCGAGAAGCTCGGCCTTCCGGGCGCCACCGAACAGGCCGCCCAAGCGCTGCGGGACAAGGTCCGGCTGCGCGAGGCCTGCGACGCCGGCGGCGTCCGCAATCCGCGCTGGCGCGAGATCCACGGACCGGCGGACATCCTCGACTTCGCCGGCGAAGGACCCGTGGTGGTCAAGCCCGCCAACCGCCAGGCCAGCGTCGGCGTACAGCTCCTGGCCGCGGTCGACGCGGCCTCCGCGGCAGAGGCGTGGGAGCGCACCTCGTCGGCCGCCGAGTACGAGCAGGTCCCCGACCGGCACCTCACCTGGCGCTTCCTGGCCGAAGAACGTCTGCAGGGGCCCGAGTTCAGCGTCGAGGCCCTGGTACGCCAGGGCGAGATCATCTTTGACAACATCACCGCGAAGACGGTGATACCGGGGCCCTACCCGGTCGAACTCGGCCATCTGCTGCCCGCCCCGCTCGACCGGGACACCCGGGACGCCTTCGAGAGGGCCATGCGCGCGCTCGTCGCGGCGACCGGCTACCGCACCGGGATCCTGCACGCCGAGTGGATCCTGACCCCGTCCGGTCCCACCCTGGTGGAATGCGCGGGACGCTGCCCCGGCGACTACTTGATCGACCTGAACGACCTGGCCTACGGCACGCGCATCAGGCTGGCCCTCATCGACCTGCTGGCCGGCCGCCCGGTCACCCTGCCCCGTACCGCGCGGCAGACCTCGGCCATCCGCTTCCTGGCCGCCGAGCCGGGCGTGGTGACCGAGGTCGACGGGACAGACGCGGCGCTGGCCCTGCCCGGCGTCCAGGCCGCGGAGGTCGACGTCGAGGTGGGCCAGGAGGTCCGGCCGTGGGCGTCCTCCTGGGACCGCGCCGGGCACGTCATCGCGACCGGTCCCGACGCGGACACCACGCGCCGACGCGTCCTGGACGCGGACGCCGCCATCCGCATCACCACGGCCCCCCAGACCCCCACGGATTGAGGAAGCAGCAGATGTCCGTTCTCTGGCAGCGCGTCCGCGGCTGGCGCGGTTCCGTCCCCGGCGGGCCGGTCGGCATCCGGCTGTCCGTGATGGCGATGATCGACGCCGTCGGCACCGGTGCCTTCCTGGCCGTCTCCGTCCCCTTCATCACCCGCTCCGTCGGCCTGTCGGTGGGCGAGCTGAGTCTGGGCCTGACCCTGTCCGCCGCGATCGCCCTGGCCACGGCGGTCCCGATCGGCATCCTGGCCGACCGGATCGGACCCAAGAAGGTCCTGGTCGGGGTGAGCCTGTGGCGCTGCGCCTGCTTCGTGCTCTACCCCTTCGTGCAGAACCTGTGGCAGTTCCTGACGGTCGTGTGCCTGCTCGGCCTGGTCGACAAGGCGGCGGCACCGATGGAACAGGCCCTGGTCGGGCAGGTGACGGCCACCGACGACCGGGTCAGGGTGGTCGCGGTCCTGCGCTCGCTGCGCAACGTCGGCTTCACCGTCGGCGCCCTGCTGGGCGGTGTCGGCCTGCTGATCGACACCCGGGTCGGCTACGGCGCGATCCTGCTGCTCAACGCCGCCTCGTTCGCCGTACTGGCGACCCTGGCCTACCGGCTTCCGGTGCTCAGCAGGCCGGCGAAGAGCCTGCGCCGGCGCTTCTCGGTCGCCGCGCTGCGCGACGGGCCGTTCCTGTCGTTCACCGGGATCAACGCGGTCCTCACCATGCACATGACCCTGCTGAGCATCGGCATCCCGCTGTGGATCGTGGAGCACACCAAGGCCCCGGCAGCGGTGATCTCACCCCTGGTGGCGGTCAACACCGTGCTCGCGGTCGCCCTGCAGGTCCGCGCGAGCCGGGGCACCGAGACCATCGCAGGATCGGCGCGGGCACTGGTACGCGCCGGCGCCTCCCTGGCCCTGTGCTGCCTGCTGCTCGTCGCGGCGCCGAAGCCGCCCGTCGTCCTGGCCGTCGGCGTGCTGCTCCTTGCCATGGTCGCGCTGACCGCAGGCGAGCTGTTCCAGTCCGCCGGTGGCTGGGGCGGGTCGTATCTGCTTGCGGCGCCCGGCCAGGAGGGCGTCTATCTCTCGGTCTTCTGGCTCGGCGTGGCCGTCCAGCAGATCGCCGCACCGCTCGTGATCGGCCTGGTCATCACCACCGGCACCGTCGGATGGGTCGTCCTGGCCGCGCTGTTCGCCCTCTGCGGCCTCGCGGCCCCGGCCATCGGCCGGTGGGCGCAGGCACAGGCCGACCGCCGTCCGCAGCAGGACCCGGCCCTGGCCGAGGCCGCGTGATCGCCCCCGCTCACCGGACGAGTGGGCGGGTCATCCACTTTCACATCTTGCACATCACCCGAGGAGGGAACCATGTCCGTTCCGCTGTATGTCCCCGCCGGTGAAGGCGAATACGTCGACATCCGGGACACGAAGAGGACGTACCTGAAGCTCACCACTCCCGAGTCCAACGGGGAGTTCGGCTTCTTCGAGCACCACATGGCCCCGGAGGCCAAGGGCGCGTCCCCGCACATCCACAAGCAGTCCACCGAGATGTTCTACGTGGTCAAGGGCGAGATCGAGTTCACCATCGGCGACCGCAAGGTGGTCGGTGAGCCGGGCGCGTTCGCCTACATCCCCAAGGGCGAGCCGCACGGCTTCACCAACCGGGGCACCGAGGACGCCACCCTGCTGATCATGTTCTATCCGATCTACGACCGTGAGGACTACTTCCGCGGCCTGGGACGCCTGACGGCCAACGGACGCAATCCCAGCATGGAAGAACTGCGCGAGCACATGGCCAAGTACGACCAGTTCATGGTCTGAGCCGCGTGGTCCGATCGTCCGGTCCACGCACATACGGGAATGAGCCGGGCCCGGCAGCGCACCTCGCTGCCGGGCCTCGAAGCGGTTGTGCCCTCAGTCCGCTTCGCTCTTCTTCATCTGAAGCCGCTGCCACTGCAACTCCCGTACCTGGTCGGCGAATTCGGGCACCGGACCGGCCACCTCCAGGCCGGGCACGACCTCCCGGATGGTCAGCGGGCTCAGGGGCGAGGTGGCGGGCACGCCCCACTCGGCCTTCCACTCCCGGGCCTGCCGGGACGAGCTCGCGTACACGATGCGACCGAGGCCGACCCACCCGTGGGCGGCCGCGCACATCGGGCAGTGCTCACCCGAGGTGTACACGGTCGCCGTGGCCCGCTCCCCCGGGGTCAGATGTGCTGCGGCCCACCGGGCGAGGGCGAACTCCGGATGCGCCGTCGGGTCGTTGGCGGACATCTCGCGGTTGCGGTCCTCGGCCCGGATGCCGCCGCCCGCGTCGACGAGCACGGACCCGTACGGCAGGTCACCGGCGTCCAGCGCCTCGGCCGCCAGTTCTACGCAGCGGCGCAGGTAGGGCAGATCGGCTTCGCCGACGCCTGAGAGATCGTGGTCGTGTGATGCCACTGCTGCTCCGTCTCTGTAAGGGTGCCGGAGAGAGGCCTGCCGGCTACGTCCGGTGTGCGGCCACCGTGGCCAGCGCCTGCCAGGCCGGCTCCGGTCGCAGCGTCTCGTCCGGATCGCCGTGGTACGGGTCGAGCAGCACGGTGTCGGCACCGGCCAGGCGCAGCTCCTCGATGTCCTCCAGGAACTGCTCGATGGTGCCTTCTCCGGCCCGGCGATCCGGGTGGTCGACCGGCTTTTCCGTGAGCTTGAGACGGATCCGCGGCGCCAGATCCGGTACGGGCATGCCGAGTTGGCCGGAGATTCCGCTCAGCCGGACCAGCGCTTCCCTGAACCAGGGCATCGTGAACCGCAGCGGATGCCACGGAGCGCCGAACCGCACGGCCCGGCGGATGGCCGCGTCGCTGTTCCCGCCGATCCAGATCGGAACCTGGCCGGAGCGGTAGTCGGCCTCGTTCTCCCAGGCGGCGCGCAGGGTTTGCAGGTGCTCGTCCGTCAGCGCGCCCCGTCGTTCGAAGGGGATGCCCAGCGCCTCGAACTCCTCGCGGGCCCAGCCGACCCCCACACCCAGGACCAGGCGGCCGCCGCTGAGTTCATGCAGGTTGGCAGCCATGCGGGCGACCAGCAGCGGGTGCCGGTAGGGGGTGATCAGGACGGTCGTCCCCAGCTTGATCCGGGTCGTGATGCCGGCCAGCCAGGCGAGCGTGGTGAAAGGTTCGTAGAAGGGTGCGGGATATTGCTCGGCGACATCCGGCGTGATCGCCACGTGATCGGACATCATCAGCAGATCGAAGCCGAGGCCCTCGACGGTTCCGGCCCAACGGGCGAAGTGATCCGGATTCGCCCCGGGCCCGAAGTTGGGGACGTTCACACCAATCCGCATGGCCGCCACCCTATAGCAGAGCCCCTTCTCCACCGCGCCTATAGGGAGCGGAAGTTAACTTCAGGGGTGGTAAAGGCCCCTGTCAGACGGGGTGTCGGCCACTAGTCTGACCTGTGCTCGCCCGCGCCCGGCCGAGGCCCTACAACCGTCCGCCCCCATCGGCCCGTTGACCGATATCGCGGACGCCCGTTGCCCGTTCATCACAGCACCAAGGAGCTCCCACATGAACCAGCAGCCCATCCTTGTCCTGGATGCCGCCGGGAGCAACCGGCACGCCGAAGACGCCGAACTGCGCTCGCGCGGCCCGGCCGCCCGCGTCGATGTCCTGGGCGTCGAGGCGTGGGCGGTGACCGACCCGATTCTGCTCAAACAGCTCCTCACCGACCCGCGTGTCTCCAAAGACCCACGGCAGCACTGGCCGCTGTTCCCCGACAAAATCCTCGGCATCTGGCCGCTCGCACTATGGGTGGCCGTCGACAACATGTTCACCGCCTTCGGCGGCGATCACCGGCGGCTGCGGCGTCTGGTCAGTCCGGCGTTCACCGCGCGCCGCATCGCGGCCCTGCAGCCGCGCATCGAGGAGATATCGCGGGCGCTGCTCGACGAGTTCGCCGCTGTTCCCGCCGGAGAGGCCATCGACCTGCGCGAGCGGTTCGCCTATCCGCTGCCGATCCGGGTCATCAGCGAACTGATGGGCCTTCCCGAGCACTCCAAGCCCAACTTCCGCCGTACCGTCGACCGCGTCTTCGACACCACGCTCAGCCTCGACGAGGCCGCCGCGAACACCCGGGAGGTGTACGCGATCATGGCCGACCTGGTCGCGGCCAAACGCGCGGAACCCGGCGAGGACATGACGTCCGTACTCATCGCCACCCGGGACGACGACGGCTCCGCGCTGACGGAGCAGGAGCTCCTCGACACGCTCCTCCTCGTGATCAGCGCGGGCTACGAGACCACCGTCAACCTCCTTGACCAGGCCATCGCCGCACTGCTCACCCATCCCGAACAACTCGCCCTGGTTCGCGAGGGCAAGGTCGCGTGGGCGGACGTCGTCGAAGAGACGCTGCGCTACGAGGCGCCGGTCGCGCACCTGCCGATGCGGTACGCCATCGAGGACATCACGCTGGAGCAGGGACTCGTGATCCGCCAGGGCGATGCGATCCTCGCCTCCTACGCGGCGGCGGGCCGCCACCCCGACCTGCACGGCCCGAGCGCCGAAACCTTCGACGTGACGCGGGTCAGCAAGACACACCTCGCTTTCGGCCACGGCGTCCACGTCTGCCTCGGCGCCGCCCTGGCCCGGATGGAGGCCGAAACCGCGCTCCAGGCACTGTTCACCCGCTTCCCGGACCTCACTTTCGCCGTCCCCGCCTCCGCCCTGAGCGCCGCGGAATCATTCATCTCCAACGGGCACCGGGAACTGCCCGTCATCCTGCGCCCCGCCACCGAGAACTGACGCAGCCCCCTCTACCTGTGCTGGTCCGTGTAGTGCGCGCGCAGCAGGTCGGCGCCCCAGTCGTGACGGACGTGCCGCCAGACCGAGTGGGCGTGGTTGCCGTCGTCCTGGGTGTTGTCGTACTCGATGAGGAAGTCCGGGGACCGCACGCAGTAATAGTGCCGGTCCCCGGGCGCGCGGCCACCGGCCCAGGCGAACGAGAGGGCATCCAGTCCACGCGCCACGGTGTCCGACCAGCACTCCCGCGCATACGCCGCGGGCGCCCGGTCAAGATAGCGGCGCACCAGGCGTGCGAGCAGCCGCTGCTGACCGGGCGTCATGTCACCGTGCCGCAAACCGGCCGGCAGCAGGTCCGGATCGGCGAACGGGTCATGGCGGGTCAAGATGTCGTCCGGAGGCGCGGCGGCGAACACCGCCTTCGCCCGCCGGCCGGCGTCCAGGTCCGTGACCAGTTCCCTGGCCAGATCTTCTTCCGGCCCCAGCAGCCGACGACCGGCCTGCGGACCGTCCGCGATACGCGCCGGCTCCGACCCGATGAAGTGCGGCGTCACCCGCATCCCGGCCGCCGTGATCAATACATGTACGGCGAGATGGTGACCGTTCATCCGCCACCCCCAGGGCCCCTCGCCGTCCGGGTCGCCAAGGAGCCGCACCCAGTAGCGGTCGCCGCCCGTGGCACCGGCCAGGGCACGACGGTGCCGCTCCACCTCGATCGCCCCACGCGCCAGCTCTGCCCCAGCCGCACTGTGCGCCGCGGCCAGCAGCGCGTCGACAGCCGCACGCTGCTCGCCGCCCAGCCCCTCGGTGGACAGCCCCGGCCGCGCGCCCGGCAGATACGTCCACTCCCGCCACTCGGGCGCATCCAACCGCGCGGGCCCCGCCCGCAACTCACGCACCTGCTCGGCATCCAGCACGGCCAGCAACGCACGGACGCCCTCGCGCATCTGCGCCGCCGCCACCGCCGATCGATCTCCGTCCACCGTCGCTCCTCCCCGTCGACGCCCGCTCAGGCGCACCCGTAGGGCGGTGCCGCCCCTGGTGACCCATGGTGCGGCATCGAGCAATCAGCAGGTGCCATTGAACTGCGGCCACGACGGCGGACGGCCGCACTCCGGCGAGGCGAGCCGGTGATGTGTCCGGCGCCGCGAGCGGTCACGGTCAGCTCTCCGCCTCAGCCGGCGGCGTTGCATCGCCTGCGTCGTAACCCTCGCGATGGGTGAGAACCTCCTCCATGTGGCCCTCCGCCCACTCCTTGATCCCCCGCATGACTCCCTGGAGCGAGCGACCGAGATCGGTCAGCTCATAGGTGACGGTGACGGGCACCGTGGGGGTCACGGTCCGGGTCACCATCCCGTCACGCTCGAGTGAGCGCAACGTCTGCGTCAGCATCTTCTGGCTCACGCCCGAGATCCGGCGTGCCAGCTCGGAGAAGCGCATGGGCCGCGGTTCACCCCCTGAGGCCACCCCGGGACGCGGGCCGTCCCCGCCCAGGGCGGCGAGCACAAGGGCGACCCACTTGTCGGAGATTCGCTCCAGGAGTTGGCGGCTGGGACATGCCGCGAGGAACGCGTCGTACTCCGCCTTGGCTACGGCCCTCCGCTGGGACGCGGTGCTGGTCGGCATGGGTCATCTCTTCCGCTCGGTGACTTACGCACCTCAAGGTGCCTACTTCCTGATGGGGAGCAGGTAACTCCATGCTGGTGCTGCACCACAGCGATGGCAAGACCACCTCACCAGGCCGTTACGAAGGAGCAGATCGCGATGAACCAGATGACATCCCGCCGGGCCGTAGTCCGCGTGCCGTCCGGGCCCCGGTCGATCGAGACCGTCACTGTCCCGGTACCGGATCCGGGGCCCGCGGAGATTCGCGTCAAGATTGCCGCCGCAGCGATCAACCCGGTCGACCTGGGGGTGGCCGGGGGCATCTTCCACCAGCTCGGAATGGTCCAGCAGCCGGACTACACCGGTCTCGGCTGGGACTTCGCCGGCACTGTCGATGCCGCCGGACCCGGCGTCGACCTCGAGGCCGGCACCCGTGTGGCCGGGTTCATCGACGGTTTCGACCGCGACCACGGATCCCATGCCGAGCACCTCGTCGTCCCCGCCGCGAATGTCGCCGTCGTTCCGGACGGCATGGACCTGGTCGAGGCGGCGGCGGTACCGCTCAACGCCACCGCCGCAGCCCAGCTCGTCGACCTCCTCGGTGAGGCATCGGGCGAGGCCCGGCGATTGCTGGTGACCGGCGCGGCCGGGGCGGTGGGCACGTACGTCGCCGTACTCGCCCGGGACCGCGGCTGGCAGGTGACGGGGATGGCCCGAGCGGCCGACGAGCCGTTCGTCCGGGGCCTCGGCATCGACTTCGCCACCGAACCCGGGCAGGGCTGGGACGCCGTTGCCGACGCCGGAGCCCTGCAGGAGAACGCCCTGCGCGCGGTGCGCGACGGCGGCCGATTCGTCGGCGTCCAGCCGGCCTCGCGGCTTCCCGAGGAGCGCGGCATCACCGTCGAGGTCCTGTTCGCCCGTCCCGACGGTGCATTGCTCGCCCTCTTGCTCGCCCGGACGGCAACGGGCGAACTGCCGACCCGCGTCCACGCCGTCACACCACTCGCCGAAGCAACCGCTGCCTACGAGGCGGTGGCCAAGGGCGGTATCCGCGGCCGGATCGTGCTCGTGCCCTGACTGGGCCGCCGAGCACCCGTTGAGGGCAGCCCATGTTGGCGCGTGGGCACGGGCTTGTCGCCTGTCACATCGGGAGGGAGAACAGGCGCACCGGCTCCGCGGGCCAGTCTGCATCGTCGTGCAGGGGCGTCACCATGGTCCGCAGGGGCATGGTGACCACGCGGCTTCCGGGTTGTTCGACGCGTACGTCCTTCTCCAGCAGGTGCCATCCGAGCCGCTGGTAGAGCGGCACCAGGGGAGGTCTGCAGAACAGGAGCGCGTGCTGTGGCCCCATGGTGCGCGCGTGGTCCAGTGCCGCTGCCAGGACGAGCCGAGCCAGCCCCTGCCCTTGCATGTCGGGGGCGACGGCCACCCCGCCGACGCCCACCACCTCTGTCTCGGCATCACCGACCGAAACGGGCAGCCGCAGCAGACCCACGTGGGCCACGAGCCGGTCGCCGTGTCTGACGCCGAAGTGTTCCTCCTTGGGCAGCCAGGACAGGCCGGCGGCGGCAACCCCGAAGGGGTCATCGCCGGCGCCGAGTATCTCCTCCTGGTCCGCCTTCGTGTACTGGGGGAGCCGCACCGGCACGGGTGCCGGGGAGGCTTGGGCGAGAGACCGCGCTATGGCGATGTCGTCGCGGAGTGCGCTCAGCCGGGGCGGGGTGCGGGAATCGTCGAGGACAACGGCATGCAGGCGATCGCCGACCCGGGGAGGGGGTACCTCCGCTGACGACCAGGACGGATGCTTTGCCTGGTCTACGAAGCCTGTGGTGCCGTCCGCATCGACTTGTGAGCCGACGGGCGCGACGGCCGTGACGACGACGTCGATCTCCTGGTGATTCACCAGTCTCATGAGGGCGCTCCCAATGGTGCTGTCGGTTCTGTCGAGTTAAGGGAAAGGACGGAGTTGCTCAACTGCACTGCCACGTGAACATCGCGCGCTCGAATCGGCATTCCGCCAGGTCCTCGGGGCGAATGAGCCAGTACAGGGCGCCGCCGTCCCCCCACATCATGTCGGCGGCATCATCGCTGTCGAACTGCGCTAGCAGCACCCAGTTGCCGCTCTCGACAGCGAGGGAAAGGCCCTCCCCCGACGCGGCATCGTCCAGGACCGCTGCCGCGATCTCGATCTCCACCGGGTCCTGTATCGCGTGGGCATGGCCGCCGATCTGATGGCCCACCCCTTCGTCGAACTCCCATATCGCCTCGAGGAAGCCCTGCGTACACACCGGGTGGTCGTACCGGTGGCCCAATGGAGCCCCGGGAGCAAAGGCGTCCCGGACCTGAGGGTGCCAGGGCTCGGCCGCGGTCATGCTCGGCCGCGCAGTGAGGGGGACCCGGGGGGAGGGCTTGAGGCCCGCCGGCGCAGCACGCTCGGCACTCGCCCCGTCGGCCGCGGTGTAGAGGACGCAGGCGCCTTGCCGGGTTTCGCGGTCTTCAGGCAGTACGAGAGCCTCGCCGTCATCCAGCTGACCGTCGAAGTAGAAGAAGGACAGGGTTCCCTCGGTCGGCAGCGCGATGTCCGCCGCACCTGCGGGCAGCTTGGCGCAGTCCACCGAGGCGATGAACGACAGCGGCCCGTGCCCGTCCCACGAAGGCCACTTCACCTCGGTCGGCAACTGCGGCAAGCCTCCGAGCTGCCCCACGGTGACATCTGCGGCCTCGGCCCTCTCCAGGCGAACAGCCGGACGGAGCAGTCCGACCCACCGCACTGCGACATCGGGCGGCAGGTGGTGATGAGCGAGGGCGCCCAGGGCTTCGGAGGATCCGTGCGTCATGCCCTCGATCATGCACCGGGCCACTGACATTCCCGAGACTTGGCGACCCGCACGGGCGCTGCGGGCGGGTCAGTCTTCGATATGACCCTCCGGCGCCGTCAATCACAGCCAACGGGCGCGGAGTTGGGAGGCGGCAGTTCCCGTCATGCTCAGCCGAACCGCAGGATGCGCGGGGCGAAGGTTCCCTCGGGGCCGTCGGCCCTGCCGACCGACCACACCGTCTCCGTGCCCGGCACCGGCGTCAGCCGCAGCACCCAGGACTCGCCCTCTCCGGCCACGGCCGGTTCGCTGTGCTCGGTGAATGTTTGTCCGTTCCAGGCAAGGAAATCCGGGCCCGGGACAAGCGGCGGATTGCTGCCCGGCGGGGCCCACTTCTGCGAGCGGGCCACCGAGACCCAGCCCAGCTCGCCGGACGAAGTGGGGGCCAGCGAGTTGATGGAGCCGAAGTCGGTGGGGACGGTCACCCGGTTCCAGGCCTGTCCGTCGAAGCGGACCAGCAGAGGCGGGATCGGCCGGCCCGGCGGGCCGCCGACGAACCCCTCCGTGCCACCCGCCCATATCTCCGTCGGCGATACGACCAGCACGCTGCTCACGCCCGACCGCGGGAACCCGTTCACGATCGTCTGCTGCCATGCCTGCCCGTCCCAGTGCGACACGGCCGCACCGGAGTTGGTGGCACCCGCGGCCCAGACGTCGTCGGCCCCCAGAATGTGCAGGCCGAACACGGATCCCGGCGGCACCGGCACGTCCCGCCAGTTGCTCCCGTCCCGGCGCAGCAACACCTGCGCGCCGTCCCGCGATCCGATCAGCCAGGTCTCACCGCCGCCGGTGACGACTTTGGTCAGCACGACTCCGGCCGGTGGCCGGCTCTCCTTCCAGGCTTTGCCGTCGTAGCGGAGCAGACGGGCGCCACCCGCCGAGTCGCGGCCGACCGACCAGACCGCGGTCGGTGAGGTCGCGGCGATGGACAGCAACTCCCCCTGCCAGCCGACCCCGCGCAGGCTCTGGCGCTGCCACGCGGTTCCGTCCCAGCGCAGCATCAGCGGATAGCCCGGTGCCTCGCGGCCCACCGCGTCGGTGCCCACCGCCCACGCCCGGTCCGGCCCGAACGCCACAGCCTCGTTCAGCCCGGCCTGCGGGCGCACCTGGGCCGGGACCGGAACGTGCTGCCAGGACCGGGTCTCCGCCGCGGCCGGGCTCATGACGGCCGTGAGGGCCATGACGACGGCGAGAGCCGCGACGAGGATTCCGCGTGCCCCGGGGAGTCTGCCCGCCTTGGGAAGTCTGCCTGCCGTGGGAAGTCTGCGTGCCATGGTCAGCCTCCGAGCCGCTCACTCATCAGGTTCGGTTTCGAGCCGTAGATCTCGGCGGTCCCGAAGGACAGCAGTGAGGGCCCGGCGCTCGCCAGTGCCCGCGGTTTGACGTCGATCGCGTTCGTGCGCTCGGGGCCGTAGGAGTAGCTGGTGCGGTTGCCGTCCACCCGTGCGTACTTGGACTGGAACGCGCGGTCACTGCGCACCGGCAGCCACAGCGCGCCGTCCGGGCCGCGCACCATGGCCTCGGTGGAGGTGTCGCCCAGCGGCGGGTAGGTGGTGCGCCAGGCGTGCCCGTCGAAGGTCATCAGGTAGGTGCGGGCCACGCCGTCGGTGTACTGGCTGCCGCTGATGGTGACCCGGCCGGACGGTTCGAGCAGGATCGTGTGGATGTTGCTGTTCGGCGGCAGCGGTACCTTCGCGTCGCGCCATGCCGTGCCGTCCCAGCGCAGGACAGCGGTTCCGGTATTGGTGTCCGCCCATGCCCAGGTGTCGGTGGCAGTACGCGCGGTGATTCCCATCAGGTACAGCACCCCGTCCGGGACCGCCTGCGTGGTCCACGCGGAACCGTCGTAGTGCAGGACTTTGAGCCCGGTGTCGTCCTCACCGACCACCCACGCGGCACCTGATACCGCGGTGAAGTCCTGGTAGGTCCACAGGGTTTGCGGCAGCGGGACGACACTCCATCCGCTCGCCGACCGGCGCAGTATCTCGCCCTCCCCCGCGCGGTTGTTGTGGAGGATCCACTCCTCCTTGCCGACGAACTGCACCTTGCCGAGCCAGCCCGGCTCATCGGCGCCGGGGAAGGTGGTGTCGCGGTTCCACGCGGTGCCGTTCCACCGGTACAGCAGCGGCCGCAGTCCGTCGGCGGCCTGTTCGTACCCGGTCCCCCACGCCTCGCCCGGTCCGCGGGCGGCGAGATCGGTCACGGTCACCGGCGGGGTTGCCGCCGCGGGCACCGGGAGCGCCGACCAACTCGGTTTGGCCGGGGCGGCCGTGGTCACGGCCGCGGCGGGTGCCACGAGCGCGGCACACGCGAGCGCCAGGCCGGCCATGACCACACGGAGACCGTTCACGAGACCCCCCAGTACGCGAAGGTCGCACAGCATATTGGCATGCACACGCCCGCCAATAGGCGGCATTCAGCCGAACGCGGTTCCTGCCGGAGACCCGGGTGGCGTAGAACTCCGTTATCTGCGGGCACAGTTGACGCACAGAGGGGCCTGTGGCTCTGCAGCCGGTCCGCGGGCGGATCGAGTGCAGGGCCACAGGCCCCTCGTGCTGCCGCTGCGGGCCGGGCGATGCCCGGCCCGCAGAGCGCGTGGGCTCAGCCGTTGTTGGAGCCGTTGCCCGAAAGCGCCGGGATGTCACTGAGGATGTGCGACAGCGGCTCGTCCTGCTTGCCCTGCGTGGAGTTCTCGGCACACTGCTGGTTCTGCGGCGCCGAGAGGACCGGGATGTCCTGAACCGCGATCGGCACGAGGCCGACGAGGGAGCCCACGTTCGCCTTGACGGGCACACCGAGGCAGAGCTTGTTCAAAGAGCCCTGGACCAGGCTCCCCTGCAGGCTCATGTCCCCGTCGGTGGCGCTGTTGCCGAACGCCGTCTCGGCACCGTTGCCGCTGAGCGAGGTGGTGCCGGTGTCGTCACCGATGGCGACCGCGCTGCCGGCGCTGCCGGCCAGGGCGACGGCGGCAAGGCTCAGGGCGAGGGGGAGATTACGGGTACGCATGTCACTCCAGAACGAAACGTGAGTTGCTAGGAGGGGCCAGTACATCCGCCAATGCCCCGGTTCTGCTCCTATTCACCCGTTAGCGGAGTGTCGGCGGAGCCGGGCTGACGCAGGCTGTCATGACCCGCCCCAGCGGCGCGGCACGAGCCTCCGCCGCGCCCGGAACCACCGCCGCACCGCGCCGCGTTGATCGCACGCGTCGAACTCCCCGGAGGTCACCCGTCCAGGGTCGGAGCACCCTTGGAGCGCATCCATACGCAGATGGTCTCGATGGCATCGAGAAGGTCCTGCCCGGTATGAAGATCGCGGTGCTCTTGTCGGACAACTCCTGTTGCCACGTTCCCGTACATCAACTCCGCTTCCCCGCTGATCCAGACGATGAGCTGGGCTCCGTGGTCACCGACTTCGAGGGTCATCCAGGCGCTGGACTTGCACCAGTCCGCGGGCGACCGCCCGATGACACCCGTGATTCCGCAGGACTGCAGGTGTTGATCATGCCCGGCGAACCACGCCATGAGCCTCTGCGGCAGGTCAGTCACGGCAAGCCGCCCTCTTCGCTCTGTCTCCGACCACGGCCTGGTCGCACGGACCAGAAATAATGCCAGCGCCGGGTGCGAGGATCACCCGCATGGGCGCGACGCCGGCTAGGCCGCAACGGCTCGTGCCTTGGACGCCATCACCCACGCCTGAGACACAACCCCTCTCAGAGGGAGCGCAGAGACCCCGCGTTCCCGCCAGCACGCGTGATGACGATCACCCCGCTGTCTTCGTGCCGGTGTCAACCGGAGCGGGGGCGGCGGGCGTATGCCTGGTGAAGCGAGAGAGATCCAGGAGTGGCCGTTGACCGTCGAGGAGTTCGAGAAGTTCTATGCCCAGACGGTCACGCGTCTCACGGGGCAGCTGTACGTGATGCTCGGCGACCTGCACGAGGCACAGGACGTCGTACAGGAGGCGTTCGTGCGGGCCTGGCGGCATCGGCGCCGGCTCGATCGTGACGGGCAGCCCGAGGCGTGGATCCGTACCACCGCCTGGCGCCTCGCGGTGAGCCGCTGGCGGTCTCGGCGGCGTACCACCGAGGCCTGGCAGCGCAGCAGCGCTCCGCCGGACACCGAAGGCCCCGGCCCCGAGGCCGTGGTGCTCGTGGACGCACTGCGCACCCTGCCCGCCCAGCAGCGCCGCACGATGACCCTGCACTACCTGTGCGATCTGAGCATCGAGCAGATCGCCGGGGAGACCGGGCTGTCCAACGGCACGATCAAGACGCACCTGTTCCGCGGGCGGGCCGCGCTCGCCAGTCGCCTCGAGGACCCGCGCATCGAGGAGGAGGCTTTCGATGTCTGATTCCCACGACCCGTTGCGCTCTCTGTTCCATGAGGCCGCCGACCACGGCCAGGCCCAGGCAGGCCCTGCGCCGTTCACGCAGATCGCCGAGCGCGGCAAGAGGGCGCAGCGACGCCGGCACGCCGTGGTCGCGCTTGCCGCGTGCCTGGTCCTGGGCGCCGGTGGAGCGGCCGCGGCCGCACTGCTGCCGGGCGACCCGGCACCGGTACCCCCGGCGAACGCACCGTCCCAGCCCGCACCGTCCCCGATGGATACCGCCCCGCCGCCCTCCTCCACACCTTCGGACGACCCCTCCCGCTACGTCAGCACGAGCCCGCCCCCGCGCTGATCCCGCGCCCCCGGCTCCACGACCGGCCGCTCCGCGCGCCCCTGTTCTGACACCCCGTGACCCGGCGGGCCCCACCGGCCTATGCCGCATGCTCACGCACACCCAGAAGAGTCCCTTATGCCCCCTTTCATACCCTCGCCGGCCACGCGGCCGTCCGAGCGTCCGATCGCCCCCGTACATCCCGGCAAGGACCACAAGCCGCCACCCGCTGAACCGCCGTCCCTCCGCTCGGGCCACGCAGCCCTGCGGCTGTCACCCGCCGATCGCGAAGTGCTGTGGCTGTACCTGCTGACACGCCTGGCCATCTGGATCACCGCCTACTGCGCCCGCTGGCTCTTTCCCGACACCCCCGACGCCCGGCAGCCCGACAGCGTCCTGGCCCCCTTCCAGCACTGGGACTGGGCCCACTACATGCACATCGCGCGCGACGGCTACTTCCCCGACGGAGCCGGTCCCGCGCTCAGCACCTGGGACAACCGGGAGGCCTTCTTCCCCGGCTTTCCGCTCCTGTTGCGCGCCGTGCACCTCGTGGTCCCGCACTGGACCGCGGCGGGCCTGCTGATCTCGTTCGCCGCGGGGGCCGTCGCGGTCCTCGCGCTGGCCCGCATCGCCCGCCTCCAACTGCGCCACCCGTCCGCAGGCCGGCGCGCCGCCCTGTTCCTGCTCCTTTCACCGTGCGCCGTGTTCCTGGCCGTCGGCTACACCGAGGCCCTCTTCCTCGCCCTGGCGCTGCCCGCCTGGCTCGCGGCCCAGCGGCACCACTGGCCCCTCGCCGCCACCCTGGCGGCCCTCGCGAGCACCGTCCGGGTCACCGGGCTCTTCCTGGCGGCGGCCATCGCCCTGCACTTCGTGCTCACCGCCCGCACCCACCGGCGCTGGCCGGCATTGCCGTGGCTGGCTCTGCCCGCACTCCCGGCCGCCCTCTACAGCTGGTACCTGCACGCACACACCGGTGACTGGATGGCCTGGCAGCGTGCTCAGGAACGCGGCTGGCACCGCACCTTCCACGCCCCGTGGGATGCGTGGTCCCGCACCTGGGAATCCGCCTTCTCCCACACCCAGGCCACCGGGTACGCCGGTATGTTCCAGGCCGAACTCCTCGCCATGGCAGCGGGTCTGCTCCTGCTGGCCCTGCTGATCCGGCGCCGACACTGGCCCGAAGTCCTCTACCTCGCCCTCAACCTCTGGGCGCTCGGCACCTCGTACTGGTACATGTCCATCCCCCGCGCCACCCTCGTGTGGTGGCCGCTGTGGATCGCACTGGCGGCCTGGAGCCTGCGCCGCCCGCGGCTCACCACGATCTGCCTGTGCCTGGGCGTTCCGCTCACGACGATCGTCACCCTCACCTTCCTTACGGGGCGCTGGGCGGGATGAGTGGTCCACACGTCCAGGCCGTCCGCTTGAAAACCGTTCGCCACCGGGAGTCTTCTCGCCGAAACTGGTGGGCCGATCACACCGGACAGGACCGGACAGGAAGAGTGGCCAGCGCTGACGTACAACCGTGACACCTTGCCCTTCCCCGAGAACCGTGTGCCCCCCACCACCTACGAGCGCATGCGGAACTGGGACGAACTCGACCCGGTCCGCCACCCGTTCGCCTGGGACGAGGACGAGGACGCCTGCCTGCGCTCGCTGGTCCGCGAGTGGGTGCCACCCGTGCTTTCCGGTATGGCCGGCTGGTGGGAGGGCGAACGCTGGTGTGAACGCCAGATCGAAGCGATCATCCTTGAGCGGTACGGCAATTGGGCCTGGGGATGGAGCTGGTGCTACCGCTACGGCGGGCCCATCGGTAACTGGGTCACCGGGCCAAGCTCGGTGACAACCCCTGACGAAACCGCGGCACGTGTCGTGGCCGCACTGTTGGAGTGGCGTGAGTGGTTGGAGCAGATGGCTCAGCGCTTCGCCGAACTGGCGCCGCCGACGGACGCCTCACCCGAGGATCGCAGTTGGCACCTGGAGCGGGCCTGCGTCCGGCTCGTGACGCACACGCTGGACTCGGGAGCGGAGGGCGGCTGGCACCGGCAGGCCTCGACAGTTCTGGGCTGGTTCCTCACCACCACCGGAATGGACCAGGCCGAAGCAGAGCGAGCAGTGGAGAGCGCGATCGGCGGCCGGTTCCAGAGCTGGGTCGCCCCCGGGCGGACACTGATCGAATCCGTCGGCGACGACCTCGCCGTCGGGCTCACCAGCCACGCCCCCTACCGGGACCACCGTGAGAGGGCGGCTCTGGAGGAGCTCCATGACCGCTACTGACAGCCTTTCGGTGTGGCTGCGCGTGCGCGGTGAGGCCGACTGGCACCACGCACCAGTGCTGCGGCGTGTGCTGCCTGCGAGCGACGGGTTCCGGACTTGGTGCGAAGGCCCGGTGCGCCGACGCGACCCGGTTCGCGCCGAGCGCCTGCTCGCCGCCCACACCCTGGCGCGGGCCGATGCCGCACGCCGCGCCCCGCTGGACTTCGCCCTGCTGGCCACCTGGCAGCGCGCGATCCTCGGCGCGCCGGAGGCACCGTTCCGCACGAGCGACGCTTACGCGAAGGCCGGTCGCGAGCGTTACGCCCTGACCCCGCACACCCGGGCCGACTTCGCTTCCTGCCTGCGCGAGGTGACCGCCCCGGACATCCCGCTGGCGTCCCGCGCGGCCCGCGCATACCTCGACGTGGCGTTCTTCCACCCCTTCACCGATGGCAACGCCCGCGCCGCCCTGCTGGCCTTGGTCCACGTCCTGGCCCGAGAGGACATCGTCCTTCCCGAGGTCGGTCCGCTCCAGACGACCCGCTATGCGGATGACCCGGAGGGTGCCGCCGACCTTGCCACTCTCATCGGGGTCCTCAACCGCCGTCGGCACTGACGCCTTCGGGCGTCCGCCGCTCCCCGGAATACGCGGTTCACACTGCTCGCTCCTCGCTGCGCTGTCAGTGGGCTGAAGTACGCTTCGCGGCACTGCACTTCCATTGTGAGGACCAAGAGAAGTTGACTGACCAGACCGCCTTCCCGCTGCCCTTTTCCGGAGCCGGTTCCACCCCTGGTTCCCGCGTAGCGTCCCTCGCGATACCCCGGACTCTGCGCGAGTTGCAGATGATGGAGTGCAGCGCCGCCATTCGGGAAAAGCCGTCGTGGTTCGTCAAGATGAACGACCCCGGGATTGTCGCCAAATGGACGCGGGAAGCTACTGCCCAGGGCATGACCGAAGCGCAGGTTCGTTATGTTCTCGACGAACTCGCCTATTACGCCGGGCTGCGTGACGAACGTACCGGCATCGAGGTGTCCGGCGTCGACGGGGTCTATCAGTCGGACACACTGGTCGACGACGAGCTGAGATCCCGCTTGCGCGAGGCGGTACGGGTCCTGGAAGAGGTCCCCGATGCGGAGAAGGACTGGCATCCGGGTTCCGACGGCCAGGTTTTGGACCTGGTTCACCCCTCCCTGTTCTGCCTCGTACGCGAGGTGAGCAATGCGCCGGAGGCATCCTGGCAATTCACGCCGACATACTGGTCGAAGCACGAATTCTCGGAGAAGTTCCAGTGGTTGCCCACGGATGTGAAGGTCGGCGACGACGGCGACGTGTCCTTCCTTTCGTACGTCAACAACGTCCACCCCGAGGATCATCGCGAACTCGCCTCTGTGCTGCCGGCCCTGTTCGCCCGCATGCGCCCGCTGTGGGAGAACGTGCTCACCGATCTGCGCCATCCGCGGCCGCTGCGGATCAAGGCCAATCCCTACTCGTGGTACGAGGGCAGCGAGCCGGTCGAACCCGACACCGATGACGACGATGCCCACGACGCGTATGAAAGGGCCATGGACGACTGGTGGGACAACCGCGTACCGGCCGTCCCCGACGCCTCGGCCTTCGTCCCGCCCGCGGCGCCCGACGACTCCGCCCGGGTCGACCTGCGCGGCCGCCGCCTCCAGGTCATCGCCAAGCTCGCCACGATCCACCTCACCCCGGAGAAGCCCGAGTACGAGGGCGGTTCCTGGCACGTCGAGGGGATGCTGAACGAGCGGATCGTCTCGACCGGCATCTATTACTGGGACAGCGAGAACATCACGGAAAGCCGGCTGAGTTTCCGGTCGGCCCTCGACGACCCGGAATACGAGCAGAACGACAGCAACGGCATGAGTGAGGTCTACGGCCTGGACGACGAAGACCCTCTGAATCAGGTCCTTGGATCGGCATCCACCCCGGCAGGCCGCTGCCTGGCATTCCCGAACATCCTGCAGCACCGCGTCGGACCGTTCCGCCTCGCCGACCCCGACCGGCCCGGACACCGCAAGATCCTCGCGTTCTTCTTGGTCGACCCGACGCAGACCATCGTCTCGACCTCCGACGTACCACCGCAGCAGCCGTGGTCCGACACCTCGACCATGACGCTGGAGCAGGCCGGGGAATACCGCGAACAGCTCATGCGGGAACGCAAGTTCTTCGTCGACGAGCACAACGAGCGGGTCTACGAGCGTGAGTTCTCGCTCTGCGAGCACTGAACCCCGACAGCCGAGCCCGGCTCGGTCGGCCCGTGTACCGGGTTTCGAGGCCGTCTGCCTCTGATGCTGATCGTCTTGTGGGGAGCGCGCCGCTGCGTCATCGTGGGTCACGGTCCGGGTTGCGTCGGTCCGGCCCGCGGGGGCGACAAGGGGGGTTCAACAATGGAGCCTGGAGTTCCGGCACCCAGAAACGAACCGACGGGGCTGCGCGCCACCCAGCCGGCCAACATCACCTGGGAGCGATTACAGGACCAGATGGGCTGGTTCGACCGGAAGAGCAGCGGCGCGCAACGACAGTTCAAGCGCTTGAAGATGGTCACACTGTTCCTGGCGGCAGGCCTGCCCGTCGCCGTCGCCGCGTCCGCCCCCAACTGGGTTGTCGCCGCCATGGGAGCCCTGGTCGCGGTCATCGAGGGAGCGCAGCAGCTCTTCAAGTTCCAGGAGAACTGGATCAGGTACCGGGCGGTGTGCGAGAGCCTGCGCCGCGAGCAGTATCTGTATCTCGCGCACGGGGGGCACTATGCCGAAGCGGAGAATGCCGACGTCCTGCTCGCCGAACAGGTAGAAAAGATCACGAGCCAGGAGAACGCCCTGTGGGCAGAGCGTGAGATGCCGTGATCGTACTCTTCGCCGGCCGACGCCCCTCGGGGGCGGACGGTGCGTTCCCCGAGACCGGAGTGGCCTGGCTGGAGGAAAGGCTGGAGCGGCTCTTCGCGGGGCTGCGTCCGAGGCTCGCCGTGGGCTCCGCCGCGGCGGGCGCCGACCTGCTGTCCCTTGCTGCCGCACTGCGCGCCAGGGCCGAGGTCGACCTCCTTCTCACCGAGGACATCGACGCCTTCGTGGCGGCCTCGGTCGCGGACAAAGGACCTGAATGGGTGCGGGCGTTCCAGGACCTCTCCCGCAGCCCCGGTGTGCGGCTGCACCCTGTCGCGGGGGCATCGGAGGACGATGACGGGTTTCGCGCGGTCAACCACGCGCTACTCGATCACGCGCGCGCCCGCTTGCGGGCCGACGACGCGCAGGGGCGCAATCCGGAGGAGCTCGTGGTCGTCGCGGTGACCGGCGGCCGCCGAGCGGGAGAGGATCACACGGAGTCGCTGGCCGATTCGGCCGAGAGACTGGGCCACCTGGTGCTGCGCCTCGATCCCTCGGCGAGCAAGGAGGCCTCTCCCACGGCCTTCGTGGCCATGCCGTACGGCAGCAAGCGGGACACCACGCGTGAACTCAAACGGTTCGAGGCGAACGAGACCTGGAACAGGGTCCTCGTGCCCGCCCTCCTCGACAGCGGGTACCGGCCGATACGCACCGACCTCGACTCAGGCCTGGAGGCGATCGACGCACGCATGCTGCACAGCATCAACACCGCCGACCTGTTCGTGGCCGATCTCGCCACGTTCAACCCCAACGTCCTGTGGGAACTGGGCGTACGGCACGCCTGGCGGCGCTCGGGCACACTCATCATGGCGCCACGCTGGGTCACTCCCCCCTTCGACCTGGGCCACGCCACCGTCAAGCGCTACGAACGCGGTATGACCAGGGTCAGCGACCGGCAGGCAGTCGCGGCGATCCGCATGCTGAGGCCCGCGTTGACCGCATCGAAACGCGGGGCCGACAGTCCCGTATGGGCGGTGTTCCCGATGCTGGAACCCGTACGGCTGCCTTCCGACCACGACGCGGAACTCATCTCCCAACTCACGCGCTACACAGAAGAGATCTCCCTGGCAGCCGACTTGCACGACGTCGAGCAGCTGATCGCCATCGCCGCACGCGTGCGGCACAACGAGCTGCCCGACACCAGCCGTGACGCCCTGCTGGAGCAGATCGGGCTTGCCCTTGTCACGCTGGACCGCTTCGAGGAGGGGCGGGACCTGCTGGCCCCGCTCGCCGAGGCCGACATCTCCTTCGCGCGGGTCCGCATGCAACAGCGGTACGCCCTCACACTGATCCACCGCCCCGGGACACCCCTTGAACGGCTGCCCTGCCTGCGGGAGGCCGAGCGCAGGCTCCGGCGACTCGACGCCCTGCACCCGGACTCCTCGGAGACCTGGGGGCTGCTGGGCAGCGCGGCCAAGCGTGCCTTCGAAGTCGCCCTGCATCTCGGCGAGAACAACGCCCGGCATTCTCTGGACCGTGCCATCGACGCCTATCGCAGCGGCATGGCGGCCGATCCGGGAGACCACTACCCGGGGATCAACGCGGTCGCGCTCCTGAGGCTGCGCGGACAGCACTTCGGCGGCGGCCAGGGCGACGTGGCGGAGGCCGAATCGCTGCTGCCGGTGGTCCGCTTCGCCGTGAAGCGCCGCCAGATCGGTCCGCAGGACACATGGGAGCACGCAAGCCTGGCGGAACTCGATCTGCACCGACACTTGTTGGGCGGGGAGACGGAGAAGCCACCGGCCGGAGCAGCTCGCCACTACGCCGTAGCGGTTCAGTCCGCCGACGGCGCAGAAATCTCCTCCATGCGCCGCCAGCTCGCCCTCTTTCTGGCCGCGGGAGACCCGCCTGCCGTAATCGAACCGCTGCTCGCCGCCGTTCGCATACCTGCCCGAGGAGACTGCCCATGACATCCGCAGCTGCGGCGCCGTACGTGATGGTGAGTTTCTCGAGCCGCGACGCTTCGAAGGTGGACGAACTTCTGGCAGAGCTCGACGCGCACAAGGTGAGCCACTTCGAGTACCGCCGTAACATCCGGCTCGGGCAGGACATCCTCGACACGGTCCGGGACGCGATCGAGCGGTCCACGCATGTCGTCATCTACCTCTCCCCCGCGAGCCTGGAGGCTCCCTGGGTGTGGCTGGAGGTGGGTATGGGCTTCGCCCGTGACAAGAGGCTGGTGTTCGTCCTCGACGAGGCACTCGGCCCGCTGCCCCTGCCGTTCGACGGCTTGCGGCACATCACCGGCCGCGGCGAGTACGCGCGGTTCGTGCGCGAACTGGCCTCCACCGCCACCTCGCTGATGCCTGACTTCCCGGCGGGCTCCGTGGAGGAAGCAGCCCGGGACAAGCTGTACTACTACCCCGGAGGATGGGTGCGGGCCATCCGGCTCTGGGGGGCCGAGGACGTGCACTTCAGCGAGGACAGAGTACGGGTCGAGTTCGACAACGCTCCGATGAAGACCCCGCCGGAACTCGCGCAGGCGAAGGAACGCGCGATCGAGGACAGAAAGCAGCGGGCACAAGAGACGGGGCAGGTGTTCTTCGACGGCCCGAACGTACGCCTGCGCAGCTTCAGGGCATCACCGGTCGACGAGACATCGGCACTCGAGGTACCGACACTCACGCTGCAACTGGGTCCGGTGGGGTGGTACGACTACGAGGGGCTCAACGAGGCGTTCAGGGAGGAGAACGGCGACTCGCCGCCGCTCGGAGTTTATGACCACTACCTGAAGCTCGACGCCCTGATCAGGGACGGCGATGTCTCCGGCAGCCGGTTGTCGAACATCATGGACAACGCAGTGACCATCGTCACCGAGGACGGCCATCTCCTCTACGGTCGGCGCACCCGCCGTGTGACGTACCCGGACAGTCTCACTTGCGCCGTCGCGGAGAACACCAACCGCTACCTGGACGACACTGATCCGCGTACCGGGCTGTTGATCAACCCGCATTCCGCCGCGGTGGACGGCCTGCCGGGGAACGCACTCAACGGGTCCTACGTGCCCAAGGGCGTCCCCAGCCCCTTCGCTGCCGTACGAAGAGGCCTGGCCAGTGAAGTCTCTCCGCGCATCGAAGCGCTGTGCCCGCCCTCCGCGGTCAAGGTCACCGGGTTGTCGTTCGGCCTGGAAATCCTCCACCCCGATCTGCTGTTCTGTGTCTTCGTCGCGGCGTCCCGGGACGAGATCCTGGCGATGCGTGCGCAGGAACCGGGCAGCGAGGCCTACGAGCAGGTCCTGATGAGCATGCCGGCGGACCGGGACGACCCCGAAACCGCCGCGATTCTCGGCAGCGGCGAGTGGGCGCAGGGCGGCAAGGCCTCGGTCGTGCGCGCACTCGAACTGGTCCACGCGGTCCGGCGCCGGCACAGGGGCTCCTTCGACGAGGCGTTCCGGGTGCTGCACGACGCATAGCGGCCGTCACCGGGGCAGGGGCAGGACCCGATAGGTCGGCAGGACTTCCAGACTGGTCTTGTTGGGACCTACCGGCAGCGGATACCACACGTAGCGCGGTGGGGTCAGTTCCACGCGGTAGCGGCCGGCGTCGGGACAGCCGGCGTTGGGGCAAGGGAGCGGGGTGCCCTGCTCGGCAGCGCGTACGAGGTCCGGCGCCGGGACCGGGTGGAGAACGGGATAGCGGTTGGTGAGAAACGCGTCCAGGTCGTTCGGCGCCGCGTCCCGCCCCCGGTTGCAGGCCGGGCACTGGAGCAGCGGAGTACTCCAGAACGCGTCGGAGAAGACCTCGTCGGACGCCATGCGCACGATGCGCTGCAGGCCGAGGGCCGCGTAACCCCGCATGGCCTCCATCGACTCCGGACCCATCAGGTCAGGGTGGCTGTTGGTGAAAAACCGGGCCATGCGACGACGCTGGGCCTCCGTCAAGGACATGCGGTACTTGGCTCCGGCCTCCCGTACCGTGCCGCGCACGGGATCGTAGAGCTTCAGCACGGACCCGTGAAAGTAGGCGAGGGTCGCCAGCTCCCCACGCGTCCACCACGACCGCCAGTACTCCGGGTGGTCAAGGACCCAGAACTCCTCGCAGTCCAGGATCGCATCGCTGATGATGCTCAGTACGTTCCAGCGCATCAGGGGCGACAACACCTCGTCGTCAAGGGCCAGTTCGCCGGGAGAATAGAGCTGGACGGAACGGGGAACGCCGTCGAAGTCCCCCCGCTCGATGCGCTTCTTGAGCTTCACGGCCGTCTTGTGGGTGCTGCCGCGATAGCTCAGGAAAACCTGCCGCCTCGCTTTGCGGCGTGCCCGCGCCCGGTTCTGCGACGACAGCAGGGGCGGCACCACCTTGCGCCACGGCGGCCGCGGCAACACGAGCGGGTCCACTCCGTCCGACGGCGTGAGCTGGCCCTCGATCCACTTGAGGACAGCCTTGTTGCTCTGCTCATGGGGATAGACCGGCGCCCCTCCCCGCCGGGTACCGACGACGTTGATCGGCAGGTAGCGGCGGCCCACGACGAGCACATGATCCAGCATGAAGGAAGCAGACTGGACGATGTCGTACCGATGCTCGTCCGGCCCGTCCGGTGTCCCGTCGAGGATCACCAGGTCCGAGACGAGGCTGCGGCCCACGAAGCCGCCCGCTCCGGAATCGGAGTGGTTGTGGATCCTGGCGGAGGGACCGTAGAGCCTGTGCACGAGATCGCGGCAACCGGCGAACAGCTCCCGGCCCGCCGCGTTGTTCGTGGTGAAGACGGCGACACTGACCATGGTCCCCCTTGCGCTGCTCCCGTTACCCGCGCGAAGTCGTACGTGATGCGAGTACGCGGCAGGCGTCACCGCCAATCTGAGGGGGCCGGCAGGCGTGGTCAATACGACGTATGGCGGTGTTCGGGGCTCAGAGCAGCTTCGATGCGTGCAGCGGCTGGGCTCTGCCGCCGCGCTCGATCACGCACCGGCATGGAGGCAGGCCGGCCCCTCAGGCACCCCTCGCATGGAGAACGGCTTCGGCGATTTCGCGGACGCGGTCCGTGGTGACGCCGGTGCGCTGTTCGACGGCGAGGGGATGGTCAGTGGGCTCCAGCTCGATGAACGGACGCCGGCCGACCGGCCTGGTGTGGACGTGGGTCTTCAGATTGACGGTGCTGGGCGCGTAGAGGGCGAGTTCGGTGCTCAGCCAGCCGAAGTACGGCTCCTCGGTTTCGCGTCCCGGGCTGTCCCACAAATCTGCGGCGCGGGCGAAACTGTCCGGGCTCAGCGAGGCCCAGACCCCCCAGGAGAACACCTCGTCGCTGCCGATCACGGGTAACTCGATCAGGCCCTTGACGAAGTAGTGCCGGCCCTTGATGACGCACTGGTCCGAGGAGAGCAGGCAGTCCGGCGCGTCCGCGAAGCTTTCGTCCCAGACGTAGGGCGCGGCGGCCGAGTAGTTCAGCGGCAGCTCCGCGTGGTGCTCGTCGCAGCGCGAGCAGGTGAATCCGCGATCAGTGGTCATGGGCGGGAGCCTAATGTTCGCCCGCGGAGCCGCCGTCGGCGGCGGGGCGAGCAGCTTCACCGTATGGGCGTGTCCGTCGACCCCGTCGGCCCCGTCGGCCCCGTAGGGAATTCCTCGGTGCCGAGCACGTGCAGCAGCTCCAGCCGCTCACGGGTCTCGGCGTCCCCAGGGGTGAGCACCAGCAACTGTTGGCGCTGGTCGGGAGTGACGAGGGTTTCGCAGTCCATCAGCATGCGACCCACCCGCGGGTTCATGAAGGTCTTGCGGTCGGCGCGCCGGACCGCCACTTCATGCTCGGTCCAGAGCCGGCGGAAGTCGGCGCTGGCGGCCTGCAACCGGTCGACGAGTCCGGCGACCGCGGAGTCCCCGGATCTGCGCCCGACGGCCGCCCGCAGGTCGGCCACGAGACGGCGGGCGTGGTACTCCCGCTCCTCGGGCGGGCAGACCGCGCGGGCAGCGGGGTCCGTGAACCACCGGTACACCACATAGCGCCGATCCCCGGAGAGCCCGGTGTGGTCGCCCGTCAGCAGGACCGATGTCCGGTTCTGGGCAAGGACCTCGCCCAGGTCGGAGAGCACCATGGCCGGGGTGTTGCCCAGCAGGTCGAGCATGCGCATCAGGCCGGCGCGGGCCAGGCCTGCCGCCCCGTCGGCGGGCGGGGGTTGGTGGCCGGACAGGTGGAACAGGTGATCGCGCTCGTCCTCGGAGAGGCGCAGCGCACGGGCCAGGGCGCCAAGGAGCTGGGTCGAGGGCTGGCTGCTGCGGCCCTGCTCCAGGCGCACGACGTAGTCCACCGACATGCCCGCGAGCATGGCCACCTCTTCCCGGCGCAGTCCGGCGGTGCGGCGCCGGGGGCCGTCGGCGAGGCCGACCTCGGCCGGCCGGATCGCCTCGCGGCGGCGGCGCAGGAAGTCGGCGAGCTGATCACGTTCCATGACTCCATGGTCCCTCCCGGCGGGCGGGCCAGCCAGGGAGCGCCGCTCCCACGATGAGCGCTCCTCTCCCGTCCATGGCGGCCGGGGCGCAGGGTGGGAGGCAGAACGAAGATCGACGACGAAGGAGCACACCATGCAGACGCGAGCCCTGGGCAGTACCAGTCCGGCCGTCTCCGCGCTGGGCCTGGGCGCGATGAGCATGTCGGGCGCCTATGGCGCGGCCGACCGCACCGAGAGCATCGCCACCGTGCACGCCGCGCTCGATGCCGGCGTCACGCTGGTCGACACCGGCGACTTCTACGCCATGGGCCACAACGAACTGCTGCTCGCCGAGGCGCTGCGCGGCCGGGACCGGGACAGCTACCAGCTGAGCGTCAAGTTCGGCATGCTCAGCGGCCCCGGTCCCACGTTCCACGGCCAGGACGGCCGCCCCGAGGCGGTGAAGAACTTCCTGGCCTACTCGCTGACCCGCCTGGGCACCGACCACATCGACATCTACCGTCCGGCCCGCCTCGACCCGGCGGTGCCGATCGAGGAGACCGTCGGCGCGATCAAGGAGATGATCGACGCCGGTTACGTGCGCCACCTCGGGCTCTCGGAGGTCGACGCGGCGACGATCCGCCGGGCGCACGCCGTGCATCCGGTCGCCGACCTGCAGATCGAGTACTCGCTGATCTCCCGCGCCGTGGAGGCCGAGATCCTGCCCACGCTGCGGGAGCTGGGGATCGGTATGACCGCGTACGGCGTCCTCAGCCGCGGTCTGATCTCCGGGCACTGGACGGCCGGGCGCAGCGCCGACCCCAGCGACAACCGCAGCCGCAGTCCGCGGTTCTCCGGTGAGAACGTCGAGCACAATCTCGCTCTTGTGGAGGCTCTGCGCCGGGTCGCCGAGGCCAAGGGGTGCACTGTCGCCCAGCTGGCCATCGCCTGGGTGGCTGCCCGGGGCGACGACATCGTGCCGCTGGTCGGCGCCCGCACCCGCGAACGGCTTGCCGAGGCGCTGCCCGCACTGGAGCTGACCCTCACCACGGACGACCTCGCCGAGATCGAGAAGGCGGTGCCCCCGGGCACGGCACGCGGCGACCGCTACCCGGCCGCGTTCATGTCCGGTCTCGGTGTGGGGAACTGACGGCCCGACGACCGCACGTCCCCCGCGCTCACCGACCAGGATCGGTCGCGGGTCGGCAGATTAGGGTCGAAGGCATGACGACATCCCTTGCCCACAGTGCCTTCGACTCACTGCGCCTCGACGCCGTGCCCGACCAGGAAGCGTTGCGCCGGGCCTACGCGCTTCCCAGCGATGCGGCGGTGCGCAAGCAGATGACCGAACTGACCGAGCAGACCCGGCGGTTGATCGGCTGCTCGCCGCTGGTCTTCGTCGCCAGCACGGACGCCGAGGGCAACTGTGATGTCTCCCCGCGCGGCGGCCCTGCCGGGTTCGTCGCCGTCCTCGACGAGCGCACGGTGGCGATACCGGACGCGACCGGCAACAAGCGTCTGGACACCCTGCAGAACGTCATCGCCACCGGACGGGCCGGGCTGCTGTTCGTCGTTCCGGGGCGTACCACGACGCTCAGGGTGAACGGTCGGGCCTGCGTCTCCACCCGCCCGGAGTTGCTGTCGCAGCTGACGGCCGTGGGCAAGCCGCCGGCCAGTGCGCTGGTGGTGGGGATCGAGGAGGTCTATCCGCACTGCCCCAAATCGCTGCTCCGCAGCGCGGCCTGGAAGCCGGAGCAGTGGCTGCCCGCGGACGCCCAGCCGACGTCGGCCGAGGTGACGCTGGCCCAGCTGCGGATGCCGGAGATGACGATCGCTGACATCGAGCAGGCGGAGGCGGATTCGCTGAAGTACCGCTACGAGTAACGGGCCGACCGGCGCCGGCGGGGTTCCGGCGCCGGGCTGCACCCGTGGCAATCGGCCACCACCGGCCCAAATGAGCAATTCCAGTCAACATCTGCGCGTTATTGCCGCCGCTCGCGCGAACGAGCACAGTGTCAGGGGTCAGTAGATCTCGGCATTGAGGATCCGCCATGTCGCACAACCTCTCCGCGCTCACCCCTCACCAGGCCCTGGAGGCCAGCCAGAGTCTGGTGGCCCGGCGCCGGGGCGTGCCGATGTTCGTCCCCCTGCGTTCCGCCTCGCCCTCCGGGGATCCGCGCCCCGGGGCCGGCCATCCGCCCCGTACGCCCGCGCAGTCCGCCGACCTCGAACTCGCCGACACCTTCGCCGCGTTCCGCGACCAGCTCCGTGCGGACACCGAGGAAGAGACCGTGATACGCACGCTGCAGTCGCTCGCCTACGCCGGCCTCGGGCCCGATCGCGTTCCGCCCGGAGCGTCGATGCCGGCCGACCGGGCCCCCGACGCGCACCGGCTGCTGTCAGCCGAGCAGGGCATCAGCGCGGTCGGCACCGAGGCTGATCTGCGCGCCGGGCACTTCCTGCGCGTGGTGAATTACCACAACACTCCGGCCAGCTGGAAGGACGAACTGGTCGCCGAACTGCGGGGATACAAGGAGGACTTCGAGACCGTCGATGTCGCCGATCTCGAACAGTTCGCGCGGACCGGTGTGTGGCACAAGCCGCGCCCCGGGCTGCTGCCCGTCTTCTACGAGGGCTACCGGGACAACTACGACGTCGCCGCGGCGGCCTGTGAAGAGGCCGGGGTCATCGGGTGGTTCTTCGTCTGTACCGCCTTCGTGGACACGCCGGTCGAGGCGCAGTACGACTACGCCCTCGCCCACCGCATCAAGCTCGTCCCCGAGAACCCGCGGGATGAGCGGATCGCCATGAGCTGGGAGGAGATAGGCGACCTGCACCGGCGCGGCCATGTCGTCACCCCGCACACCGCCTCCCACGCCCCTGCCCGCCAGGTGCTCACGCCGGAGGACATCGAGCGTGAGGTGATCGAGCCGAAGCGGCTGATGGACCGCGCCACCGGCGGTTCCGCGCTGTGCACCGCCTGGCTCGAAGGCTCGGCCTGGACGGGCGGGTCGGCCGCCGACCAGGCCCTGGTCGAGGCCGGCTACCGCTTCGTTTTCAGCAACACCATGGTGCAGCGGCTCCCCTGCTGACGCACGCGGACCACGGAGGGGCGGCACGCCTGTGTGCCGCCCCTGCGTCCTGTCCTGCTCCGCGGTCCTAGCCGATGTGCTGGATCATCGTGTTGCCGAACTGGTAGCGGTAGCCCGCCTCCCGCAGCGCCGTGTCCACCGCCGGGTTCGCTCCGTAGGGCGTGCCCCACAGGAACGCCGTGCAGGCGGCGTCCTGGCCGGTGACCTCGTCCATCCGGCGCTTGGGCTCGAAGATCTCGCGGTCGAGGTCCGCGCCGGTCTGCAGGGAGGCGGCCTCGGCGTGGTTCGCGGTGTGCGGGGTGACCACGTGCCGCCGGCTGAGTTCCGCGACGTCGTCCCAGGTCATGGCGAGGCGCTCGCCCTTGGCGTTCTCCTGCACCAGGTCGATGTTGTGCGCGTTGGCGTAGTCGTACTGGTCGGCGACAGGCACGTCGAGGAAGGCCGTGCAGATGAAGAACCAGGCGGTCAGGCCCGCCTCCTCGGCCAGCGGCGCGGCGACCTCGGCGTTGTTGCGGTAGCCCTCGTAGAACACCGGGATGACTCCGGGGCGGCTCTTGTGCCAGCGGCCGGTGGACCGGAACTGGTCGAGGTCCTCCAGCGTGACGGCGGAGAAGTGCTCCGCCAGCGTCTTCAGCTCGCCGCGGATCTTGTCCGTGTCGGCGTGCGGGGTGTTGTGGTAGTTCACCACGCGCAGGTACTGGCCGGAGCGCAGGGCCTGCTCCTGGCCGGAGAAGGACGGCAGTCGGGTGTGCGGGGTCGCGTTCACTGCTGGGTTGCGTCCTTCTGTGCGGTGCGGTTGCTAGGTGCGAAGTGGGCTGCCCCCATGAGCTGGAGGACTTCGATCAGGGCGGGTTCGGCGTCGTCCGGGGCGTCGGGAGCGAGAGTGCCCCGGTAGTGGCGGAGGAGTTCGGCGAGTTCTTCGCCTTCGGCGTCCCGCTGTGCCGCCGCTTCCGACTGCTGGTCGTCGTCCCGTGACGGGACCTGCAGGGCCAGGAACATGGGGATGCCCTCGCGTTCGAGGACCCGCTCCCCCAGCGCGTCGAGCCGTGCTCGGGGGTCGGGGACGGGTTCGTGGCTGCGGGGTGCTGGAGTGGTCACGTACTGGCTCCTGTGACGTCGGGTGCTGGCGGGCTGTTCGTGTTCAGGGGGCGGCGGGCACGGGGGCCAGGAGCCGGAGTTGTTGTTCGGTGGCGGCGGCTACCGCCTCGCGGCCCGCCGCGAGATAGCGCCGCGGGTCCACGCCGGTGTAGTCGTCCAGGGCGGTGCGGACGGCCCGGGTGAAGGCCCCGCTCAGATGCGTACCGAAGTTGATCTTCCGCATGCCGCGGGCGATCGCCGACCGGAGGTCGCGGTCGGGCACGCCGGACGAGCCGTGCAGGACCAGCGGTACGTCGACGGCTTCTCGCAGCCTTGCGATGAGGTCCTGGTCGAGTGAGGCGTTGCGTTCGGTCATGGCGTGGGAGCTGCCGACCGCCACCGCCAGGGCGTCGACGCCGGTGGCCCGTACGTAGTCGGCTGCTTCGGCCGGGTCGGTGCGTGCGGTGGCGGAGTGGACGCCGTCCTTGCCGCCGATCTCGCCCAGTTCGGCCTCGACCCAGATGCCGTCCTCGTGCAGGCGCGCGGTGACCGCGGCCGTCCTGGCGACGTTCTGTTCGTGGGGCAGCCGGGAGGCGTCGAACATGACGGAGCCGCAGCCCAGTTCACGTGCGCGCAGCACGAGGGCCTCGTCCTCTACGTGGTCCAGGTGCAGGGCCAGCGGGACACCGCAGCGGCGGGCGACCGCGGCCGCGGCGGCGAGCAGCGGCGCGGGATCGTCGTGGTGGTAGCGGACCGCGTTGTGGCTGACGGCGATGATGGCCGGTGACTGCGCGGCCTCGCACGCCCGGGCGATGGCCTCGGCGTGTTCCAGGGTCACGATGTTGAAGGCGAGGACCGCGGAGCCGTCGCGTACGGCGTGGTCCATCAGGCCGGCGGTGGGGACTAGGGGCATGGGGCACCTCGGTGCGGCTGTGGGTGAAGGGTGTGGACGTGGGGTGCTGTGCTAGGCGCTCACGACCGTGCTGCCGCGGCCCTCGACGGCGCGGCACACGGGGTGTTCGGGTCCGGCGTCGGTGACCAGGGTGGCCACGCGCTCCAGCGGTGTGAGGCGCACCGGTCCGCGGCGTCCGAGCTTGGACCGGTCGGCCAGGACGGTGATGCTGCGGGCCGCCGCGAGCAGGGCGCGGTCCGTCTGGGCCTCGTCGACGTGGGCTCCGGTGAGCCCCGCCTCCGTGTCGAGTCCGAAGGCGCTGGTGACGATCTGGCCGATCTGGAGTTCGTGCAGCGCGCGCTCGGTCAAGTGGCCCAGGAGGGACTGCTCGCGGTGGCGCAGGACGCCGCCGAGGACGATGACGTCGACGGACGAGGTGGCCGACAGGACCTGGGCGATCGGCAGGGCGTTGGTCACCACGGTGAGACCGCGGCGCTCGCCAAGGCGGGCGGCGAGGGCTTCGGTCGTGGTGCCGCCGCTGATGAGCACGGTGCTGTGGTCGGGGATCAGCCGCAGGGCGGCCTCGGCGATCCGGCCCTTCTCCTCCAGCCGGGTCGATGCGCGCTGCGGCTGGTCCGGCTCGAAGGCGCCGTCCACCGTGGTGGCGCCGCCGTGCACGCGGCGCAGCATGCCCTGGAGTTCGAGGTCGCGCAGGTCGCGGCGGACCGTGGAGGCGCTGATGCGCAGCAGGTCGGAGAGTTCCTGGACGTTGACCGTGCCTCGGCGGCGCAGCCGGGTCAGCACGGCGTGCCGGCGCTGGGGGGCGAGCAGGTAGTCAGTAGCCACGGGACCGGTCCACCAGGTTGATCAGTTCGCGGTCCGCGAGGAAGCGCTCCACGTTCGAGCTGACGAGTTCGAGGGTCTGCTGCTCGTAGTCCGGTGCGAACCCGGCGACGTGCGGCGTGAGGATGACTCCGGGCTCGTTCCACCAGTGGTGGTCGGCGGGCAGGGGTTCCTCGTCGAAGACGTCCAGGGCGGCTCCCGCGATGCGGCCCGAGCGCAGCCCGGCGCGCAGGGCGTGTTCGTCGACGATGCCGCCGCGGGAGACGTTGACGACCATCGCGCCGTCCTTGAGTGCGTCGAGGGCCGCGGCGTCGATCATGTTGCGCGTCTCGTCGGTCAGCGGGCAGGTGACCACGAGGTAGTCGCAGCGGCCCAGGAAAGCGTGCAGTTCGTCCGGGGTGTAGAGCTCGGTCTCGTCGGCCGCGTCCGCGGCGGGCGTTCCGAAGAACTCGCCGGACCGGGTGGCGCGGCCGCGCTTGAGGCCGAGCACGGTCATGCCGAACTGGCCGGCGAGGCGGCCTATCTCGCGCCCGATGCGGCCGTAGCCGACGACGCCGACGGTGGCGCCGCGCAGCCGGCGCGGCATGAGGGTGTTCCAGCGTTCGCCCGGCGACGGCCACTTGCCGCTGTGCTGCACCTCGACGGCGCGGGGCAGCCGGTGCGCGAGGCCGAGCAGCATCATCATCACGTACTCGGCCATGGGGACGGGCGAGATGCCGCCGATGGAGGTGAGCGGCACCGGAAGGTCCCACACGCCGGTGTCCTTCAGGTGGTCCGCGCCGGAGGTGTCCAGCTGGATCCAGCGCAGGTCCGGTGCCGTGGCGGGGGTGGCCGGGAAGACGGCGCCGGTGTGCAGGATCTGCGTCCGGCGCCACACCTCGTCGGGTATGTCCGCCGGGGAGACGGCGGGGACCTGGGTGACGGTGAGCCGCGGGTGGCGTGCGCGCAGCTCGTCGAGCCACCAGTCGGGGAAGGAGAGGGTGCTCAGGTAGTGGACGGGGGACGAAGAGGTCACTTGATTCCCGATCGTGCGAAGCCCTGGACGAAGTACTTCTGGAAGCAGAGGAAGAGAACGACCATGGGCAGTACGGAGATGAGAGCGAGCGCCATGATGGCGCCGTAGTCGGCGGTGTACTGGCCGTTGACGAACTGCATGCCGACGGCGAGGGTGTACAGCCGCTCGTCCTTGAGGACGGTCAGGGGCCAGGCGAAGTCGTTCCACTGGTAGAGGAACGTCAGCAGGGAGAGCACCGCGATGAGCGGCTTGCACAGCGGCAGGACGACGGTGAAGAAGGTGCGCAGCTGTCCGGCACCGTCCATGCGGGCGGCCTCGATGACCTCGTCGGGGATGCCGAGCATGAACTGCCGGGCGAGGAAGACCCCGAAGGCGGTGGAGGCCGCGGGCACGATCACGGCCCAGAAGCTGCCGAACATGCCCAGGGCGCTGACGAGTTTGAACTGCGGCACCATCAAGACCTGTACGGGCACGGTCATCGTGCTGAGCAGCAGCAGGAAGAGCAGGTTGCGGCCGCGGAAGCGCATCTTGGCGAAGGCGTAGCCGGCCAGCAGGTTGCAGGAGACGGTGATGAGGACGACCAGGCAGGTGATCACGGTCGAGTTCATCGCCCAGGTGCCCACCGGAAGCCGGAACACGCGGCGGAAGTTGTCCAGGGTCGGTGCGCTGGGCCAGAAGCGCAGCTGCGAGGTGTGCAGGTCCGCGATGGGCGAGAAGGCGACCAGGATCATCCAGAACAGGGGCAGGGCCATGGCCAGGCCGATGATCACCGCTGCGGCCACGCGCAGCGGGCGGTGGCGGTCGCGGCGTCCCGGGCGCGTGGCTGCGGAGGGCCGGGCCTTGGATGCGGGGACTCTGGCTGGGGAGGTGACGGACATCGGTGTCCTTCTGGGCAGGCGGGAGGAGAGGGATACGGCGGGGTGCGAGGTCAGCCGACCGTGTCCCTGTTGCGGCTGAAGCGCCACTGCAGCGCCGTGAAGATCATGACGATGACGTACAGGACGATGCCGATGGCGGCCGCATATCCCTGCTGGCGTCCTTCGAAGCCGTTGCGGTAGGCGTAGGTGATCATGACGTCGGTGGCGTGTCCCGGCCCGCCGAGGGTCATCACGTAGACGGTGTCGAAGACCTGGAACGAGTAGATGACGTTCATGATGAGCAGGAAGAACGTCGAGGGTCCGAGGAGCGGGACAGTAATGTTGCGCAGGCGCTGCCAGGGCCCCGCGCCCTCCACCTCGGCCGCCTCGTACATCTCGGGCGAGATGCCCTGCAGGCCGGCCAGGTAGATGACCATGTTGAAGCCGACCCGCATCCACAGCGTGATCAGCACGACGGAGACCATGGCGGCGCTTCCGCTGGTCTGCCAGGGGGCGGCGGGCAGGCCGAGCGTGGCGAGCAGTTTGTTCAACAGGCCGATGTTCTGGTCGAACATCAGGGTGCCGATGAGGGCGGTGGCCACGCCGGAGATGACCATGGGCAGGTAGACGAGGGTGCGCCACAGAGGGCGTGCGGGCATCACCTTGTTGAAGAGCAGCGCGACGCCGAGCCCGATCGCCATCTCCACCGGCACGGTCGCCACGCAGAAGACGGCGGTGTTCAACACCGTGCGCCAGAACACCGGATCACCGGCCAGCTGGCGGTAGTTGGCAAGTCCGGCCCAGGTGGGAGACGCGAGGCCGGTGCTGTACTGGAAGCTCAGCACCAGGGCCATGACCAGCGGGACCAGCAGGAAGACCGTGACGAGGATGAGGTTGGGCCCGAGCGTGCAGTAGGCGGCGAGCGTCTCGCGGAAGCGCGCGGCTCTGCGTTTTCGCGCGGAGGGCGCCGCGGGCGCGGGTGCGGGCGGGCGCACGTCGCGCGGCGACGAGGCGATGGTGGCCATGGCAACTCCTGGGTGCGGTAGGGAGGGCCTTACGCGGAGGCCAGCGCGGTGCGGGTGGATGCGGCGATGTTGCGCAGGGTCACTTCGGCGGGCTGCCGGTTGACGAAGGCGGCTTCCAGTTCGTCCTGCAGCGCGGAGTTGATGCGGCCGAAGCCGGGCACGGCGACCTGTTCGGTCATGGCCGGGGTCAGCGCCCTGGCCTGCTCCGCGTACACGGGCATGAGGTCGGGGCGCACCGCGTAGTCGAGGGGCTTGTCGAGCAGGGACTTGCGGGTGGGCAGTACGACGCACTGCTCGCAGAAGCGGGCCATGTTCTCTTCGTTGGCGAGGAACCTGAGGAAGTCCGCGGCGAGTTCGGGGTTCTCGGTGTCGCGGGTGGCGACCACGGCGTTGCCGCCGAGGTCGGTGGCCGCCTGGCGTCCGCGCGGCTGGAAGGTGACGCCGTACAGCTCCTTCTTCAGCGCCGGATCGATGGTCGGCAGCAGGAAGTCACCGGCGAAGCTCATGGCGACGGTGCCCGCGGTGAACAGGGCGTCGGGGAACGCGGCGCTCTTGATCGAGCTGTTGGGCGGGACGAAGCCCTGCCGGAAGAAGTCCTGCGTGAAGCGCAGGGCGCGCAGTCCGGCCGCGGACTCGATCGCCGGGGCCGTGCGGCTCTCGTCGAGGAGTCGTCCGCCGGCCTGCCACAGCCACGTCAGCCAGCGGAACGCGCCGGTCTGCTGCCAGCCGTAGACGAAGGGGTAGACGTCGTGCAGCTTCTTGCTCAGTCGTGCGCATATCTCGGTGAACTCGTCCCAGGACCAGGCCTCGTCCAGCGAGGCGGGCACCGAGGTGATGCCCGCGGTGCGGAACATGTCCTTGCGGTACAGGACCGCGGTCGTGTCGGTGTGGTGGGGGACGGCGTACGGCTTGCCCTCGTGGCAGACGGCCTCCCACAGTGCGGGCAGGAAGGCCTTGCGGTCCTGCTCCCCGAAGTAGGGGCTGAGGTCGAGGAGCTGGCCGCTGGCGCTGTACATCCCCAGGTTCGCGTAGTCGCAGCGGAACAGGTCGGGGGCCCGGCCGCCGGCGAGCAGCGCGTCCATGTTGGTGTACATCTGCTGGTAGGACTCCATCCGGATCTGTACCCGGATGCCTTTGTGGCGCCGTTCGTACGCGCGGGCCAGGGCCTGGAAGGCCGCGATCTCGGCGTCGGCGCCCCACAGCGAGAAGGTGAGCGTGTCCGCTCCTGCCGAGCCCGTACTGGAGGGCGAGAAACCGGACCGCCGGGCGAAGCCGACCGCGCCGGCGCCGGCCACGGCGGCGCCAAGGAGCGCTCGTCTGGCGACAGCCATGGTGCACAACCTCCGTCGTCAAGGGGGAGATTCGGCCGCATGGGCCTTGATGACTGCTTTTTAGTCGCCACGACCAAGCTCAGTCAATAACAAGCAAGCCTTGATTTTTATTGCTCACTTTTTCTTGACCGGCTCAGGGGGCGCGCTTAGCCTCGGCCCGGCAACCGCCCTCCCCTTCCCTCTCTCCCCCCCCGCCATCGAGAAGGAGCACACCTATGCCCGTGATCCAGGTGACCGCCCCGAAGGACGCCGACCACGAACGCGACGCGGCACGGCTCAAGCAGCTGTGCGCCCAGGTCGCAGCGGCCCTCGGCCTGCCGCCCTCCGGGGTGGTAGCGGTGCTCGGCGAGGCCGCCCTGACCAGCACGGGCCACGGGATCGTGACGGCCTGGCCGCTGGCGGTCGTGCACGGCTCCGACCGGGGCAGCCAGGCGAGGCACCGGGCCCTGGACGCGGCGGCCGGGGCACTGGCCGAGGGATGGGGCGTCCCGCGCGAGGAGGTCTGGGTCGAATGGGCGGGACTGCCGCCGGAGGGAGCGTGACCGGCTCTGCTCGGACCTGCACGATGTCGGCGCCGAGTTGGTTTTGAGTCGGCTCAGACCTGTACGACGTCCACCCCGGCGGCGCGCAGCGCCCCCAGCTCGTCCTCGGGCGCCGAGCCGTCGGTGATGACCCGGTCCAGCTGGCCGGCGGGCGCGATCCGCACCGGGCCCGAGCGGCCGAACTTCGAGCCGTCGACCAGGGCCGTGATCCGCCCTACCCGCGAGAGCAGCCAGCGGTCGGTCTCCGCCTCGTCCACGTGCGCGCCGCTGATCCCGGCGGCCGTGATGCCGTAGGCGCCCACGAATGCCTCGTCCACCTGCAGTTCCTCCAGTGCCTGGCGCGTCAGGTGGCCCAGCAGGGACATCTCGCGATGGCGCAGGTAGCCGCCGAGCACGACGGTGCTGATCTCCTCGAACTGGGCCAGGTCACCGGCCAGATGCAGCGAGTTGGTGACCACCGTCAGCCGCTCGATGCCGTCGAGCAGCGGCACCATCGCGGCCGTGGTCGTGCCGCCCGTGATGAGGATCGTGGCGCCGGGCGCGATGTGCTCCACCGCGGCGCTCGCCAGCTTGCTCTTCTCCCAGGATGCGACCCCGCTGCGCTGCGGCCGGTCGGGCTCCTCTGCCTGGACCGCCTCGGCCATCGCCCCGCCGTGGGTGCGGTTGAGCAGGCCCTGGGCCTGCAGCGCGGACAGGTCCCTACGGATGGTCGAAGGGCTGACGTCGAGCCGCTCGGCGAGCGTGCCCACATGGGCGACGCCTTCCGCGCGCACCGCGTGAAGCAGCCTCTTCCTTCGCTCGGCGCCCAGCATGGCCCTGGTCTCTCTTCTCCTCGGCGTGGACGCGACGACCGGCTCGGTCTCGCCCCCGTGACATCTGCGGCGGCGGGGGTCCGCCTGCCGCACTGGAAGCTTACTGGGGATGCTCATCCTTGCCAGAAGTTGACTCCCCGGGCCTGCGGCGGAGGCCGTACGGACGCTCACGCGGGCCGCCCCGCCCACGGCCGGAGCGTCCCGAGCACGGTGTCCCGGCCGACCGGGGCGTCCAGCAGGGCGAGGGCGGCGGCGGAGATCTCCTGCCGCGTGTGCCAGCGCGCCACGTGCCCTTCCCCGTGCCAGCCAAGGACGAGCAGCCTGGCCGCCGCCCCCGAACGGGCGGCGGCAGGAAGGTCGTTGGGCGTCCACGCCTCGGAATCGGTGCCGGGCAGGCTCGGCGCGGCCCACTTGCTCGTGACGACGAGGACGAGCGGACCTGCGACGACGGGCCGGATGAGGTCGGCCAGCTTTCCCGGCGGCACGGCGGGGGCGTAGACCAGGGCGCCGGTCAGTGGTGCGCGCCGGGAGGCGGCGCGCAGGTTCGCGCGGAAGGCGTCCGCCGTGACGTCCGCGGCGAGCGGGGTGATGCGGCCCGGCGCCTCGTCGGCGAGTTCATGCAGGTCGGCCGCCGAGCGGGCGACGGCGGTCACGGACACGGCCCGGCCGGTCAGCGCGGTGACGGCGGGGCGCAGAATGCGGGTGGCGCCAACGACCAGCACACGTCCGGCCGCTGACGCGCGGGCATCGCGTGTGGGCAGGGGCTGTTCGGTCATTCGTTTCGGCCTCTTTCGTTCGGTGTCGGCTCGGCGTGCGGGTCGGCCGGATCGGTTTCCGGATCGGTTTCCGGATCGGTTTCCGGGAGGGCCTCGGGGGCGGTCGCCGGGGTGCTCTCCGGGGCGACGGAAAGCCATCATCGCTCACTGTTGCTCGTTTCTGCTCATTGACGCTTGTTAATGAGAGTGAATAGGGTGCCGTTGTGGCGCTGCCGGCCGACGGCCTGGAGCAGCGCCGACGTACTCGTAGCCCGGCCCGCGAGGTGTCTGTCCCATGGCTGTTCCCGCTCCTTCCTCTCCCCGGTCCCTGCGCACCGCACCGCCACCCGTCTCACGGGGCGGCATAGGTCTTGCGCAGGGGCGCTACGGCGTCCGCGGCAACATCGAACTCGTGCTCTGCGACGACCGGGACGGACTGTGGGTGCTGTGGTTCAACAGCGACCCGCAGGACACCTCCCCCGAGCCGGGCGGCCCGCCGCCGGGCGAGTGGAGCGGCGCCCTGCGCTTCGCGACCGGCCGGCGGTACGACGAGGTCGGCGTGGTGCAGAGCCGCCACGGTCCGCACCACCTCGAACTCCTCGCCCGCTCCGGCGACACGACGCACCGCCTGCGCTGGAGCCCCGAGGCGGCATTCACGGCGGAACAGCCGCCGCCGACAGGACCCGCCCGCACCGCCGACACGGCGGAGACCGCCAACGGATCCCCGTGGACCGGCGTCCTGACCAAGGACGGCGAACCCCGTCTCCTCCGCGCGGACACCACCGCCTACCCCCGCCTCACCTGGGCCGACGAGACCACCGCGCACCAGCTGCCCACCGACGACCGGTGGACCGCGATGACCCTCGTCGCAGACACAGATACAGATAGCGCAGGCGCGGGGCCGGGCACGGGCGCAGACACAGAGCGCCCCGCGGTCGTGCTGGTGGGAGACCGCGAAGGCATCTGCCTCTCCCCCACCGGCGAGACGCATCCGCTCCCGGCAGGGACACTTGTCGCCGCCGCGGCCGCCGCCGACGGCACGCGGCTGTACCTGTGGTCCGAGGGCCCGTGGCTGGACGTCCTCGCGCCGGGATCCCCCGGCCGGACACGCCGCCTGTCGCTTCCGGGATCCGGCGAGGTGACCGCCCTCGCGGCCACCTCCCTCTCCCACGAGCCGGGCAGCACCGACCTCGTCGTACGCCGCGGCGGGCACCTGTGGCATCTACGCGACACCGGACGCGAGGACGCCGTGACCGCCACCGAACTCATCAGCAGGCTGACGCCCGCGCCGGGAGACGGCCCGCATTCCGTTCACCGGGGCTGACCGCCAAGCTGCCCTCAAGCCCATCCGGACACGACCAGCACGCCAGCACTACTCGCCATCGCCCCTCGCCACCACTACTCGCCATCGCTTCTCGTCATCGCTTTCAGGAAAGAGACCGAGGAACCACCATGCGCATTCTCATAGTCGGCGCCGGAGGCGTGGGTACGGCCGCCGCCAGGATCGCCGCCCGGCGCGACTTCTTCGAGCACTGCGTGATCGCCGATTACGTCCTCGACCGCGCCGTGCAGGCCAGCGAGGCCACCGAGGACGCCCGCTTCGTCGCCGCCCGCATCGACGCGTCCGACGAGGAGGCCGTCGCCGGACTGCTGCGCGAGCACCGCTGTGACGTGCTCCTGAACGCGACGGACCCCCGGTTCGTCATGCCGCTGTTCCGTGCGGCGCTGGCCGGTCGCGCCCACTACCTCGACATGGCGATGTCCCTCTCCCGCCCCCACCCCGACCACCCCTACTCCCGGACCGGCGTCATGCTCGGCGACGAGCAGTTCGCCCTGGCCTCCGAATGGGAAGGCGCGGACCGTCTCGCCCTGGTGGGCATGGGCGTCGAGCCCGGCCTCTCCGACGTGTTCGCCCGCTACGCCGCCGACCACCTCTTCGACAGCATCGAGGAGATCGGCGTACGCGACGGCGCCAATCTGACCGTCGAGGGCCACGAGTTCGCCCCGTCGTTCTCCATCTGGACGACGATCGAGGAATGCCTCAACCCGCCGGTGGTGTGGGAGAAGGACCGCGGCTGGTTCACCACCGAGCCGTTCTCCGAGCCGGAGGTCTTCGACTTCCCCGAGGGAATCGGCGAGGTCGAATGCGTCAACGTCGAGCACGAAGAGGTCCTGCTCATCCCGCGCTGGGTGGACGCCCGCCGCGTGACCTTCAAGTACGGGCTCGGGCAGGAGTTCATCGACGTCCTGCGCACACTGCACAAGCTGGGCCTCGACCGCACCGAGAAGGTGCGCGTCGGCGACGTGGAGGTCTCCCCGCGTGACGTGGTCGCCGCCTGCCTGCCGGACCCGGCGGGACTCGGAGACCGCATGCGCGGCAAGACCTGCGCCGGGACCTGGGTGAAGGGCGTCCGGGACGGCGCTCCCCGCGAGGTGTACCTGTACCACGTGGTCGACAACGAGTGGTCGATGGCGGAGTACGGCTCCCAGGCGGTGGTCTGGCAGACCGCCCTCAACCCGGTGGTCGCCCTCGAACTCCTGTCGGGCGGGCAGTGGAAGGGCAGCGGCGTCCTGGGCCCCGAAGCGCTGCCCGCCGAGCCTTTCCTCGGGCTGCTCGAGGAGTACGGCGCCCCGTGGGGCATACGTGAGCAGTAGTCAGGTAGGAGTGCACTGCTCCGGCCGCTCGACAGCCGCTCGACACCGACGCCCTGATGACCCCCGCTCCACCCCCGTCCCCACCCTCCATGCGGCCCGGAACCAACAACGATCCGCGCCATATCACCTCTGCTCGAAGGAGTTTGCGTGAAGACCGCCGTCCCCGAGACCACCGACAGTCCTGACCTGCCGCAAGGCGCCGCCCACACGCACCGCGAGATCCGCCAGCAGCCGCGCCTGTGGGCCGAGATGGCCTCCCGCGTGGCGCAGGAGCGCTCCGCCCTCGACGCGTTCCTGGCCCCTCTCCTGGCCGAGGACCGGCTGCGGATCGTCCTCACGGGCGCGGGCACCTCCGCTTACGCCGGGCAGATCGTGCGCTCGGCGCTGGCCCGGGCAACGGGCCGCACGGTCGAGGCCGTCGCCACGACGGACATCACCGCCACCCCCTCCGCGTGCTTCGAGGAGCCTGACCGGCCGACCCTGCTGGTGTCCTTCGCGCGCTCCGGCAACAGCCCCGAGAGCATCGCCGCGACCGAGATCGCCGACCAGCTCCTCGGCAACTGCGCCCACCTCCTCATCACCTGCAATGAGCAAGGCTCCCTGGCCACCCGGCATCGCGACCGTGCCGACTCCTACGTCCTCCTGACGCCGCCCGAGGCGGAGGACCAGGGCTTCGCGATGACCTCCAGCCTGACGTGCATGCTCCTCGGGGCGCTGTACTCGCTGGGCGGCGACCGTATCCAGGGCGTTGACGACTGCGCCGACGCGGCTGCGGCCCTGCTGTCCGGCGATGTGCCCGACAAGATCGCCGCACTGACCGACCGCGCCCCGGACCGTTTCGTCTACCTGGGCAGCGGCGCGCTGCAGGCGCTCGCCAGCGAGTCCGCGCTCAAGCTGCTCGAACTGACCGGAGGCGCGGTGACCGCGCTCTCGGACTCCTCACTGGGCTTCCGGCACGGTCCCAAGGCGTTCCTGACCCAGAAGACGGCGGCCGTCGTCTACGTGTCGAACGACCCCTACACGCGCCAGTACGACCTGGACATCTTCCGGGAGCTGAGCGCCGGCCTGCCCGCGGGGCAGGTGGTGGCCGTCGCCGCCCGTCCCGACGGTCTCCCGGCCGAACACACCTGGCTCCTTGACGGCATGGCCGACGCCGACGACGCCACCCTGGCGCTGCCCGCCGTGCTGTGCGCCCAGCTCGTCGCACTGGCCGCCTCCCTGGCCTGCGGGATGACGCCCGACAATCCCTTCCCGGACGGAGAGGTCAACCGGGTCGTCCAGGGCGTCACCATCCACCCCCTGCCCGCGCGCTGAGCCCACCCCAGCCCACCGCAGGACGCCGGACCCGACGAATCCCGCCGCACCTACCGCAAGGAGATGACGCCATGTACCTCGGAGTCGACGGCGGCGGGACGAAGACGGCCTTCGCGGTCGTGGACGCCGCCGGAACCGTGCTCGGCACGGCCGGCGGCCCGTCCACCGCACCCGCGCTCGGGGAACACGGCATGCGGACCGCGCGCACGGTGCTGCGCGAGGGCATCACGGAGGTCTGCCGGCAGGCGGGCACCGACCCCACGCGCCTGAAGCACGCCTTCCTCGGCCTGCCCGGCCACGGCGAGTCCCCGTCCCTGACCGAGGCGCTGGACGCGCTGCCCGCCGAAGTCCTCGGGCACGGGCGGTATGCGGTGGGCAACGACATGGTGTGCGGCTGGGCCGGATCGCTCGGCCTTGCGGACGGCATCAACGTGATCAGCGGTACGGGTTCGATGGCGTACGGCGTCCTGCGCGGACGGGAAGCGCGCACCGGCGGCTGGGGAGAGCTCTTCGGCGACGAGGGATCGGCGTACTGGATCGCGGTCCGGGCGCTGAACCTCTTCACGCGCATGAGCGACGGCCGGATGCCGCCCGGTCCGCTGCACGCGGTGCTGCGGCGCCGTCTCGGACTCGACAGCGACCTGGACCTGGTCGACGTCATGCTCCTGGGCCGCCCGGACCGCACCGCCGTCGCCGCGGTCAGCCGCCACGTCTCCGAGGCCGCGGCCGAGGGCGACGAACAATGTGCGCGCATCCTCACCCGGGCCGGCGAAGAACTGGCCGAACTCGCCCGCGCCGCCCGGCGCGCACTGGCTGCCGCGCCCGATGAGGAGGTCCCCGTCTCCTGGTCGGGCGGGGTGTTCACCGTGCCGCGCGTGCGTGAGGCGTTCACCGGCGCCCTCGCCTCCTTCCCCGAGCCGTACGCCGTCCGTCCTCCCCTCACCACTCCCGTCCTCGGCGCGGCGCTGCTCGCCGCCCGCCTCGCCGGTGAGCCGCTCCCCCGCTGAGCGATCCGCTCCGGGGCTGCCCTCCGCACACCAACTGAGCGCCCGCCGCTCACACTTCATCGGCTCCGCCGCTCTCCCCGTCCTCCCGCGTGGGACAGGCGGCCGCCGGACGCACCCGAAAGGACCCTCTCGTGCCAGCCAGCACCCCCGACCGCCGCTCCCTCGTGCTCATCGGCGCCGGCAGCGCCGTCTTCACCCGCGGCCTGCTCGCCGACCTGATCGGCGCGGACGACCTCGGCTCCTGGGAGATCCGGCTCGTCGACGTCAATCCCGATGCGCTCTCGGTCACCACCCGCCTCGCCGAGCGCATGGTCGAGGCACGCGGCGCCGGGAAGCGCATCACCGTACGCTCCTCCACCGACCGGCGCAGCGAACTGCCCGGTGCCGACTACGTCGTGACCTGCGTGGGTGTCGGCGGCCGGCCCGCATGGCAGGAGGACCACGAGATCTGCCAGCGGCACGGCGTCTTCCAGCCGGTCGGCGACTCCGTGCTGCCCGGCGGCATCTCCCGGCTGCTGCGCACCACACCCGTCATGGTCGACATCGCACGCGACATCGTCGAACTCGCCCCGGACGCCTACTTCTTCAACTACAGCAACCCGATGACGGCCAACATCCAGGCCATGACGCGCTACACGGGCGCCGAGGTCATCGGCCTGTGCCACGGAATGCACCACGTGCAGCGGGAGCTCGCGGCCTTCGCCGGGCTGCCGTTCGAGGAGACCTCGACGCTGTACGCGGGCATCAACCACCTCACGTTCATCTACGACTTCCGCCACAACGGCCAGGACGCCTGGCCGGTGGTGCGCGCGCGGATGGAGCGTGAACTCGCCGAGCCCGCCGACCCGGCCGACATCGGGGCGATCTGGGAAAACGGCAAGGCGTGGCACAACCCGTTCTCCTGGGAGTTCTTCCGCACCTACGGCGCCTACCCGGCCGCCAACGACCGGCACGTCGTGGAGTTCTTCCCCGAGCGCTGGGCGGGCGGCGACTACTACGGCAAGAAGCTCGGCGTCGATGCCTTCTCCGTACCCGAGATCCTCGCCTGGGGCGATGAGCGCTATCAGTCGATGCGCACCCAGGCAGAAGGGGACACCCCGCTCGACGAGTCCGCGTTCGACCGCTCCACCGGAGAACAGGAACAGCTCCTGGCGATCATCCGGTCGATCACGTTCGACCGGCGGGAGATGTTCTCGGTGAACGTACCCAACCGGGGCAGCGTGCCGGGCCTGCCGGACGGGGCGGCCCTGGAGATCCCGGCCGTGGCCACGGCGCGGGGGCTGCGTCAGCTGCGGGTTCCCGATCTGTCCGCCCCGCTGACCGCGATCCTGGCGCGGCGCCTCGCGCCGGTGGACCTGGCGGTCGAGGCCGCGATGACAGGGAGCCGCGACATGGTGGTCGAGGCCGTCATCGCCGACGGCGCGGTCACCGACCGGGACGCGGCCGCCGCCCTGGCGGACGACCTGCTGCGGGCCCAGAGCCGTTTCCTGCCGCGATTCTCCTGACCCGCTTGTTCCCAACTCTTTCTTCTGACCCAGCAGCACGCCGACGAGCCTGGAGAGACGATGAAGATTGCCCGCGTACGGTACGAGGGCCGGGTCCTGGCGGCCCGGGTGGAAGGCGACACCGTGTTTCCCGTCGTCGCGGAGGAACAGCGGCACATGTCCGACGCCGTGCGCGACCTGATCGCGGACGGGACGGCCCGGGAGGTGCTCGGTGCCGACGTGCCGGGGGTGCCGCTCGCCGACGTCGAACTGCTCAGCCCGCTCGCCGCCCCGCAGAAGATCATCTGCATCGGCCTCAACTACGCCGACCACATCCGCGAGACCGGCCTCAAGACCCCGGAGGTCCCGCTGGCCTTCGTCAAGACCGCGCACTGCCTGACCGGCCCCACCGCCACCGTCCGCGTGCCGCACGGCACCACCGAGCAGCTGGACTGGGAGGCGGAGCTGGCCGTGGTCATCGGCCGCACGGCGCGTGACGTGAGCGTCGAGGACGCCGCGTCGTACGTCTTCGGCTACACCGTGGCCAACGACGTCTCCGCCCGTGACGCGCAGTTCTCCGACGGACAGTGGTTCCGGGGCAAGAACTTCGACGGCTTCTGCCCGCTCGGCCCCTGGATCGCCACCGCCTCCGACGTGCCGGACCCCCAGAGCCTCGTGATCGCCGCCCGCGTCAACGGCCGGACGGTGCAGGACAGTTCGACCAAGGAGATGATCTTCGGGGTTGCCGAGACCATCGCCTACCTGTCCCGCTACATGACGCTGTACCCCGGCGACGTCATCGCCACGGGCACCCCGCACGGCGTCGGCATGGGCCGGGACCCGCAGCTGTGGCTGCGGGACGGGGACGTCGTGGAGGTGGAGGTCGAGGGCCTCGGCGTGCTGCGCAACCCGATCCACGTTACCGCCTGACACACCAACGCCGCTGATCCACGTCACCGCCTGACACGCGTGCCCGGCTAATCCACATCTCCGACTGATCCACGTCACAGACTGACGGCGGCACAACCTGCCGCCGTCCCCGGCGGCCTCCTCCGCCCCACCCTCCGGCAGGAGGAGGCCGCGCCCCCGCCCTCACGCCCGAAAGCCTCTACGCCCTTACGCCTCAACGCCGAAGGAGCCGCAATGAATATCGCCGACGATCCGGACCGCGCACCGGCCCGCTCGCACCTGTACGCGATGGGCCTGAGCGAGGAGGAGATGCGGCGTCCCACCGTCGGCATCGCCTCGACCTGGACCGGGACGATGCCCTGCAACCTGACGCACCGCGACCTGGCACGCCATGTGGCCACGGGAGTGCACCGGGCGGGCGGCACGCCCATGGAGTTCAACACCATCGCCGTCTCGGACAACCTGACGATGGGCACGCCCGGCATGCGGGCCTCGCTCGTCAGCCGGGAGGTCATCGCCGACTCGATCGAACTCATGGGGCGGGCCCATCAGTTCGACGCCATGGTGTGCATCGTCGGCTGCGACAAGACTGTGCCGGCCGCCATGATGGCCATGGCACGCCTCGACGTCCCCTCCGTGCTTCTCTACAGCGGCAGCATGATGCCGGGCACGTGGCGCGGACGCGAAGTAACCATCCAGGACATGTGGGAAGCCCTGGGCGAGCGGTCGGTCGGCCGGGTCAGCCAGGAGGACGTGGACGACCTCGCCAAGCACGCCTGTCCGGGCGCGGGCACCTGCGCGGCGCAGTACACCGCGAACACGATGGGCACCGTCGCGGACTTCCTGGGTCTCGCTCCGTTCGGCGTGGGCGACATTCCCGCCACGGCCGCGGAGAAGACGGCCGCGGCCGAGCAGGTCGGCGAACTCGCTCTCGACGTCCTCGCCCGTGACCTGCGGCCGTCCGCGATCCTGACGGAGGACGCCTTCCACAACGCGATCGTCTCCGTGGCGGCGATGGGCGGCTCGACCAACGCGGTCCTGCATCTGCTTGCCATCGCCCGCGAGGCCGGGATCGACCTCGCCATCGACACGATCGGCACGGTGTGCCGCGCGGTGCCGATCATCACCGCGCTCAAGCCGTCCGGCCCTTACACGGCGGCCGATCTGTGGCGGGCCGGCGGCACTTCGCTGGTGGCGGCGCGGCTCCTCGAGGCGGGCGTGCTGCGCGACTCGGTGACTCTGGTCGACGGGCGCTCACCGGCGGACGTGGCCTCGGACGCGGTGGGCGCGGAGGGGCAGGCGGTGGTGACGGAGGTGAAGTCCCCCGTCAAACCGCCGGGCGCGCTGGCGATTCTGCGCGGCTCGCTCGCTCCGGACGGCTGCGTGCTGAAGCTGGGCGGGCGCCCCGACTTCGTCCGCCAGGGTCCGGCGCGGGTCTTCGACTCCGAGGAGGAGTGCTTCGAGGCCATCCAGGGCGGCCGGATCGTGGCGGGCGATGTGGTGATCGTCCGCTACGAGGGTCCGGCCGGCGGTCCGGGCATGCGGGAGATGCTGTCGATCACCGGCGCCCTGGTGGGACAAGGGCTCGGGGATTCGGTCACCCTGGTCACCGACGGACGCTTCAGCGGTGTCTCGCGCGGCCTGGTGATCGGCCACGTCGCCCCGGAGGCGTGGCACGGCGGTCCCATCGCGCTCGTGGCGGACGGTGACACGGTCGTCGTCGACTCCGCGCGCAACACGCTCGATCTCGACGTCCCGGACGCGGAACTGGCCGAGCGCCGGGCACGCTGGGCCCGCCCGGACCGCCCCCTCGAGCGCGGCGTCCTCAGCAAGTACGCGGCGATAGTCGGCTCGGCATCGGACGGTGCGGTCACGGTGTGAGGCGATACCGCCATCACCCCGGGGGGGGGCCCCCCCGGGGGGGGGGGGGCCCCCCCCGGGGCG
>NZ_JBSGSG010000062.1:0-59302 GCF_053606765.1 Streptomyces sp. NPDC055189
CCGGAGGGCCATGGCCCTCCGGCCCGGCGGGGAGAGGCAGTTTCGGCTTTGGTCCGCCCGGCTCAGTTCCCCAGCCTGCGATTGGCAAGGACCGGGATCTTCGCGCGGACCTCCGCGACCTCATCGGCGTCGATCTCCGTCATCAACAGCTCCGGCTCGGCGCCCAGACGGTTCCGTACGGTCCCGTCGGGGCCGACGAGCATGCTGTGTCCCACTCCGGTGGGCGCCGTGCCCTGCGTCGCGACTCCCCCGGCCGCCGGGTCGGCCTGGCCCACGGCCGCCACCCACAGCGTGGCGTCCAGGGCGCGGGCGCGCACCAGCAGCTCCCACTGATCGACCTTGCCGGGGCCCGCGCCCCAGGAGGCGGCCAGCAGGGTCGCGGTGGCCCCGGCGTCGGCGTGGGCCCGGAACAGCTCCGGGAAGCGCACGTCGTAGCACGTGGCCAGGCCCAGGCGTACGCCCTCCACCTCGATGGTGACGACCCTCGATCCGGCGGCGACCGTGTCGGACTCGGCGTAGCCGAACGCGTCGTAGAGGTGGATCTTGTCGTACGTCGCTTCGGTGCCGCGCCCCGTGGCCAGCAGGGTGTTGGCCACCCGGCCGCCGGGAGCGGGGGTGAACATGCCCGCGACGACGGTGATGCCCGCTGCCTCGGCGATGGCGCGGACCCTGGTGGCCCAAGGACCGTCCAGGGGTTCGGCGAGCGACGCCAGGGGGGTGCCGAAGCAGGCCATCGACGCCTCGGGGAACACGACGACGTCCGCCCCGGCGTCCGCCGCGCGGGACGTCCATTCCTCGATGAGGGCGAGGTTCTTGCCGGGTTCGGGGCCGGTGGTGAGCTGGCTCAGTGCGATGCGCACAACGGACCGCCTTTCGGTGTGGTGTCGGATGGGCCGGGTGGGACGAACGTAACGGGCGGCGCGGCCGCTCACGGAACTCGGGCGGCGGACTCGGCCTCCGCGACGGCACCGCCCAGAGCCGCGTCCTCCGCATCGGCGTGGGCGGAGTCCCTGCCCAGGAAGAGCCCGATGAGGGTCACGGCTGCCGCGGCGGCGAGGTAGAGAGCCAGCGGGATCCAGCTGGCGTAGGCGCTGAGCAGGGCGGTGAACAGCAGCGGGGCGATCGCGCCGCCGATGAGGCCCGCGAGGGTGTAGGCGAGGGAGGAGCCGGTGTAGCGCAGGCGGGGTGAGAACTGCTCGGCGACGAAGGCTGCCTGCGGGCCGTACATGAAGGAGTGGATGGCCAGGGCCACGACGACGCCGCACACGAGCAGGATCCAGCTGCCGCCGTCGACCACGAGGAAGAACACGAACGGCCAGACCCCTGCGGCGAGGGCGGAACAGCCGTAGAGCATACGGCGGTTGACCCGGTCGGACAGGGCCCCGGCCAGCGGGATGAGGAAGATCTGCAGGAAGGATCCGAGCAGGACGGCCGTCAGGGCGGAGCCGCGGGTCATGCCCAGTTCGTCGGTGGCGTAGGTGAGGACGAACACGGTGAACATCGCATACAGCACGTCGGGGGCGACCCGGCTGAGGATCGCCGCGCACAGGGCGCGGGGCTGGGTGGTGAAGACCTCGCGGATCGGGGCCTGAGGCTGCGATTCCTCGGCCTCCATGGCCTTGAAGACCGGGGTCTCCTCCAGCTTCGCCCGGATCCACAGGCCGAAGGCGACCAGCGCACCGGAAAGGAGGAAGGCCACGCGCCAGCCCCAGGACAGGAACTGCTCCTCGGTCAGGAGCACGCCCAGGGCCGCGAGGACGCCGTTGGCCAGGAGGTTTCCCGCGGGCGGTCCGATCTGCGCGGCGGAAGCGTAGAAGCCGCGGCGGCGCGGGTCGCCGAACTCGCTCGACAGCAGTACCGCGCCGCCCCATTCACCGCCGACCCCCACGCCCTGCGCGAACCTCAGCAGGACGAGGGCGATGGGGGCGGTGACGCCCGCGGTGGCGTAGGTGGGAAGGACCCCGATGAGGAAGGTGGCCGCGCCGATGAGGACCAGCGTGGCGATGAGGACCTTCTTGCGGCCGATCACGTCGCCGAGCCGGCCGAAGACGATGCCGCCCAGGGGGCGCGAGACGTAGCCGACGGCGTAGGTGGAGAACGCCAGGAGGGTGCCGGTGAGGGGGTCCTCCGAGGGGAAGAAGAGGTCGCCGAAGACCAGTGCCGCGGCGGCGGAGTAGACCGCGAAGTCGTACCACTCCAGAGCGGTCCCGGTGAGGCTGGCGAAGAAGGCCCGGCGGATGCCGGAGCGGTCCGGCGAGACCGCCGGCGGGCCCTTGGGGGTGTGCTGCATGCTTCCCGATCCTTGCGTCGAGGGGACATCGACCTGGACATCGACCTTCCGGCATACTTCTTGTATACAGGTCGTATGCGCAACCCCCGCGCCGGAAGTTAACCGTGTCGAGATCCGCCCCCTTTTGGAGTGCCCCATGGCCGTGCTGACCTTCGAACTCCCCGACGGCTCCACCCGCGATGTCGACGTCGTGCAGCTGCTCAACGCCGGATACGCCGGGCGCGAGCAGGCCGACGTCGCCGCGCATGTCGCCGAGCTCGCCCTGCTCGGGGTGCCCGCACCGTCGGTGACCCCGGCGCTCTACCCCGTCTCTCCCTACCTGGCCCAGCAGACCGACCGGGTCGCCGCGCCGCACGCGCGCACATCGGGTGAGGCGGAATGGGCCCTGGTCGTCGCGGACGGCGGCGAGCTGCTCCTGACGGCCGCGTGCGACCACACCGACCGCGACCTCGAGGTCCACGGCGTGGCCTGGAGCAAGAACGCGGCCCCCGATGTCCTGGCCCGCCGGGCCTGGCTCCTGTCCGACGTCGAAGGGCGCATCGACGAACTGACCCTGCGCGCCTGGGTCACCTACGACGACGGCCGGGAGACCGAGATCCAGCACGGCACGCTCGCCGAGCTCCTCACGCCCGGCTACTGGACACACGTACTGCGCGAACGCGACGGCCTGACACCCGGCACCGTCCTGATCTCGGGCACCATCCCCATGGCCGACGGCGTGGACCAGTTCGCCGACGGCTGGCGCGTGGAACTGGGCGACCCCGCCACCGGCAACACGATCGACCTCGCCTACCGGGTGGTACCGCTGCCCCGGCCCATCGGCTGACCACGCACGCACACGGCGCGCCTGCTGCCCGGCTCCCGAAGCCGCCGGGGGCAGGCGCGTCGGCACAAGCCCTTCATCACCCGCCGCGCCCCGGCACGCTAGGCCCGTCGGAGCGCGTGCGCGCGGCCCGTACCGGGCACCCGGTGGTCCATGAAGGGCGTACCGGTGATGAACTCCCGGAATTTCAGAGCGGCTTCGGACAGATAGCCCTCGCGGTTCCACACCAGGGTCAGCAGGCGTTCGCAGTCGGGCGCGTCCACATGAACCCAGGCGACCGGGACGGTTGATTCCGTGCCCGCCCGGCGGGAGATCGCCGGGATGAGGCCGATGCCGAGGCCCGCGCTGATCATGTCCTGGCTCGCGCCCGGCTCATCGCCCTCGCAGGACAGCAGCGGCGTGAGCCCCTCGGCCGCGAACAGCCGGTCCAGAAGGGTGCGCTGCCAGTGGCCGGGGCGCGTGGACACGAAGGGCTCGTCGGCGATCTCGGGGATCGTCACGCTCTCCCGCCCGTCGAGCCAGTGCCCGGGCGGCACCGCGAGCAGCACCTCCTCACGCGCGAGCTCCACCGATTCGAGGTTCGTGCCGGTCAGCGGCTGCGAGGCCACGCAGAAGTCGACCTCCCTGGTGCGCAGTCGGCGGTCCATCTCCTGCGCCGTCGACTGGAAGAGCCGTACATCGGCACGAGGGTGGTCGGCGCGGAAACTGCCCAGGAGATGAGTGATCGTCAGGAGCGTCTCGGAGGCCACACTGACGCGGCCGAGCCCGGTGTCACGGGCCTCGCGCACCGCCCTGCGGCCGTCGTCGAGCTCGCTCAGGGCCCGCTCCACGTGCCGCAGGAACATCGCCCCGTACGGGTTGAGCCGGATGCGGCGGCCCTGCCGGTCGAAGAGCGGTGAGCCGAGCTCGGACTCCAGGCGCGCGATGGTGCGGCTCAGCGAGGGCTGGGCGACGCGCAGTTCCTGAGCGGCGCGGCTGATGTGCTCGTAGCGGGCGACGGCCTGGAAGTAGCGCAACTGCAGAAGATCCATGATCCACCTTCACTTATGCCTTCCGGGCCATCTTCACATGGCAAAACCGGTCTTGGAATGCATAAGCGATTCTCCCTACGGTCTTCATCGAGGCACCGCGCCTCCGCCGGTTGCCCGGCCACCCCCTACTGCTCCGGGAAGGTTGCGTCATGAGCGCTGCGGATCTGGCCCGACTCCAGTTCGCGGCCACGACCGGCATCCACTGGCTGTTCGTGATCCTCACCATGGGGCTCGTCCCCCTCGTGGCGATCATGCATACCCGCGCCGCGTTCACCCGTGATCCCGCCAAGAAGGCCGTCCGGGAGCGCATGACCCGCTTCTGGGGCCAGCTCTACGTCATCAATTACGCGGTCGGCATCGTCACCGGCCTGGTCATGGAGTTCCAGTTCGGGCTCAGCTGGAGCGGCCTGAGCAAGTTCGCGGGCAACGTCTTCGGCGCCCCGCTGGCCCTGGAAACCCTCATCGCCTTCTTCGCCGAGTCCACCTTCCTCGGTATGTGGATCTTCGGCTGGGGCCGTATGCGCAGGGGCGTGCACGTCACGCTCATCTGGCTGGTCGCCCTGACCGCGTACGCCTCCGGGTACTGGATCATGATTGCCAACGGCTTCATGCAGCACCCTGTCGGCTATGAAGTGCGCGACGGCGCCGCCTACTTGACCGACTTCGGCGCACTGCTGACCAACTCCAGCGCGCTGGTCGCGCTCTTCCACATCGCCCTGGCGGCACTGACGACGGGCGGCGTGTTCATCGCCGGGGTCAGCGCCTGTCACTTCTTGCGGCGTACGAGGGAGACCGAGCTGTTCCGCGGCTCCCTGCGCCTGGGCCTGTGGGCGGCCATGGTCACCTCCTTCTTCGTCGTCATCGTCGGCGAGATGCAGCGCCCCGTGATCGAACGGACCCAGCCCATGAAGGACGCGGTCCTGGAGAACAGCGGCGTCGCCGAGATCCAGGCACAGCTCGTGAAGGAACACGGGCCCGGCAACTACGTGCCCTGGCAGGACACGATGCGCATCTCGATGGACGTGATGACGATCATCGGCAACACCGTCTCCACCATCACCTTCATCGCCGTCATCCTGCTGTGGAAGAACCGGCTGATGCGCTGGCGCCCCCTGTTGTGGGTCCTTGTCGCCACGGTCCCCTTCCCCTTCATCGCCTCCGCGGGCGGCTGGGTCGTCCGCGAGGTCGGGCGCCAGCCCTGGCTCGTCTACGGCGAGTTGACCGTCGAGAACGCCCTGTCCCACGTCAGCACGGCCGCGCTTGCCGTGTCCTGCACCGTGTTCATCGCCGTCTTCCTCGCCCTCGCGGTGACGAACTGGACCCTGATCACCCGCTTCGCCCTGCGGGGACCGGACGCCACGCAGCTCGGCACCACCGAACCACTCCCCGACGACCTGCCCGGGGGTCCGGGCGGCGGCTCCGGCGAGAAACAGCCCGTGCCTGCCTTATAGCCAGTGCTACTTCCCTTCGATTACGGAAAGTTGAGTTGAGCGAGATGAGTCTGGAGACCGCCTGGCTGGCCCTCCTCGGCCTGCTGCTCGCGGGGTACTTCGTGCTCGGCGGCTACGACTACGGCGTACAGATGATCCATCCCTTTCTCGGTAGCCGAGACGGCCGGGAGGGAAAGGACACGGGCGAAGATGCTGAGGGTGGCGGCCGGAACGCCGCCCTCGACGCGATCGCACCGTTCTTCCTGGGCAACGAGGTCTGGCTGGTCGCCTTCGCCGGCGTCCTGTTCGGTGCCTTCCCGCATCTGGAAGGCGCCCTCCTGTCGGGCCTGTACCCGCTGATCGTGGCGATCCTCGTCGGCCTGGTCCCGGGCAATGCCGCGATCCAGCTGCGCCGCCGCGCCCGCACCGCACGCGGACGGCGCCGGTGGGACGTCCTGATCGTGTGCGGCGGCGCGTTGCCCGCCGTGTGCTGGGGGCTCGTCGTGGGCCTGCTGCTCCACGGGGTGCCCCGCCGGGCCGACGGCAGCTTCCACATCGGGCCCGGCGACGTGCTCTCGCCGTTCACCCTGGCCTGCGCCGTCACCACCGCGCTGCTCTTCGCGGCACACGGCACGGCGTTCGTGGCCCTGCGCTCGGGGCACGAACTAGCCGTCAGGGCAAGGCGCTTGGGTGATCTCCTGCTGCGCGGGGCGGCTGCCGCAGGTGCCCTCGCGCTGCTCCTCACGCTCTTCGGTGCGGGCGCCTCGATGACGAACCGCGCGACCTCGGCGGTCATCGCCGCCCTGTTCGCGGCAGCGCTCACCGGCGCCTGGTGGTGCTTGTCCCGGGGACACAACGTCGGTGCGTTCGCGGCTACTTGCTGCGCGACGGCGCTGCCCGTACTGCTCGTGGGGGCCGGTCACTACCCCTACCTCCTGATCAGCTCGGCGGGAACGGGACTGACCGTCGGCCACGCCGTCACGGACGGCGCCACGTTGAAGATCCTGAGCGCGTTCGGGGTCCTGGTGATCCCGGTGATCCTCGCGTACCAGTCCTGGAGTTGGTGGGCCTTCCGCGGCCGGACGGGCCGACGCCACCCCAGCTACTTCTGAGCCACGCACCGCGACGAGACGGACGAGAGGAACGAGAGGTATGCCTGTATGAAGCCCGTCGAACGGCGCCTGCTGCGTGAACTGCCTTTGCTGCGCCGCCACATGACGTACTCCGCGGTGCTTGCGCTTCTTGCCGCCGGACTCGTCGTCGCTCAGGCGGTCCTGCTCGCGACGGTCCTGGCGGACGGCTTTGCCGGACGCCCGTTCCGCAGCACACCCCTGGGAGCGCTGGCCGCCGTCATGACGCTGCGGGCGCTGCTGGCCTGGGCCCGCGAAGTGCTCGCGCAGCGCACGGCGGCGGACACCAAACACACGCTGCGCGAGAGGATCACCGGCCGGCTGCGGGACACCGACCCTCTGCGGCTCACGGCCCGGCGCCACGGCGAGACGGTCACGCTGCTCACCCGCGGGCTCGACGCCCTGGACGCGTACGTCGTCGGCTACCTGCCCACCATGGCGGCCACCGCGGTGGTCCCCCTGACGGTGGTCGCCTGGCTGGCGTGGACCGACTGGACCTCGGCAGTGATCGTCGTCGTGACGCTGCCGCTGATCCCGGTGTTCGGTGCGCTGGTCGGCGCCCACACCGCCCGGCGCACCGCCCGGCAATGGCAGTTGCTGTCCCGCCTGGGCGGGCACTTCCTGGACGTGGTGGCGGGACTGCCGACCCTGCGCGCCTTCGGCCGCGAGCGGCACCAGGCCAGGGTGGTGGGCGAGATGGCCGACACCCACCGGCGGGCCACGATGCGCACGCTGCGGGTGGCGTTCCTCTCCTCCTTCGTCCTGGAAACCGTCGCCACTCTCTCCGTCGCGCTGGTGGCCGTTCCGGTCGGGCTGCGGCTGCTGGGCGGCGAGTTGGACCTTCGTACGGCGCTGGTCGTGCTGTTCCTGGCCCCCGAGGCCTACCTCCCGCTGCGTGCGGCTGGTGCGGCCTTTCACGACAGCGCCGAGGGCATCGCCGTGGCGGATCGGGTGTTCGCCATTCTCGACGAGCCCGCCGACACCGCCGAGGGGGACGGCCGGGCCGCGGGGGACGGCCGGGCCGCGACTGCGGAGCGCGCTGCCTGCCCCACCCCGAAGTCCGACGCCCGCGCGGCACACCTGCGTCTGGACAGCGTCACGGTCCACTACCCGGACCGTGCCGCGCCCGCCCTCCGAAACGTCTCCCTCTCCCTGCGCCCCGGCGAACACGTCGCCCTGGTCGGCCCGAGCGGCGCGGGCAAGTCCACGCTCCTTGCACTGTTCCTCGGCTTCACGGCCCCCGCATCGGGCCGGGTCACGGTGGACGGCAGCGATCTGGCCCGCCTCGACCCTGACCAATGGCGCACCCGGGTGGCATGGGTGCCCCAGCGCCCGCACCTGTTCGCCGCCACCGTCGCGGACAACATCCGCCTCGCACGCCCCGACGCGAGCGACGCGGAGGTCCGCCGGGCGGCCCGCGCCGCCTTCGCCGACTCCTTCATCGAGGAACTGCCGCGGGCGTACGAGACGCTGCTCGGCGAGCACGGCGCCGGACTCTCCGCGGGCCAGCGCCAGCGGATCGCCCTGGCCCGCGCCTTCCTCAAGGACGCCCCCGTACTGCTCCTGGACGAACCGACCGCCCACCTCGACCCGCACAGCGAGGCAGCGGTCACCCGCGCCACGGTCCGCCTCATGCGCGGCAAGACCTCGATCGTGGTCGCCCACCGCACCAGCCTGCTGCCGCACGCCGACCGGATCATCACCCTCGAAGCGGGCAGCATCGCCACGGCTTCGCCGACGCCGACGGCGCTTGCCCCCGCTGAAGGACTGGTGGTCCCGTGACCATACGGAGGGCAGCCGTTCAGGACAGGTCAGGTGCCTTCGCGGCCGGATGCGCAGGCCACAACTGCGGCTGTGCCACTGCCGACCCCGGCGAGGTCGGCGTCCCCGCCCCCGCGTGTTCCCGTGCCCCGCGCCCGAGCCGCTGCCCCCATGCCACCTCTGCCCCTCTTCCGCGAGCAGACCACCGCCCCCTGCCCCAACCAGCCCGCCCAGAAAGACCGGTGGCCCCATGACCCTCCACGCCGACGCCACCACAAGCACCCCGGCGGCACGCGGGCCGCGCCCCACCCTCCGTATCCTGCGCCACCTCCTGCCGTACTGGCGCCGACTGCTGCCCGCCGTGCTCGCCTCGGCCGGCAGTGAACTCGCCGCCGCCGCGCTGATGGCCACCGCCGCCTGGCTGATCACCCGCGCCGCCGAGCAGCCCCCGCTCGCCTCGGTGAGCCTGGCGATCGTCGCCGTGCGCGCTCTGGCACTGGGACGCGGAGCACTGCGCTACGCCGACCGGCTGCTCGGCCATGACGGCGTACTGCGAGCCGTCACGGGCTTCCGCACCCGCGTGTACGAGGCGCTCGTGCCCCTCGCTCCCGCGGGCACGCCCGCCTTTCGCAGCGGCGATCTGCTCGCCCGGCTCGTCGACGACGTCGACGCCGCGCAGAACCTCCTGCTGCGAGTGCTGATTCCGGCCGCGGCGGCCTGCGCGGTCGCCGCCGGCGCCACCATCATGGCCGCAATGCTGCTGCCGCAGGCAGGTCTCCTGCTCGGGCTGCTCCTGATCGTGGCGGCACTCCTCGTACCGGCCCTGGTCCTCACGCTGTCCCGCCGTACGAGCCTCGCGGAAAAGGCCGCGCGTACCGAACTCGCCTCCCTCACCTTGGACTTGACCCGGGGCGCGGCGGATCTCGCCGCGTGCGGGGCACGGGGACGCGCCCACGAAGAGACCCGCCGCGCCTCGGCACGGATTGCCGCGCTGGAGCGCAGGGCGGCCTGGACCACCTCGCTCGCCTCCACCACGGTTCTGCTCCTCCAGGCCGCGGCAACGGTCGGCGTCACCTGGCTCGGGCTCAGCGCCCACGCGTCGGGGGACCTGCCCGGCGTGTGCCTCACCGTCCTCGCGGTCCTCGCCCTGGTCTCCTTCGAGGCGCTGACTCCGCTTCCTGCCGCCGCCCGCCATCTCGCCGACGTACGGGTCAGCGCGGGCCGCCTGGCCGACCTCCTCGACACACCGCCGCCCGTCACCGAGCCACGCACACCGGCCGCACTCGCCCCGCACGCACCACTCGGCGTGGACATCACCGACCTGCGCGTACGCCACCACCCCGACGGTCCCCCGGCTCTGGACGGGCTGAGCCTGCACCTGCCGCCCGGGCGCCGGACTGTGCTCCTGGGCGCCAGCGGCTCCGGCAAGTCGACACTCATAGCCGCGCTCATGCGGTTCATCCCCTACGAGGCCGGCAGCATCCGGATGGGCGGACACGAACTGCGCGACTACGCGGGCGACGACGCCCGCCGCGCGATCACCGGCATGACGCAGGACGCCCACGTCTTCCACACCACCTTCCGCGCCAACCTCCTGCTGGCCCGCCCCGACGCCACCGACGCCGACCTGCGCGAGGCAGCCCGCCGGGCTCAACTCCTCGACTGGATCGAGTCCCTGCCCGAACGCTGGCACACCTTCCTCGGCGAGAACGGCTCCGCCATGTCCGGCGGCCAGCGCCAACGCCTTCTCCTGGCCCGGGCCCTGCTCGCCGATCCGCCCGTCCTCGTCCTGGACGAACCCACCGAGGGACTCGACCCCGACACCGCGACAGTCGTCCTCACAGACATCCTGCGCGCCACCCACGGCCGCACGACCCTCCTGATCACCCACAACCCCGCGGGCCTCACCGCAGCCGACCACATCCTCACCCTCGACCGCGGCCGCATACGGGCCGCTGCTCACCGCCCTCGATCTGATTGGATTTCCGCATGACGGACTGGTCGCGACTCAGCCACGCTTACGGCCCCGCGGGAGATATCCCCGGGCAGCTGGAGCGGCTGGCATCGGCTCCCACCCCCGAGAGCTGGAACGCCTTGTGGTCGGCGCTGTGCCATCAGGGCAGCGTCTACCCGGCCAGCTTCGCGGCACTTCCCTGGCTGGCCGGTGTGGCCGGCGGGCAAGACCGCGAGGAGGCCGTCAACGCGCTGGCTCTGGCCGGCGCGGTCATGGCAGGCGTCGACCAGCCGCACGGGGCCGGTGATGTACGTGCCGAGCACGCGGCCGACATCGCGGCGCTGGCATCACTGGCCAACGCGCATCTCCGGACGACCGAGGACCCCGCCGAGTACGCCTACCTCCTGGAAGCCGTGCTGAGTTTCGAGGGTGTGGCGGGCTGGAGGGAAAACCTCGCCCGGGGGCTGATGAACGAGGAGTACGAGGTCACCTGCCCGCAGTGCGCAGCGGGCCTGTTCCTCGTGCTCGGAGAGCCTGGCTTCTTCTCGTGCACCGGGGACTACGCACTGTCCGAGGACAACACCGCTGTCGAGACCAGGCCCTTGCGCCCGGCGGACCCAGCCGACCTGGAGGGTATCGGCCGACGTCTGCATGACCTCGCCTGCGGCGACGAACAACAGTCGGTGGCCCGAGCGTTGACCCACCTCTTCGGCCACGCGACCTGCCCCGACTGCGAGACATCCTTCTCGGTGGCCACACAGGTCAACGCCGACGCCAGCGGGCTCGCCTCCGCTTGAGAAGTCCTGCGACGCGGCCGGCATCTTCGCTGCGCGGCAGCGGGTGCCCTAGGGTCGCCGCATGCGACGAAGGACAGGAGCGGCAATAGCCGGGGCTGCCGCCCTGGCCTGGGGCGAGTGGTTGAACTGGCGCTGGTCCCGAGCGCTCGTGGGGAGCAGCGGGGGCGCGTCGGAAGCAGTGGTCGTGCTGGGCTACCGGAACCCACAAACAACGGCGAACTTCATCAACCGCTGGCGCGTCCGTGCTGGAATCCGCTCCGTTGGTGCCGGCAGCGTGCCCAACACCCGCGTGATCTTCAGCGGTGGCGCTACCGCCAACTGCACCACTGAGGCCCAGCTGATGGCTGACCACGCGAAGTCGGTGCTCGAGTTCGACGGCACGGTCCTTCTCGAAGAGCACAGCGCGACGACATGGGAGAACGTGACGAACGTGATCCCTCTGCTCGAGGATGCCGACCGCATCAAGATTGCCTCCCAACCGGCTCACGCGCTCAAGGCCCGTGCGTACTTGCGGCGACAGCGCCCTGACCTCGCCGAGAGGCTCGTGCGAGCGGACGACTACCGCCCTGGCGAGTGGCTGATCGGTAAACCGCTGCTGGCTCTGTACGGACTCTGGACACTCCGCGGCCTCACGGCCGAAGAACGGAAGGTCTCGCTGTAGAGATCCGCGGGCGGACCCCAGAACGAGGGCCGGTCCGGGCCGGTTCTGCCGACATTGACAGGTCTCTGTCGACATGTTGCTATAAGGCGCTGCTCAGCCGGACCTGCGCACGTCGCATGCCGTCGGGCACCGGATCGACAGCCACTTGACCGGGGGTGGCGCCCCCGAAGCAGAGCGAGGAACCATGCCGCAGCGCGCCGCGACCATCGTCGGCGGCGGGATCGGCGGTCTCGCGGCTGCCATCGCCCTGCACCGCCGGGGGTGGCACGTCGAAGTGCTCGAACGCGCACCGGAGTTCACCGAGATCGGCGCCGGCATCTCCCTGTGGCCGAACGCGCTGCGGGCACTGGAGGCACTCGGTCTGGCCGACGCGGTCAGGGAGCTCGGCGCCGTCGAGGCCACCGGCGGCGTACGCGACCGGCGGGGCCGCTGGCTGTCCCGTACGGACAATGCGGAACTCACCCGCCGCTTCGGCCACCCGCTGGTGGTCCTGCACCGCGCGGACCTGTTGCGGGTGCTCACCGAGGCGCTGCCCGCCGACAGTCTGCGCTCGGGCAGTGCGGTGTCCTCGGTCCGCCACGACGGCGACGACAGCGACGGCCCGGTCGTCGAGTACGCCGGAGGCGAGTCCCGGCCCGATCTCGTGGTCGGCGCCGACGGGCTGCGCAGTGCGGTCCGCCGTGCGCTGTGGCCCGACGCGGCCGGCCCCCGGTATGCCGGGTACACCGGCTGGCGCATGATCACCGAACCGCTCGCCGAACCGCCCTCCGAGGGCGCGGCGACCTGGGGGCGCGGGGAGCGGTTCGGTTACACGGCACTGCCGGGCGGACGCATGTACTGCTTCGCGACCGCCTCCCTGCCGGCGGGGACGGCCGCCCGGCCATCGGCCGACGGCTCCCCCGAGTACGCCGAACTGCTGCGCCGGTTCGGCGACTGGCCGGACCCCGTCCCCGCCCTGCTGGCCTCCGTACCCGGGGACACAGTGCTCCGGCACGACCTGTACGAGCTGCCGCCGCTGCCCTCCTTCGCGCACGGCCGGGTCGCGCTGCTCGGCGACGCGGCCCATGCCATGACCCCGAACCTGGGCCAGGGCGCGTGCCAGGCGTTGGAGGACGCGGTCACCCTGGCCCACTGCCTCGACGCCACCACGGACGTGCCGGCCGCGCTCCGCTCCTACGACCTGCTGCGCCGCCCGCGGACCCGGATGATCACGCGCCGCTCCGCCCGGCTCGGCGCGGTCGGCCAGCTGTCGTGGCCGCCCGCCGCTCTGCTGCGCGACGCGGCCGCCCGGCTGATGCCGATGCGGGCGACGCTGCGTTCGATGACCCCGGTGCTCGGCTGGACCGCGCCGGGTGACCGGGTGACCGCGACGGGGAACGAGAGACGCTGATGCCGGACTGGACGTACCACCCGCTGCGCGGCGCGGCCGCTGCCGTACTCGGTCTGCGCCGTTCGCAGCACACTGCCCTGCGGTTGCTGGCCTCGGTCGGCTCCCGTCCCGCCGGCGCGCGTCTGATCGCCCGGGGATTCGGCCACCGGCATCCGCCTGAGCTGCTCGCCGGTGAGATCGCCGGGGTGCCCGTGTGCGTCCGCCTCGGCATAACCGTCCCGCCTTCGCTCGCTCGCGACACGATCCGTGCCCTGGCCCCGCTGGGCGCAGGGGTCGTCGAGGTGGCGCCGGTCTCGGCCGCCGACGCGCAGACCGTGCGCGAGGCCGCTGCCGGGCGCTCGATTCCGGTGGTCGTCCGCGCCTGCGACCCGGAGGCCGAGGACGCGCTCAAGCCTCATGTCGACGGGTTCACCGGCAGCGACGATCCGCACGTCGTCCGGGTGTCCGACCCGTCGGTCACCTCCGCGGCGACCGCACTCGGGGAGCCGGGCACCGTCGTACTCGCCCGCCCGGAGGTCCTGGTGGCCGCCGGACCCGGCTGGTTCGCGCGAGTCGCCGAGGCCGCCACACCCACCAAACCCGCTCCGGCACTGCGGGACGTCGGCCTGTTTCCCCTCCGCTGGCCCGCCTGGTGGTGGGCGCTGCTCGTCGGGCTCGGCATGACGGTCGCCGGACTCGGCGCCGCGGCGATCACGCTCGGTCCTGTTCTGCTCTGGTACGACCACGACTACCTGGGCATGACGCTGCACGACCTGCACGCCGCCAACCACCACCTGGTGCATTTCCTCCAGCACGACCGGATCACCATGGCCGGCACGATGGTGTCGATCGGCGCCCTGTACACCGGCCTGGCCGTGGGCGGGATCAGACGCGGCTGGCCCTGGGCCCGCGAGGTGTTCCTGCTTTCGGGGGCGATCGGCTTTCCCACCCTGTTCTACTTCCTGGTCATCGGCTTCGTGGAGCCCCTGCACACGGCGGCCGCTCTCGTGCTGTTCCCGATGTTCCTGATGGGGGTGCGCCGCACCCCGCACCGGCCGCGGTGGCGTCTGGCGCCCGAAGGCCCGGAGCCGGAGCGCCGACGGGCGCTGGTCGGCCAGCTGCTGATGATCCTCACGGGAGCGGGACTGTTCGCCGGCGGCGCGGTGATCTCCGTGGTCGGCCTGACCGATGTCTTCGTCCCGACCGACCTGACCTTCCTCGCCACCGACGCGCAGTCCCTTCAAGCCATAAATCCCCGGCTCGTATCGTTCATCGCCCACGACCGCGCGGGCTTCGGCGGCGCCCTGATGTCCGCCGCGGTGGCCATCGTGCTGCTCAGCGCGTGGGGTTGGCGGCGGGGCGAGGCCTGGGTGTTCTGGACCCTGGCCGCCGCGGCGGCGGCCGGTTTCCTGCCTGCTGTCGTGGTGCACGGCTCCATCCACTACACCGATCTCATCCACCTCGCGCCGGTGTACTTCGGCATCATCCTGACCACCATCGGCCTGCTCCTGGCGCGTCCGTACCTCTGCGCCAAGGCGTCGGCGGGGAGTTCGCAGGACTGAGGTCGCGTTCCGCTCGGCGCTGCTCGAACTGCGGCCTCCCGGTCAGTCCACCGCTCCGCCGCCGAACCCGATTTCGTTGCCGTCCGGGTCGCGGAAAGTGGCCTTGCGGACGCCGTTGGCGTAGGTCTCGCGGGTTTCCGGTTTCAGGCCCCGCTCGGCGATCTGCGAGAGGCGGGAGTCGAAGTCGCTGACGAAGACGGTGTGAAAGGCGTGCCCGGCCTGCTGGGGGCGCACCTCGATGAAGACGTAGCGGTGTTCGTCGAGCTCCCACACCGCCTCGGTGTCGTTGGGCAGGAAGGACGGCGGCGTGCCGAGGAGTCGCCCGTACCAGGCCACCGCCGTGTTGTAGTCGCGGACGGGAATGCCCGCGAACAGATCTACGGTCATGACGCCCATGCTAAGCACGCCGGAGGCCGCCCGGGGTCCCAACGAGCATGCGCGGGCGCGCCGGGACTGTGGCACACAAGTATCCCATTTGCGCTTGTCCCGAAGATCGTTCCGTTGGAGGCTACGGGCATGCCAAATCAGCCGACATTCGTATTTGTTCATGGTGCCTTCGCGAACTCGTTCTCGTTCGCGCCGCTGCAGGCCGAACTCGGCCTGCTCGGACACCGCTCCATCGCGATCGACCTTCCGGGACACGGCTTCGAGGCAACCTACGCCGCGGCCTATCAGGCTCCTCAGGATCTCGAGGCGCTCGCCGCCGAGCCGGGCGGCATCAAGGGGGTCACTCTGGCCGACAATGCCGCCCGCGTGATCGACGTCCTCGAGCGGGCGAAGCAGAACGGCCCGACCATTCTCGTCGGCCACAGCAGGGGCGGCGCCACCATCACGGCGGCCGGCAACGCCCGCCCCGACCTGATCGACCGGATCGCTTACGTTTCTGCCTGGTGTCCCGTCGACCTGAGCTTGGGCGACTATTACGCGGAGCCGGAGATGGCGAGCGTGGACCCGGGTTCCTTCGCTGCGGCGCTCGTCGGGAACCCGGCCGAACTCGGCCTGCTGCGGGTCAACTTCCGCACCGCCGCGCCGGAGCCGCTCGCCGGGATGAAGCAGGCCTTCGCCGCCGATCTCACCGACGACGAGTTCCGGAACTTCCTCAACATCTTCCAGCCGGACGAGAATCTCGATGCCGGCACGTCCGCCGACCGCGCACAGGCCGCGACATGGGGCCGCATCCCCAAGACCTACGTACGTCTTGCCGACGACACCAGCATCCCCCTCGCCATGCAGGACCGCATGATCCGCGAGGCCGACACGCTCACCCCCGACAACCCCTTCGACGTCGAAACCCTCGAAGGAAGCCATCTGCGCTGGCTGGTCCACCCGAAGCCGGCCGCGCAAGTCCTTGCGACCCTCGCGGCACGCTAGGGATCCCACAGCTGGCCGTCATGTCCCGGCCCGGCGTTCGTACTTGCGCCGGGCCGGGTCACTCACGCCCGTCGTGGCCCGTGCTCTGGACGAGGTCGGCGACGGTGGAGGCCGGAGTGCTGAGGATGCCGTCGAACGCGTCGAGGACAGGGGTGTGCACGTACACGCTCTGCAGCCGGATGCGGTCGGGGCCGCTGAGGTTCCGGGTGCGGGCCCCACGGAGGTCGGCGATGCCGAGTTCCGGACCGGTGGCGGCGAAGTCCGCTTCGATGCTTCCGGGCTCGGGCGGCGCCAGCGGGGTGTCGTCGACGGTGAATCCGAAAGGGGCCTGCTCGTCGCGGTTCATCTCGGCCGTGTGTCCCGTAGGGCTGGTCAGTCCGAGGGCGAAGTAGGCGTCGCCGAGGGCGTTGTGCAGGTGCTGTCCCATGGGGAGCCCGGTGAGACGGCCGTCGAAGGCGATCGGTGTCTTCTGGATGTGGGCGTTGTGGGCCGCCAGTACGACACGGTCCGTGGGTTCGAGCCGGTTCAGGTGCCACAGGAGGGATTCGGCCATGTAGAGGTCGCGGGCCGAGGTGTCGGCGGTCAGGCCCTCTCCGGTGAAGAGAGCGGCCATGGCGCGGAAGGTGTAGTCGCCGTGCCAGGCGCCTTCCAGGCGTCGCAGGGCGACGTCGTAGCCGTGCCGGTCCCCGCGGGAGAGGTACAGCGGTTCCAGGGAACGGAATCGGATGAGCAGGCGTGCCAGAAGTGCGCTGAGGGTGTCCTGCTCGGCGGTGGGCAGGCGGGCCCACGCGGGTGCGGCCACGGCTGCGGAGTCACCGGCGAAGGATTCGGCGATCGTCATCGCGGCCTGGAGGGTCGGCAGCGTTTCGGGGTCGATCTCACGTAGGTAGTCGGCCAGCGGGACCAGGGCGGGGAGCAGCGATCCGCCGGCCGCAGGGATGTCGACTCCCGCGAAGCGGACCGGTGATGTGGCGGTGCGGTTGTGTCGGCGCAGGAAGCGCAGTGGCTCCTGGAGTCCGATGGGGACCGTTCCCTTGAGGTGGGCGGCGAGGTCGTCGTCCGTTCCCCGGCCGTGGGCCCAGGCGTCGAGGGGGAAGCCTTCGCTGAAGCCGTACTCGAAGGCCAGGACGGTGAACCCGCAGCGCTCCACCAGGAACTGCAGGATGCGCTGGCGCATCTGGGCGAACTCGGCGATGAAGTGGGAGTGTTCGCCGAGGGCGACCACGCGGACACCGTCGAGGAGGTCGCGCAGCGGCTCCAGGTCGTCCAGGGGCGCTGCCGGGTCGAGGTGGCTGAGCGCGATGGCGTGGCTGTGGAGCCAGTCGGCGAACGGCGTGGGGTCGGTTGCGGCAGGCATGCTTGCGGCTCTTTCGCGAGGAGGATGCCGGGGGTGTGGGCCCCGGGGTGGATCACTGGTGCGGGAGTGCGGGCGCTGCGTCCCGCAGCGCGTCGACGCTGCCCGACATGACCGTGCGGACATGTTCGGTGAGGTGCTCGGCGGGCCAGTCCCACCAGGCGACCGCCAACAGGCCTGCGATGTCCTGGTCGTTGTAGCGGGTGCGGATGAGGCGGGCCGGGTTGCCGCCGACGATTGCGTAGTCGGGCACGTCGCCGGTGACCACGGCACCGGCGCCGATGATCGCGCCGTGCCCGATCCGTACGCCGGGCATGACCGTCGCGCTGTGGCCGAACCAGACGTCGTTGCCGACGACGGTGTCCCCCCGGCCGGGAAGGTCGGTGAGCAGGTCGAAGTGGTCGGACCACGAGCCGCCCATCGTGGGGAAGGGGAAGGTCGAGGGGCCGTCCATACGGTGGTTGGCACCGTTCATGATGAACCGCACGCCCGTCCCCAGCGCGCAGAACTTGCCGATGATCAGCTTCTCCGGCCCGTAGTGGTAGAGCACATTGCGCGTCTCGAACGCGGTCGCGTCGTCCGGGTCGTCGTAGTAGGAGTACTCGCCCACCTCGATCAGCGGGGACTTCACCAGCGGCTTGAGCAGCACCACTCGCGGCTGTCCGGGCATCGGGTGGAGGACGGTCGGGTCGGCAGGCACGGGCACAGGAGGATTCCTCATCGGGCGCGGGTGGTCAGTATGCGTTCGCCGGTGCGCACCCGCGTCCACATGCGGGTGCCCGGTGCAGGTCGGGAAGTCAGGGGCTTCGGGCCCAGCCCCGGCCCTCACCCCAGCCTGCCGTCGGCGGAGTTCCCCGGCAACGATCTTTCCCGCAAGGCGCGTTAACCTGGCGGTTAACGAGACTGATGGGGGCCGCGTGGAGATCAGGGACATCGAGATCTTCTTGGTACTCGCAGAGGAACTGCACTTTGGCCGGACCGCCGAGCGGCTGCATGTGACTGCGGCGCGCGTCAGCCAGGCCATCAAGAAACAGGAACGGCAGATCGGCGGCGCACTCTTCGAGCGCACCAGCCGTCACGTCAGCCTTACTTCGCTCGGCCGGCAGTTGTACGACGACCTGCTCCCGGTCCACCGCGGTCTTCAACGGAGCCTGGAGCGAGCCGCGCTGTCCGCGCAGAATGAGACCACGGTGCTGCGTCTGGGCATGACGTCCAGCAACAGCGAGGACCTGCGACCCATCCTCGCCGAGTTCTCGGCACGTCATCCCGCCTGCCTGGTGCAGATCCGCGCCGTGGGCTACAACGACCCCTTCGCCGCACTGCGCCGGGGCACGATCGACGTCCTGCTCGCCTGGCTGCCCATCAGCGAACCTGACCTCACGGTGGGCCCGGTTGCCTACACCGAACCCGTCGTGCTGTGCGTATCCTCCGCCCACCCTCTTGCGAGGCGAGACGCCGTCTCCTACGAGGACCTCGCCGACGAAACCGTCCTGACCGGCGCCGCGCCCGCATACTGGCGAGAGGCGCTGATCCCCGCCTGCACCCCCAGCGGTCGGCCGATCCCCGAAGGCCCGGCTGCCTTCGACGGCACGCAACTGCTCGCCATCGTTGCCAGCGGAGAAGCGGTGTGTCCCGTGCACGCGCACGCCCTGCGCTACTACAGACGCCCTGACATCGCCTACGTCCCCATCCACGACGCCCCGCTCGGCCACTGGGCACTGAGCTGGCTCACGAGCGGCGAGACCGACCAGATTCGGGCCTTGGCCGAAGTCGTTGACGATGTCGGTCCGATAGCCCGGTGACTGATCGATGTGTCCCCCGCTCCGTGCGGTCCGGGCGGGGCGGGCGCGAGAGCGGCAGGTTCACCGCCGAGTGACGTCGCGGCCCACCGCGGTCACGGGTGCTGACCAGGGCCCCGGTCATTCCCTGCGAGCCTGCTGGGTGACAGGTCCGTCGGATCCTCGTCCGCTTCGAGGAGCGTGTCGGCCGGGCCGATGATGAGTGGGTCCGCCTGGCCCACCGCGTCCTTGTCCATGGCCTCGTAGTCGACACGCAGCAGCAGATGCCGCATGGCTTCGAGGCGCCCGCGGCGCTTGTCGTTGAACTTGATCACCGACCACGGGGCGTGGACGGTGTCCGTGGCGCGGAACATCTCCACCTTGGCGTGGGTGTACGCGTCCCACAGATCGAGCGAGGCAAGGTCCGTGGGCGAGAGCTTCCACTGGCGTACGGGATCCACCTGGCGGATCGCGAAGCGCGTGCGCTGCTCCGCGCGGGACACCGAGAACCAGAACTTGACCAGCACGATGCCGTCATCGGTGATCATCTTCTCGAACAGCGGCGCCTGCTCGAGGAACTCTTCGCGCTGCCGCGGGGTACAGAAGCCCATGACGGGCTCGACACCGGCACGGTTGTACCAGGAGCGGTCGAAGAAGACGATCTCCCCCGCGGACGGCAGCTGGGCGACGTAGCGCTGGAAGTACCACTGGCCCGCTTCCCGCTCGGTCGGCTTGTCCAGCGCCACGATGCGGGCCCCTCGGGGGTTGAGCCGCTCGGTGAAGCGTTTGATGGTGCCGCCCTTGCCTGCGGCGTCCCGCCCCTCGCACACGACCACGACGCGCTGGCCCTGATCGCGCACCGATTTCTGCAGCTTCAGGAGCTCGATCTGCAGGATCCGCTTCCGGCGCTCATAGGCCTTGCGCCGCAGCTTCTCGGCATAGGGGTAATTCTCCCGCCAGGTCCGCAGCGGCTCGCCCTGCCCGTCGAGCAGCACCGGACGCTCCGGCCGGGCCTCGTCCACCGACAGCCCGTCGAGCAAACCCTCCGCGTCCTTGTCGTCCGACGCCACACCGTCTCCTCTCATCGACGCATGCCATCTTTCTACCCCCATCGAGCGCTACTCCGCAGAAAACGCCATTTGCGCAAGCGGCGTCACAACACCTCTTTCAAGCGCCGCAGGCTTCGCTCCCCCTCCCGTCGTACGCCCAGCGGTACCAATGCGGCACGCCCGGGCACCCGCACCCCGCCGGTGAACGCCACCCTGGTGCCGTCGCCGTCCGGCGTCGCGGCTGCGCCGAGCAGCAGGAATCGGCTCTGCAGCCAGCACCAGCCGGGCCGCTGTTGCCCGTACAACCGGGCCCGCATCCCGTACTTGCTGCGGGCCAGCGCCTCCACCTGTGTGCCCTGCCGCCGTACGACCCTGAGCCCTCGCATGTCGGGGGCGACGCGACCGAACTCGCCCTCCAGATCGTCCAGCACGTCCCTTACGCGGTCGCACGGTGCGGCCACGAAGCCCTCCGTGACATATGCGCCGGGGATGGCGGCGGCAAGCACGTGCAGTCGCCGCACCGGGTCCAGGTCAGCGGCGGGCCAGCCGCCGGTCGTGTCAGGTCCGCTCATGAGGTCCACGCCTTCCGGAAGGTGTCGCGCGCCCGGTGCAGCCGGGACTTGACGGTGCCGACGCGGATGTCGAGCAGCTGGGCCGCGGTCCGCTCGTCCAGGCCCTCCACGTCACGCAGGACGAGTACCGCCCGGTGCTCGGGAGACAGCCGCTCCAATACATCCCTGATGTCGGCGGCGAGTTGGGGGTCTCCCCGTGCGGGCAGCGCGCTCAGGTCGGCGGGCATCGCGCGGGCGGAGCGCCGGGCCAGGCGGACCGCCTCGCGCACCGCGATGGCACGGACCCAGCCGTGCAGGGCCGCCGGCTCCTTGAGGCTGCGCAGGGAACGGAACACCGCCACCAGCGCCTCCTGCGCGGCGTCCGGGCCCTGGTCCAGGGCGATGGGACCGCAGATGCGGCCTACATAGGGGGCGAGTTCGTCCATCAGCTCGGCCATGGCCAGCGTGTCGCCGCGCTGCGCCGCGCGCACTCGGCGCGCCGTTTCCTCATCGGACACGTACGGCATCTTCGCAATGCACGGCGTCCCCAGTGCGGGCGGTGCCCTGGTGGAGGCCGGGAACCTTGTGGCGGGCAACTCTCAGAGCGGCTGCGCACAGCAGCGCGCACAGCGGGGTGTAGAGCGCCAGGTTGAGCAAGTAGAAGGCGGATCCGGTGTCCTGCGCGAAGATCCAGTAGAGGCCTGCCAGCGTGCGCAGGCACAGCCCGCCCGCTACGGCGAGCGTGCCGAGCCGGAGCAGGCGGTGCGGGCGCCGGGACTGCGCGACGACGAGGCCGGCAGCCGTCAGCAGGAGCACGGCGAGCGGCAGGACGACGGGCGGGGTGAAGGGCGCATCGGTGCCCAGGACCGCGTACGACAGCCTCGCCTCGTCATCAGCCGGCCAGGTGGAACCGGTCGCCCAGTAGAGGTGCAACAGCGCGTCCACGGTGAGCACCGAGGCGAGCACTGCGGCGGCTCGCTGGGCCGTACGGTCGGACATGGGGCCTCCTGCGTTAGGAATCGACACCCACCAGAGGCGGCGACCGCGGCATACGTTCCCTCGGATGTGCCGGTATCTCCGCGGCGTGGACACGAAAGCTGTCGCGGCGGCCCCAACCGTTGAACCCGGGCGCAAAAGCCTCACAGCCTCACAGATCGGCGTCAGATGCATCTGTGAGCGCATCCCTTGTCAGTGCAGTGAGCTTTGCTGTCCGTCATGAAGTTCACGCAGGAGACCGTCGACGATCTGCTGGCCCAACTCGGCCCGGCGAACGTCTACATGTACCTGCCCGGCGATGCAGACCCGCAGGACGTGACCGACCTGCTCGCCGCCAGGTACGGCACCGGACGCACCCTCGTCCTCAAAGGCTTCACCGATCCGACGGTCGACGAGTCCGGCGGCGCGTCCCTCCTCGCCCCTTTCGCCGACCGGGCCGTGACGATTCGGGCGTGGGCGTTCCGGGATCAGTGGATCGGCGCGGGTACGGCGCGAGACGCCGAGGGGGCCGTGCGTCCGGTGCCGGCGGTCGCTCGCAGGAGGTTGCCGGCCTCCTTGGCGATCGCTCCGGACGAGGACGTCGACTGGGTGGAGCGGCTGCGGCAGATCACCGGCTGGACGCAGCCCGCCCAGCGGCCGGACGCGGACTGGGCGGAGGTGGCAGCGCGCCTGAGTACCGCGCTGCCCAGTGACTACAAGCGCGTGGTCGAGACGTTCGGCGAGGGCGCCTTCGACGGATACCTGGACCTATACCAGGAACCGTGGGCGGGTCTCATGGAGGAAGGTCTGCTCGTCTGGGCGGGCACGGAGCACGAGGATCTGTACTGCTGGAAGGCCGACGGGGCCGACCCGGACCGGTGGCCTGTCGTGGTCCGCTCCTTCGACGGTGAGGATGCCGCCTTCGACTGCCGGGCCGCGGAGTTCGTCTGCCGCATCCTTATCGATCCGTACCACCCGTACTCGATGGCCCGCGATTTCGACACACACCGGTTCGTGAGCCACGCGCCTACGGGGTCGCGCCGGCCCGCAGGATGACGGCGTCGTTCGCCGGCTCCGAGCAAGACCCCGGACGGGCGTCCCGGTCTTCAAGTTATCTTGCTCGGGCGAAGGCTGTTTCGAGGAGTTGAAGATGACGATGGGCGCACAGGCCACACAGGACGCGCAGGAAACGGCCGAGCGGCTGCGGGCGATCAGCGGCGAGTTGGCGGACCGTTTCTATGAGCGGGCCGACGTGGTGCGCACGTTGGTGGTGACGCTGCTGGCCGGACAGCACTCGTTGGTGCTCGGCCCGCCAGGGACCGCGAAGTCCGAGATGGCCCGGGAGCTCACGGGCAGGGTCGAGGGGGCGTCGTACTGGGAGATCCTCCTGTCGAAGTTCACCGCGCCGACCAAGATGTTCGGCCCCATCGATGTCGCCGCGCTGGCCCGCGGTGAGTACCGCCAGGTCTATGACGGCCGTGCCACGACCGCGCATGTCGCGTTCATCGACGAGATCTTCAAGTGCTCCACGGCCGCGCTGAACGAGACCCTGGGCTACCTCAACGAGCGGATCTACCACCCCGAGAGCGGCGGTGAGCCGATTCGCTGCCCGCTGATCGGGGCCATCACGGCGAGCAATGAACTGCCCAGCGAGGAGGACGCGGCCGCGATCTACGACCGGCTCCTCGTACGTATCGAGGTCGGCTACCTGGAAGACCCCTCGAACTTCGCCGCGCTGGTCCGCTCGGCCGTCGGGCGCCCGGCGCCGGCGGCCCGGACCACCGTCGAACTGGCCGCGCTGCAGCACGCCGTGGGCGAAGCCGTCCCGGCCGTGGAGGTTCCCGACGTGATCGTGGATGCGGTGTGCACGCTGCGGGCCGCCCTGCGCCGCAAGGAACTGGTCGCCTCCGACCGCCGCTGGCGACAGGCGGTGGGCCTGCTCCAGGCCTCCGCGTACCTCGACGGCCGCCCGGCGGTCGCGGAGACCGACCTGTCGGTGCTGACCCATGTGCTGTGGGACTCCCCCGCCGAACGTCCGACCGTGGAGCGCGAGGTGCTGCAGCTGGTCAATCCGGACGCCAAGGAGGCGCTCGATCTGGCCGACACCATCGAGGAGTTGGAGGCCCAGCTCGACGCGATGGCGGGGCAGTCCCGTGAGGCGCTGAGCGACTGGGTCATCAAGCAGGCCCACAACAAGCTCGCCATGGCGGGCAAGCGGCTGGAGAAGCTGCGCGAGGAGGCGGCGGGGGCCGGCCGCTCCACCGCTGCCATCGACCGTGTCACCGGACGCCAGCGTGCCGTCCGCGCCCGCGTGCTCACCGAGGCTCTCGGTCTGGACGCGAGCATGGTGCAGACCCAGCTCTGAACATCGAGGGATCAGGACCATGGGCGAGACATCACCGAGCAGGCTCGAGGAGCTGGCGGGCCGGGGCGGGAAGTGGCTGGGCCTGTCCGCTGCCGATTCCGAGCGGCACACCGCGGCAGTGGTCGCCGACCAGTTCGAGCACATCGCCTGGCGCGACACCTACGCGCAATCGGCCGGACTGCGCGAACTGGCCGAGGAGTTGAGCACACACCACCCCCGCGCCAGCGAGCTTCTGACCGACGTGTTCCTGGCCGCTTACAAAGTCAGCCCGCAGCTGCGCGAACACGCGGACATGGCCCCCTCCCATCTGCTCAACCACCGGGTCATCACCGCGCTCGTGGAGTCACCGGCGTTCGCCGAGCTGCGCCGGGAGACCGCCGGGGACCCCTATGCCGCCGCCATGGCCGTGCTCGCCCAGGCCACCGCGCTGCGCGAGATGCTGGAGCGCTTGCGCGACGTCCGGGACCGGGCCGAGCAGGCAGAGCAGGTCCGGCAGGGCGCCGAAGGCGCGGCGGCCGCCGTGGGCGAGGCGCTCCGGCAGGCCGCCGACGCAGCCGGTGAGGACGGCACTGTCCCGGCCGCGGCCACCGACGCCGTACACCGCGCGATCACCGCCGCCGAATCCGGCGAGGCGGCGGCGCGGCAGGCCGCCCGGGCAGCGGCGCAGGCGCTTTCCGCCGCCGCCCCCACCATCCGTACCGGCGCACGGAAGGCGGCGGCCGAGGCTGCCGAGGCCGTGCGCGAGGAGGCCGCGCTCATGAAGGCGTGGGGCGTGGGGCCCGGCGAACTGGAGCGGATGCCCTTCGACCAGCGGGCCCGGCTCGCCGAGCGGCTGCGCACCGGCCGCCTCGCCCAGTGGGCCGAACTGATTGGCCGCTTCCGGCAGATGGCAGTCGGTGAGCGCGCCCGCAAGGTGGAAAACGCCACCGGCGAGCTGGTCGGGGTCACACTGGGCAATGACCTCTCCCGCGTCATCCCCTCCGAGCTGGCCAACCTCGGACTGCCCGAGCTGCGTGCGGTGTTCGCCGCGCGGTACGCCGCCGGGGAACTGATGCTCTACGACATCCAGGGAGAGCAGAGCACCGGCAAGGGCGCCATCATCGCCTGCGTGGACACCTCGCATTCCATGTACGTGGCAGGGCCCGGCGGGATCACCCGCGAGGCGTGGGCCAAGGCGTGCGCCCTTGCGCTGCTCGACCAGGCCCGCCAGGCCAAGCGTGACTTCGTCGGCATCCTCTTCTCGGCCGCCGACAAGCTCCAGGTCTTCCGCTTCCCCGCCGACGAGCCCGCCGGCATCACCCGGACCCTCGACTTCGCCGAGACCTTCCTCGGCGGCGGCACCAGCTACCAGCGGCCGCTGACGGCGGCCGGCGAGCTGCTGAAGGAGGAGTTCAACGACGCAGCCCGCACGCGCGGCGACATCGTGATGCTCACCGACGACGAATGCGACGTCACCGAGGAATGGAAGCGCGGCTGGAACGACAACAAGCGCCTGCCCGGCTTCCGGGTCTTCGGCGTGGCCATCGGCGCCCCGCGCGCCGCCGACACCGGCTCGGTCCTGGAGGCCCTGTGCGACAACCTGCGCTCCATCGAGGACCTCACCGACGTGCACGCCGCCGCCGACCTCTTCCGCGTGATCTGAGCGGGGCCGTCTGGTACTCCCGCTCGGCACCTGATGAGGTCCGCAGTCGGCAAACGGCCGCGAACCTCCCCACACATCCCCCGTACCCCCCGCACCCCGCCCGGTTCCAGGGTGCTGAAACCACCGTGAAACCCCGCTGAATGCGCGCTGCCGCAACCTGTGCGGCATGACGACAACCACCGCCCCCTCGCTCGCCATCACGGCCACAGGGCTGCGCAAGACCTTCGGGGACAGGGCAGTCCTCGACGGCATCGATCTGCACATCCCGGCCGGTTCGATCTTCGCTCTGCTCGGCCCGAACGGCGCCGGCAAGACCACCGCCGTAAAGATCCTCTCCACCCTCATCGCCGCCGACGCCGGTGACCTGCGCGTCGGCGGCTACGACCCGGGCACCGACCCGCAATCCGTACGCGCCGCCATCGGTGTGACCGGACAGTTCTCCGCCGTCGACGGTCTGATCACCGGCGAGGAGAACATGCTCCTCATGGCCGACCTGCACCACCTCCCCCGCCGTACAGGCCGCCGCGTGGCAGCCGATTTGCTGGAGCGTTTCGACCTCACCGAGGCCGCGAAGAAGCCCGCCGTCACCTACTCCGGCGGCATGAAGCGCCGCCTGGACCTTGCCATGACCCTGGTCGGCAGCCCGCGCATCATCTTCCTCGACGAGCCCACCACGGGCCTCGACCCCCGCTCCCGCCACAACATGTGGGACATCATCCGCGAACTCGTCACCGGCGGCGTCACCGTCTTCCTCACCACCCAGTACCTCGAAGAGGCCGACGAACTCGCCGACCGCATCGCCGTACTGAACGACGGCAAGATCGCCGCCGAAGGCACGGCCGAGGAGCTCAAGCGACTCATCCCGGGCGGGCACGTGCGGCTGCGCTTCGCCGACCCGGCCGCCTATCAGTCGGCCACCATGGCCCTGCGCGAGGTCACCAGCGACGACGAATCCCTCTCCCTGAAGATCCCCAGCAACGGCAGCCAGCGCGAACTGCGCGCCATCCTCGACTGGCTGGACTCCGCGGGCATCGAGGCCGACGAACTGACCCTGCACACCCCCGACCTCGACGACGTGTTCTTCGCCCTGACCGGCGGCACCGACCGTCCCGCCGAGCAGTCCGCCGACCAGCCCAAGGAGACCGTCCGATGAGCTCGCTCCCCCCTCGCCGTACGCGACTCCTCCACCATGCTGCGCCGCAACCTCCTGCACGCGCGCCGCTACCCCTCCCTCACGCTCAACATCCTGCTGACGCCGATCGTCTTGCTGCTGTTGTTCGTCTACGTCTTCGGCGACGTGATGAGCGCGGGTATCGGAGGCGGCGCGGCCGATCGCTCCGACTACATCGCCTACCTCGTCCCCGGCATTCTGCTGATGACCATCGGCGCCACCCCGGCCGGGACCGCGGTATCCGTGTCCATGGACATGACCGAGGGCATCATCGCCCGCTTCCGTACGATGGCCATCCACCGCGGCTCCGTGCTGATCGGGCATGTCATCGGAAGCGTGCTGCAGGCGATCCTCAGTGTGCTCGTCGTCGGCGCCGTCGCCGTGGCCATCGGTTTCCGCTCCACCGGCGCCACGGTCCTGGAATGGCTTGCGGCATTCGGACTGCTCGCGCTGGTCGCCCTTGCATTCACCTGGATCGCAGTCGGGATGGGCATCTCCAGCCCGAATCCCGAGGCGGCGAGCAACAACGCCCTGCCGCTGATGATCCTGCCGCTCATCTCCAGCGCGTTCGTGCCGGTCGACGCGATGCCGGGCTGGTTCCGGCCGATCGCCGAGTACCAGCCCTTCACTCCGGCCATCGAGACCTTGCGCGGCCTCCTCCTCGGCACCGAGATCGGCAACAGCGGATGGCTCACCATCGCCTGGTGTCTGGGCCTGGCCGCGCTCGGCTACCGCTGGTCGACGTCGTTGTTCAACCGCGACCCGAAATAGATGATCGCCAGACCGTGCCGCGCGGGTGGCAACTCGGTTGCGAAGGGGCCGGCCACCCGGGCGAAGATGCCTGCATGAGCCAAGAGACAGACGCGGTACGCGAAGCGATCGCAGGCGAACTGCGGCTGACGGACCCCGGGGTGCGTACCTCGCGCTCGCTCGCCGGGCAGCTGCTGGATCCGGAGTTCGTGGAGGTCGGCGCTTCGGGTCGGCGGTGGACCCGTGAGGAGATACTCGCCGCGCTGCCGGAGATGGACGGTGCGCAAGAAGGTGGTCCGCGCTATGAGATCTCGGCCATCGCCGGTGTCCTGCTGGCACCCGGCCTTGTACATCTCACCTACGAGACCACGTTGGGCGAAAGCCGGGCCCGGCGCAGTTCCCTGTGGCGCAAGCAGGGGCCGAACGCGGCTTGGCAGATGTACTACCACCAGGCCACACCCTTCCCGCCCGAGGGCACGTAACCGCGAACCCCGGTCAGCAATCGTGCTCGGACTCCCGGGCACGGGCGCCGCCGCCACCTCCGACCGCCCCGGCGACGACTCGGGTCAACGATCGGACACCCACCGCGCGTTCGAGGGCCAGCATCCCCGGCCGACGATGTGGCCCTTCCACAACTCGTCCCGCTTCAGGGCGGCGTACTGCGACACCGCGGCGGCGTACGCCGGCCGGTCGGCGTGCTCCGCCGCCTGGCGGGCGCGGTCCGCCGACATCGTCGGCTGGAACTCGCGCAGCACCCGCAGCCGTTCGGCCAGCGCGATCATCCGTACGCCGGTGGCGTCGCCGGAGGCGAGTGCCGCCATGCCGAGTGCGTGCAGCACCGTTCCGAACACCGGGAGCTCCACGGGTGAGCGAGGCGGGTCGGCGAGCAGGGTCCGTAGCCGCCGGCGGAGCCGGTCGACCGGGTCCGCGACGAGTTCGAGGCGGCCGGCGTGTGCGTGCGCCGTCACGGCCGCCGACTGGACCTGGAGAGCCCACGGGTCGAGCCAGGGATCGCCGCGGTGCAGCGAGCCGGTCTCGGGCATCTGCTCCAGGGCAACGCGCCACAGGCGAAGGCCGGTCTCCGTCTGCCCGCGGGCGAGCGCGATCTCGGCGCGAGCGCCGAGATCGGGGCTGTAGAAGGCGTCGTCCCGCGGGGTGTTGTCTCCCTCGGCCTCCCGCAGCCAGGACTCGGCCTCGTCGGGGTCGCCGCGCTGCAGACAGGCCAGCACGAGGGCCGAACGGATACCGATGTAGTCGTGCTCGTCGCCGAGGCGCGGCAGCGTCTGCAGAGCCGCCCTGAGGTTGTCGTAGGCGTCCTGGCCCCGGCCCGTGCGCAGGCTCAGTTCGCTCAGCCGGGAATGGCCCATGAGCTGCAGGGACGGATTGCCGGTCGGGGCCAGTGCGGTGATCATCCTGCGGGCCGAGACGAGCGCGCGGTCGATGTCGTGCTCGTACTCCCAGACGTAGGTGGCCACGCATTCGGCGATGCCCGCGACCAGCGGCTCCGCGCTCTCGCACAGCGTGTGCAGCATGGCGTAGCCCGGAGGCCGCATCGCGGGCAGGGCGCTGAGTACGACGGCGATCGCGCGCGGCAGCGTGTCGGGCGGGGCCGGTGGCAGCCGGCGCAGGGTGACGAGTTGGCGTACGGCGTGCGGGCCCAGGTTCATGAATTGGCCCGCCGCACACAGCACAGCTGCAGCGCGGGCGACTTCGACGTATGCGGGGGCGGGGCGGTAGTGCGAAAGGAGCGGTCCGGTGTCGGTGGCGAGGGCCGCGAGGCGGGGGTAGTTGGAGTCGGTGGACCACAGCGCGGCGAGGACGGCGGTCAGGGCGGCGGTGGCTGGGCCGTCCGTGCGGGCCAGGGCGTGCCGCAGGGCCGCCACGAGGTTGTCCTGCTCGGCCCTGATCCGCTCGCGGGCGACCAGCGGCTTCGGTCCCATGAGCACGTCGTGGTGGGAGACCCCGAAGTCCCGTGCCCAGCACAGGAACTGGGCGATGGCCTCGTCCTCCTCTCCGGCCTCCGCACGGCGGGCCGCGCTGAACTCCCGTACGGTCTCCAGCATCCCGAAGCGCACACCGGCGGGGGTATCGGCGACGGTGAGCAGCGACTGGCCGGCCAACTGCTCCAGGAGGAACAGTGCTTCCCCGCCGAGGACCTGCTCGGCGGCTTCGCCGGAGAAGCCGCCGGGAAAGACGGACAGCATGCGCAGCGCCGCCCTGGCGTCCTGCGCGAGGAGGTTCCAGCTCCACTCCACGACCGCGTGCAGCGTGCGGTGGCGCTCCGGCGCGTCCCGTGCCCCGCCGCGCAGCAGCGCGAACCGGTCGGCGAGGCGGCGGGCGATCTCCGGTACCGAAAGGACGCGCACCCGGGCCGCGGCCAGCTCCACGGCGAGCGGCAGTCCGTCGAGATGGCGGCACAGCCCCTCCACCGCATCCGGCGCCAGCTCCACGCCGCTCCTTGCGGCCCGGGCCCGCTGCGTGAACAGCTCGACCGAGGTGGCAAGACCCAGCTCCGGCAGCGCGTACACGGCCTCCGACGTGAGGTCGAGAGGGGCCCGGCCGGTGGCGAGCACCCGCAGCTCCTTCGAGGCGGCGACCAGGTCCTGTACGAGGCCGGCGGTGCCCCGGATGACCTGCTCGCAGTTGTCGAGGACCAGCAGGGCGGGTCCGGAGCCGAGCGCGCCCAGGATGGCGGCCACCGGGTCGGCCGGCCCCTGTCCGCTCACGACGGCATGTCGCCCCTCGCCCGCGCCGAGCGCGGAGGCCACCTCCGTGGCCACGTCCCGGTCCGCGGTGACGGCGGCCAGCGGCACGAAATGCACCACGCGCTGCTGGGCCCGGCGGCTGACGGCGTGCGCGAGACGCGTCTTGCCGAGACCGCCCGGGCCGATGACGGTGACGGCGCGCGAGGCGCGCAACAGCCGTTCCACCGCGGCGATGTCCTCTTCCCGGCCGAGCAGCGGGTTCGGCTCGTGCGGCACGCCGTGCCTGAGCACGGGTGCCTCGCCGCGCAGCAACTCCTGCTGGAGGGCCTTGAGTCCGGCGCCCGGCTCCGTGCCGAGCGCCTGGCGCAGCTCGCGGCGGTAGGCGTCGTAGCGGGTCAGCGCGGCGGAGGGGCCCGCTGTGGCCGCCTCGCCGCGCAACAGCCCGGCCAGTACCTCCTCGTCGCGCGGGTGCTCCGCGGCGGCCACCGCCAGCGGGCCTGCCGCCTCCGCGTGCCGTCCCAAGCGGGCGAGCGCGAGCGCCTGCGCGCGTATGAGCGCGCCGCGCACGGGAGCGCGTTCGGTGCGCAGCGCGGCTACGAGGTCCTCGCTGTCGCCGCCCTCGTTACGGGTGCCCTCCCACAGTGCGAGCCCGGCCTCGGCCGCGGCCAGTGCTCCCGTGTGGTCCCCGGCCCTGGCCCGTCCCACGCTCGCGGCGGCGTGCAGCAGCAGGGCGGAGCTGTCGATCTGTTCCTCGGCCAGAGCGAGACGGTAGCCGGTGGGGGTGCTCGCGATGACGTCGGCGCCCAGCTGCGCCCGCGCCCTGGAGACGAGAACCTGCAACGCCTTGGCCGGACGCTCCGGCAACGCGTCCGGCCACAGCCCCGCCACCAGACGCTCGCTGCTGCAGCCCGTGCGCACCTCGCCCGCGAGCAGCGCGAGAAGGCCGCGCAGCCGGGGCGCGGTGACCTCCTGCCCGCGATAGGCGACACGCGGCAGCAGGGTCAGGTCGGTGGTCACCCGTGCAGGTTAGCCAAGACGCCGGCCGGCCCGACTGCCCCCGGGCGGGCGGGAGCTCAGGCGGGCATCTCCTCGATCCGTTCGCGGTCGAGGAGAGACGTGGGCGGCAGACGCGTGGGCAGATACGGGTGCGACAGGGCGACGGGGAAGCCGAAGTCGTAGGCCAGGCTCGCCATCGCCATTGCCAGCGGGCCGGGCGCCACACCCGTGCGCGCGGGGCCGTCGAGTCGCCCCCGTTGGTGCCATGCGGCGCGAGGGCTTCAGCCCGTCGGCCATCAGGGCGTGTCACCGGCCCAGTCCCAGCGCCGCCGCTCGCCGGGGCGCGGGTCGTACAGCGCCCGGCCCCCGGCGCCGAAGTGCCCCAACTCCGTGGGCAGCGCGACGCCGGTGTCTATCTCGCCCTTCGTCCAGCCGGTGATGTCGAGCAGCAGACCGTCCAGCGGCCCGCCGACCAGTTCGGCGTAGTCCCGTCCCGGCTGCGGGCCCCGGCGGGGGTCGTCATGGTCCTGGCCGTAGACCCTGCCGCGCAACAACTCCTCGTCCCTGTCCATGCACCCACACTCTCAGCCGCCACTGACAATCCGGCCTGCCCTGCGGACAGCCGCCGCGCGACTGGGTGCGTGCCCGATCCTCACTCACCGTCCTGAGGGGGCAACGGAAGTTCCGGGTGGTGCCGCAGTGCCTCCAGTACGGCGCGGATGGCCGCGCGGGGCGGGGAGCCGCGGCGGATGGCCGCCGTGATGGTGCGGGTCACCGGAGTGGCCAGTTCCCTGGTGGCGACGCGGTAGCGGCGGTCGACCGCGAGGCCGGGCAGCAGCGCGATCGAAAGGCCGGCCTCCACGTGCTGCAGACTCATCATGTAATTGCTGAACCGGCATACCACTCGCGGCTCGAAGCCCGACTGACGGCACAGTCGCAACGCGAGGTTGGCCATGTACGACTGCGGAACGTCGAAGGCCCACGGCTCGTCGGCGTAGGCAGCCAGGTCCACCACGCCACGGCCGACCGCGGGGTGATCGGGCGGGACCACCAGCAGGACCGGGTCCATGGCCAGCGGCACGAGGTCGAGGTCGGGCCCCAGCGGCAGCTCGTCGAAGTCCGTGGTCGTGATGATGATGTCCGCGTCGCCGCCCCGCAGCGCGGGCATGCTCGCGTGCGGTTCCAGTTCGAGCAGTTCGACGTCGAGGTGCGGATGCTCGCGTGCCAGACGGCTCACCGCCGGGACGGCCATGGTGTGGATCGCGCTCTGAAACGCACCCAGACGCACCAGTCCGGCCGGTTCCTCGCCGAAGCCGCGCAGCTCCGTCTCCACGCTGTTCATGTGGTCGAGGATCGCCCGTGCCCGGCGCGCGAGAATCAGCCCGGCCGGGGTCAGCCGCACTCTGCGGCCCGTCCGCTCGAGCAGTTGGGTGTGCGTTTCGGTCTCCAGCACCGCCAGCTGCTGGGAGACGCTCGACGGGCTCAGGTTGGCGGCCTGGGCCACCGCCCGCACCGTGCCGAGCGTGTCCAGCTGGCTGAGCAGGCGCAGCCTCCAGGGGTTCATCACACCCCCATTGTTGTGCGGAATTTCCGAACAGGAAAGCCGGAATCGTGAGATGGACGTGTCGCTCGACGGCCCCCTACGGTCGGCGGCATGACCGCTTCCACCGCCGCGTCCACTGGCGCTTCCCTTGCCGCATCCACTGCCGCTTCACCGTCCGCCGAAGCCTTCTGGTCCGACGCCGAGAGGCATCTCGTACGCTACGGACCCGAGTTCACCCCGGAGATCATCGAGCGTGCCGCCGGTAGCTTCGTGTTCACCGCGGACGGCCGGAAGATCCTGGACTTCACCTCCGGCCAGATGAGCGCGATCCTGGGCCACTCCCACCCGGAGATCGTCGCGACCGTCCAGCGGCAGGTCGCCTCCCTCGACCACCTCTTCAGCGGCATGCTCAGCCGCCCGGTGGTCGACCTCGCGCGGCGCCTGGCCGAGACGCTGCCCGCGCCGCTGGAGAAGGCCCTGCTCCTGACGACGGGCGCCGAGTCCAACGAGGCCGCCATCCGGATGGCCAAGCTCGTCACCGGCGGGCACGAGATCGTCTCGTTCGCCCGGTCCTGGCACGGCATGACGCAGGCCGCCGCGTCGGCCACCTACAGCGCGGGACGCAAGGGCTACGGTCCGGGTGCGCCCGGCAACTTCGCCATCCCCGTGCCGAACTCCTACCGGCCCGACTTCACCGCGGACGACGGCTCGCTGGACTGGCGCCGCCAGCTGGACTGCGCGTTCGACCTGATCGACGCCCAGTCGACCGGCAGCCTGGCCGCGTGCCTGGTGGAGCCGATCCTCAGCTCGGGCGGCATCATCGAACCCCCGGCCGGATATTTCGCGGCCCTGCAGGCCAAGTGCCACGAACGCGGCATGCTCCTCATCCTCGACGAGGCCCAGACCGGCCTGTGCCGCACCGGGACCTGGTACGCGTTCGAGCGCGACGGCGTCGTCCCCGACATCCTCACGCTGTCCAAGACCCTGGGTGCGGGACTGCCCCTGGCGGCCGTGGTGACCAGCGCCGAGATCGAGCAGGAGGCGTACGAGCGCGGCTATCTGTTCTTCACCACGCACGTCGCCGACCCGCTGGTGGCGGCGGTAGGCAACACCGTCCTGGACGTCCTGATCGGCGACAAGCTCGACGAGCGTGCTCGCTCGCTCGGCGCGTTCCTCCACCAAGGCCTCACGGACCTCGCCACGCGGCACGATGTGGTCGGCGACATCCGGGGCCGGGGCCTGCTGGCCGGCCTCGAACTCGTCGCCGACCGCGAGACGAAGCAGCACTCGAACGAACTGGGGGCGCAGGTCACCCGCCGCTGCCTCGAACTGGGCCTGCACATGAACATCGTCCAGCTCCCCGGCATGGGCGGCGTCCTGCGCATGGCACCCCCGCTGACCGCCACCGAGGAGGAGCTTTCACTGGGCCTGTCGATCATGGACCAGGCAATCGGCGACGCCTCGGCCGCGCTCTGATCCGCGGGCCCGCGGATCAGAAGCAACCCACGCTGCCGCCCGGGCCGAAGGCCGAAAACACCGGGCGGACGAGCACGGACGGCTAGCGGGCGAACGCGCTGCTCTTGAGTGAGGACAGCAGGTGGGCGGTATCGTCGTAGATCTCCGCCGCCCCGGCCCGGGCGAGGTCTTCGCGGGGGATGCCGCCGCTGAGCACGGCCAGCGGCGTGACGCCCGCGCGGCGTGCGGCCTGCATGTCCCAAACCGAGTCACCGACGAACACACTGCCCTGCGCGCTCGCACCGGCCAGTTCGAGGGCGTGGGCGACGGGCTCCGCCGCGGGCTTGCCCTCCTCCACGTCGTCGGCGCTGGCCGTCGCGGTGATGACCTCGTCCGCGCCGACGGCGGCTCTCAGAGCGTCCAGTTCGCCGCCGCCCGCGGACGTGGCAAGGACGATGGTCCACCCCTCCCCCGCCAGGGAACGCAGCAGTTGTCCGGCGTCCTCGAAGGCTTCGAGCCGGTCGAAGTGGGTGGCATAGAGCGTCTTGTGCGCGGCGCTGATGGTGGCGTCCTGGTCCGGATCGCGTTCATCGCCCAGGACATGCTTGATCAGGTCCGTGCCGCCCAGGCCGATCGCGTGGTGCACGGCGCGCATGGGCACCCGGTGGCCGGCCTGCCGCAATGCCTCCCACCATGCGGTGACGTGAAGGTAGTTGGTGTCGACGAGCGTTCCGTCGACGTCGAACAGGGCGGCGCGCGTCACGGGGACTCCATTCGTGGTGTGTGGCGGATTTTCAGCGTCATGGCCGTACTGTCCGCAGGCCCGGTCTGCGGCTTCTGGTGCGCGGGCAGAGGCCCTTACGTCGCAAGGAGCTCCTCCGCCGCTCGCTTGTCCAGGGCGACCCGGATGAGCGCCGCCGCCAGGGCCGCGGGATCCGCGTCGCCGGCGAGCCGCGCCAGCTTCTTCGGGTCCTCCGGCAGGCCGAGCCTGCGTGCTCCCTGCATGGCCTTGTCACCAAAGCAGGGCTCGACCTGTGGCCATACCCGCTGCACCTCGCGCAGGAAGATGTCGGCGCCCACGGGCCCGAGCCCCGGCACCTTGCGCAGGCTCCGGCGCAGCGCCGCCTCGTTGCCGTCGGCTTCGTCGCGCAGGCGCCGCAGGTCGCCCCCGTAGTCCCGTTGGATGAGCTCGGCGCCCTCCCCGAGCTGGGTACTGGTGCGCTCGTCGTAGCGCCGGTAGCCGCCGCGGCCGAGCGCGTCGACCCTCGTCTGCCACGAGGCCCTGGCCATGTGGCGCGGATTGCGCAGCCCGGCGTCGAAGAGCTCGCGCGCCGCGGCCACGGCGATGGCGCTGCGGATGCGTGCGCTCAACAGGTCGGAGAGCACGAGGAGTTGGTAGAGCGGCTGCGGGGTGTCCCGCAGCCGGATCCCGGCCTCCTCGGCATAGGTGTGCCCGTGGGTCTCCAGCAGTGCGCGGACGAGGGCGCGCGTGGTCCGCTTGCGTCCGCCCTGGCCGCTCTTGCCCGTCACACCGACGCCAGCGAGTCGTCGCCAGGTGAGGCCGGCCGGTGCCCGCGACGGGTGCCGCCCGGCCCGGGCTCGCGTTCCGGCGCGCCCCGCGACGCACCGATGTCCGCCACACCGTGGCGTTCCGCCAACTGTGTGGCGGGCTCCCGGCTGCTTCGGTCGGCCATCTTCTCTCCCGATCTGTCGCGTTCGCTCGGCGCCTGCGGCATCCGTGAAATCCGGGTGCCCGGGAGTGCCACTCTTCATGACCCCGAATACACCGGCCCGGGAATCGATCCTGCGCCATCACGCCTGCCGCACGGCGCAACGGCGCGAGGCAACGGGCTGACATCCCCCCGGCGATTTCCGCGGCCATTTCCCCGGCGCGCATCCCGAGCCCGTGCGCGTTGGCCAGATACAGGTGGGGGTCGAGCGCGCCAAGTGGCACTGTCGCGTAGTGAAAGCCGCGCGGGGTACCCGGCGCGATACCCGTACCCGGAATTCGGAGGTCCCCATGCTGTCCGAGACTGTCACCGTGCCCAACGGCGAGGGGGCACTCATCGGTGAACTGACCGTGCCGGACACGGTGTTCGGCGTCGCGGTACTCGCCCGCAGCAGCGGCAGTTCCCTGTACAACCCCCGCAGCCGGGCCCTGGCCGGCACACTGCACGAAGCCGCACTCGGGACGCTCCTGATCGACCTGCTCACCGCCGACGAAGCGGCCGCCGACCGGGCCACCGGGCGCCAGCACCGCGACGTCGAGCTCCTGACGCACCGGCTGACCGCATCCGTCGACTGGCTCGCCCCTCAGGTCTCCGACCTGCCGGTCGGCCTGGTGGGCGCGAGCACGGGAGCGGCGGCCGCGCTCGGCGCCGCTGCCGCCAGGCCCGGCCTCGTGGACACGGTGGTCTGCCCCGACGGCCGCCCCGATCTCGCCGGCGACCATGTGCTCGGCCATGTGCACGCCCCGGTCCTGCTCCTCGTGGGAGGACTCGACACGGAGATACTGCGACTCAATCGGGAAACGGCCAATCGACTGCGTGTCCTCAGCCGCCTGCGCGTGATCCCCGACGCCACACATTTGTTCGAGGAGCCGGGGGCGCTGGACGAGGTCGCCTCCGTGGCGGCCCGGTGGTTCGCCGGCATGGGGCAGTCGCCGTTCTGAGCCTTCCCCGGCGGGCGTCGCGGGTGCCCACCGGCCTCGCAGCGGTGACGCCCGCCGGAGGGTCACCCGTATCCGGCGCATGACAGCCGCGCCCGACGCGACGAGGCGTCAACAGCCGCCCGGATACGGGCACTTCGGCACTCGCCGCCCGACAGCGCCCGGCAGCGCCCGACCCGGCCTCCCACGCGTCGGCAGGCCGCCATCCTCACCCCGATCACCACCATCGGGCGTGACCGGCATCACAGTGCGCTATCCCACATCCTCAGGTCATCATATGACCCGATCGCCGCACGGATTCAGACCGGTCGGGGCCGGAGCCGGGTCGCCACAGATCCGTCCCGGCACCCCGGACGGCACAGCACAGCGAGACGAGGATGGGCATGAACGACCGGGACAGGCCGGTGCAGCCGCGCGTAGGCGTGGTGGGTCTTGGGGCCATGGGCCTCGGCATGGCACGCAGCCTGCGGGACGCGGGCTTCGACGTGGGTGTCCACGATCTGCGCCCGGACGTAGCCGCGGCCTTCGCCGCGGACGGCGGCACCGCCTTCGCGACCGCCGGAGAGCTGGCGGCCTCCGTTGACGTCCTGGTGGGTGTCGTGGTCAACGCGGCGCAGGTCGAGTCGGTCCTCTTCGGCGCCGACGGCACCGACGGCGCCGCCGGGCGCCTGCATCCGGGCGCCGTCTACGTCATGTGCTCCACGGCCGACCCCGCCTGGTCCGCCGGGCTCGAACGGCGCCTGGCCGAGCGCGGCGTGCTCTACCTTGACGCGCCCATCTCCGGTGGCGCCGCGCGGGCCGCCTGCGGCGAGCTCACCATGATGACCTCGGGTGCCCCCACCGCGTACGCGGTCGCCGATCCGGTCCTGGAGGCCATGAGCAGCACGGTCTACCGCCTGGGCCACGAGGCCGGTAACGGCTCCAAGGTCAAGGTCGTCAACCAGCTACTCGCGGGCGTGCACATCGCCGCGGCGGCCGAGGCGATGGCGCTGGGCATCAAGGCGGGCGTGCCCGCCGAGGCGCTCTATGAGGTCATCACGCACAGCGCCGGCAATTCGTGGATGTTCGAGAACCGCATGGCGCACGTCCTCGCCGGGGACTACACGCCGCTGTCCGCGGTCGACATCTTCGTCAAGGACCTGGGTCTCGTGCTCGACGCGGCCCGGCCGGAGAAGTTCCCCCTGCCCCTGGCGGCCACCGCCCATCAGTTGTTCCTGCAGGCCTCGGCCTCCGGTCTGGGCGGCGAGGACGACAGCGCGGTGATCAAGATCTTCCCGGGCATCGACCTGCCCGGACAGAGCAAGCAGGGGGCACTCTGACATGGCAATCCGACTCGGCTGCATCGCCGATGACTTCACCGGCGCCACGGACCTGGCCAACAACCTGGTGCGCGCGGGCATGCGCGTGATCCAGCTGATCGACGTACCGCAGGGCGGCGCCGAGCAGCCGCTTGACGCGGACGCCGTGGTCATCGCGCTCAAGTCGCGGACCACCCCGGCCTCCGACGCCGTCGCGGCCTCACTGCGGGCCCTGGAGTGGCTGCGGTCCGCGGGCGCGGAACAGATCTACTTCAAGTACTGCTCGACCTTCGATTCGACGCGCGCGGGGAACATCGGGCCGGTCACCGAGGCCCTGATGGACGCGCTCGGCACCGACTTCACCATCGCGACCCCGGCCTTTCCCGACAACGGGCGCACCGTCTTCAAGGGCCATCTCTTCGTCGGCGACGTCCTGTTGAGCGAGAGCGGGATGCGCCATCACCCGCTGACGCCGATGACCGACTCCAACCTGGTGTCCGTGCTCGGCGCGCAGACCAAGCGGCCGGTGGGCCTCATCGACCACACCGTGGTCGCCGCCGGGGCCGCGGAGATCGGGCAGCGCGTCGAGGCACTGCGCGAGGAGGGTGTGGGCGCCGCGATCGTCGACGCCGTGTCCAACGACGATCTCCTGCGGCTGGGTGCGGCGGTCAAGGGGCTGCCGCTGGTGACCGCCGGGTCGGGCCTGGCGATCGGCCTGCCCGCGAACTGGGGCTTCGAGCCATCGCCCGCCGCCGCCCGGCTGCCCGCGCCCACCGGCCATCGGGCCGTCATCTCCGGGTCGGTCTCCAGCGCCACCAACGGTCAGGTCCGGGAGTTCGTACGCGGCGGCAGGCCCGCGTTCAGCGTGGATCCGCTGCGGATCGCGGCCGGCGAGGACGTGGCCGCGCAGGCTCTGGCCTTCGCCGCCGCGCACCTGGCCGAGGGGCCGGTGCTCGTCTACTCCACCGAGACGCCCGACGCGGTCAAGGACGTCCAGGGCCGCCTGGGCGCGGCCGAGGCCGGTGAACTGGTCGAGCAGACCCTGGCCCGCGTCGCCCGGGGGCTCATGGAGCTGGGCGTGCGCCAACTCGTCGTCGCCGGCGGCGAGACCTCCGGCGCGGTCGTCCGGGCGCTGGGCGTCACTGGCCTGCGCATCGGACCGCAGATCGACCCCGGTGTGCCCTGGTGCGCGGCGGCGCTGCCCGACGGGGACACGCTGCACCTCACCCTGAAGTCCGGCAACTTCGGCGGCCCCGGCTTCTTCACCACGTCCTTCGACCGCCTCGACGGGGAGCGCGCATGACGACCACTCCGGACCCGACGGTGGACGCGGCGCGCGCCGAGATAGTCCGCGTGGGCACCAGCCTGTTCGACCGGGGCTACGTCCACGCCAGCGCCGGCAACATCAGCGCACGGATCGGCACCTCCCACCTGATCACGCCCACCGACGCCGCCCTGGGCTTCCTGGACGCCGGGCGCCTGGCACTGGTCGACGCCGGGGGCGAGCAGATCGCCGGCGACCGCGCCAGCAAGACCCTCACCCTGCACCGCCGTATCTATGCCGCCGACCCCACGGCACGGTTCGTCATCCACACCCACTCCACGCATCTGGTCGCGCTCACCCTGGCCGGCGTGTGGAGCCAGGACGACGTACTTCCGCCCCTCACCCCGTACTACGTCATGAAGGTCGGGCACGTCCCGCTCATCCCCTACCACCGGCCCGGCGATCCCCGCGTGGCCGACCTGGTGACCGCCCGCATCGCCGACCGGGCCGCCGGCCGCACCCCCATCAGGGCCGTCCTGCTCGATCGTCTGGGCCCGGTGGTCTGGGGCCCGGACGCCGCATCCGCTCTCGCCGTCCTCGAAGAACTCGAGGAAACGGCACGCCTCTGGCTCCTGACCGACCGTCGCCCCGAGCCGCTCCCCTCCCCCGCTCTCGACGAACTCAAGGCCGTGTTCGGCGCCTCTTGGTGACCGCACGCCGCCCGTCGGAGAATCCCCTGAGCCGCAGTAAGGATTCCGCATGCCCACGTCCACCGAGACGGCCGAGACCCCCGGCCTCGCCCGTGAGAACGCCGTGTTCCGCAAGGTCGTTCTCCGCATCGTCCCCTTCCTGATCCTCTGTTACGTCTTCTCCTACCTGGACCGCGTCAACGTCGGCTTCGCGAAGCTGCAGATGTCCGACGACCTGGGCCTGAGCGAGGCGGCGTACGGCCTCGGCGCCGGACTGTTCTTCATCGGCTACTTCATCTTCGAAGTCCCCTCGAACCTGATGCTGCAGCGCGTGGGCGCGCGCACCTGGATCGCCCGCATCATGATCACGTGGGGTCTGGTCTCGGGCGCCTTCGCGTTCGTCACCAACGAGACGACGTTCTACGTGCTGCGCTTCCTGCTCGGCGCCGCGGAGGCCGGCTTCTACCCGGGTGTGATCCTCTACTGCACCTACTGGTTCCCCTCCCACCGCCGGGCCCGCGTCATCGCGATGTTCATGTCGGCGATCCCCGTGGCCGGCATCTTCGGCAACCCGCTCTCCGGCTGGATCATGGACAGCTTCGACGGGGTCAGCGGATGGCACGGCTGGCAGTGGATGTTCCTCCTCGAGGCGATTCCCGCACTCCTCATCGGTGTCGCCACGATGCTCTACCTCGACAATGGAGTACGCAGCGCCAAGTGGCTCTCCGAGGAGGAGAAGGACATCGTCGAGGCGGCGATCGCCAAGGACACCGCTCACCAGAAGCACGGCCGGGTCTGGGACAGTTTCCGCGACCCCAAGGTGTGGCTGATGTGCCTGATCTACTTCTGCTTCGTGATGGGCCAGTACGCACTGACCTTCTGGATGCCCACCTTCGTCAAGTCCACCGGCATCGACGACAACCTCACCATCGGCGTGCTCAGCGCCGTGCCGTTCCTGGCCGCGCTGATCGCGATGAACCTGTTCGGACGCTCCGCGGACAAGCGCCGCGAGCGCCGCTGGCACCTGGTCGTCCCCAGCCTCATGGGCGCCGTCGGCTTCTCCCTGGCCGCCGGCTGGAGCGGATCGACCGTGCTGTCCCTGATCGCCCTGTCCTTCGCCGCGGCCGGCGTGCTGACCTGCGCCCCGCTGTTCTGGTCGCTGCCCACCGCGTTCCTGGGCGGCACCGCCGCGGCGGCCGGTCTCGCCCTGATCAACTCGGTGGGCAACCTGGCCGGCTTCGTCAGCCCGTACATGATCGGCGGGCTCAAGGACGCGACGGGATCGACCGCCATCCCCATGTACGTCCTGGCCCTGAGCCTGGTCATCGGCGCGGGCGCCGTATTGACCACCAAGAAGAACGTCGTCAACCGGTGACCGGGTCCCCGCCCGTCACCACCCGTCACCGCCCCGGGAGCAACCATGCCGAGGTTCGCCGCGAACCTGTCCATGATGTACACCGAGCACGACTTCCCCGACCGCTTCGCCGCGGCATCGGCGGACGGCTTCGACGCCGTCGAGTACCTCTTCCCCTACGCCTACGACGCCGGTGAGCTGCGCCGCCGCCTGGACGACCACGGCCTGCGGCAGGTGCTGTTCAACGCTCCTCCCGGCGGCTGGGAAGCCGGCGAGCGGGGCATCGCCTCGCTGCCCGGCCGCGAGGCCGAGCACCGCTCCGCAATCGAGCAGGCCCTGGAGTACGCCGCCGCGCTCGGCTGCGGCCAGGTGCACGTGATGGCCGGCCTCCTGCCACCGGGGGCGACGCCCGCCGAGCAGGCCGGACACCGCGCCACCTATCTGACCAACCTGGCCTGGGCCGCCGAGCGGGCCGCAGCCGCGAACGTCGACCTCCTGATCGAGCCGATCAACGGCCGCGACATGCCGGGCTACTTCCTGCACCGGCAGGCCGAGGCGCACGCCATCGTCCAGGAGGTCGGCGCCCCCAATCTCAAGGTGCAACTCGACCTGTACCACTGCCAGATCGTGGAAGGCGACCTCACCACGACCCTGCGCCGCGACCTGCCCACCGGACGCGTCGCCCATCTGCAGATCGCCGGTGTGCCCGACCGCCACGAACCCGACCGGGGCGAACTCGACATCCGCCACCTGTTCGACGTCGTCGACGAGCTGGGCTTCGAGGGGTGGATCGGCTGCGAGTACATCCCCCGTGCCGGTACGAGCGAGGGGCTCGGCTGGCTCAAGAACTACCGAGGAGAACGCGCATGAGGATCGTCGTCACCGGAGGCTTCGGCTTCCTGGGCCGGAAGGTCGCCGACGCCCTGCTGAAGCGGCGGACCCTGTGCGGAGCACCCATCGACCGGCTGGTCCTCGCCGACCGGTTCGTGCCGGACGGAGCGCCTGTGGCGGCCGACCCGCTGGTCGACGTCGTCCGGGGCGACCTCGGCGAGCACCTCGACGAGATCTTCGCGCAGCCGGTGGACGTCCTGATCCACCTGGCAGCGGCCGTCTCCTCCGAGTGCGAGGCCGACTTCGACCTGGGCATGAGCGCCAACCTGGACACCACCCGCGCGCTGCTCGAAGCCGCCCGCGCCCAGTCGGCCGCAGGCGGCCCCACGCCCCGCGTGGTCTTCTCCAGCAGCGTCGCGGTCTACGGCTCCGACGCCGCGCTGCCGCTGCCGCCCGTGGTCAGCGAGTCGACGCTGCCCACCCCGCAGTCCAGCTACGGCACGCAGAAGCGCATCTGCGAGCAGCTGGTCGCCGAGTACACGCGCCGCGGCTTCGTCGACGGACGCGTGGCCCGCCTGATGACCGTCTCGGTGCGGCCGGGCAAGCCCAACGCCGCCGCCTCAAGCTTCCTGTCCGGCATCGTCCGCGAACCCCTCGCGGGACTGCCGGCCACCTGCCCGGTCAGCCCCGGCCTGCAGGTCGCCCTGGCCTCGCCGCGGCGCACCGTCGAGGGCATCCTGCGCATCACCGAGGCCCGGCGCGGCCCCGGCGGGCTCGATGGCGGGCTTCCGGTCAATCTGCCGGCGCTGACGATCACGGTCGCCGAGATGCTGGCCACGCTGCGCAAGGTGGCCGGCGACGCCGTCGCCGACCTGGTGACGCTCGCTCCCGACCCCGCCATCGAGGCCATCGTCGGGTCCTGGCCCGCCGCCTTCGACAATGCCCGCGCCACGGCGCTCGGCCTGCGACCCGACGAGAGCTTCGAGTCGGTCATCCGGGCATACATGGAGGACCACCCCGAAGCCGTCACGGCCACCCCCCTGCCCGCCACCGGGGCGATCAAGCCCTGACGGATAGACTGACGAGCATGTTCTCCAAGGTGAGTGGCCCCATACGGCTCGCGGACCGGGTCGCCGCGATCCTCTCGGAGGAGATCGAGTCCGGACGTCTGGCGGCGGGCGACAAGCTGCCGACCGAGGTCGAGTTGGTCAAGCAACTGGGCGTCAGCCGCACCGTGATCCGCGAGGCGGTCTCCCGGCTGCGCAGCGCGGGCCTGGTCGAACCGCGCCAGGGCCGGGGCGTGTTCGTCATGCCCCGGCGCACCCGGCCGCTCGATTTGGAGGCCGAGGCCTCCGGCACCAAGCTCAAGGTGCTGCAGATCGTCGAGGTCCGCCGCGCCATGGAGGGCGAGGCGGCCTCGCTGGCGGCCACCCGCGCCACCCCGGACGACGTCGCCCGGATGCGGCAGGCCCTGGCCGCGATCGACGAGGCGGTGGCGGCCGGCGGTGACGGCGTGGACGAGGACCTGGCGTTCCATCAGTCGATCGCCGAGTCGACGGGGAACGCGGTGATGGTCTCGACCGTGCGCTACCTGGGTGAAGTCATGCGCAGCGGCATCCGCGTCACGCGGGCCAACGAGGCACGGCGCGACGACTTCATCGAGGCGGTGCGGGTGGAGCACCACGCGATCCTGGCAGCCATCGAGGCGGGCGACGCGGGCGCGGCCCGCAGCGCCGTACGCCGCCACATGAAGCACGCCGCGTCCCGCCTGCAGGACGCGGACGAGGGCTTCTGGACGGAAGCGGACGATCTTGAGGTGGACCTGGACGTGGACACTGCGCCGTGAGGTGCGGTGCCGTGAGGTGCGGTGCCGTGAGGTGCGGTGCCACCGGCATGACGTGAGCGCGCTCAGCCCAGCGGCTGCCCGTCCGGATCCTCGCTGAGGAACTCCGTGACCAGTTCGGGCGGGTTGGCGGCCCGGGTCAGCGCGAACATCGCGTCGGGGTCGAACATGTCGTAGAGGATCACGGGCAGGGGCCGCCCGAAGATGCTGACGAGATGGCCATCCGTATGGAGTTGGCGGGCGAGGTCGACGCAGAGCTCGCTGAACTGATCGGCGAGTTGTTCACCGCGCTCGTCCTGCTCCTGCTCGGAGAGGCCGCTGGCCGCGTCCCCTTCACCGTCTTCGTCCTCGGCCTCGTACCAGAGGCCTTGGGTCATCGTCTCTTGCCTGTGCAGCTCGGCACCGACCGGATCGTGTCCGGGGTCGTGGCCGATGACGCGGATGCCCCCCAGGCCCGAATCGGGGAAGTAGGCGTAATGCCAGCGGGACTCCCACGGCTCCGTCCCTCCTCCCTGCGCGAGCGCCCGGGCCACCTCGGTCTCGGTGTTGTAGCCGATCGCCAGGTACGGGAATCGCGGGTCCTGGTCGACGCTGTCGATGCGGAAGGTGACCGCGTAGATCTCGGAAGCCAGCTCCACGGGGAACTCGGCCAGGGCACGCAGGACCGCCTGCCCCATATGCAGTCGGAATGTCGTCAACAGCTCTTCTCCTCGGCCACGTTGCGGTCTAGCGCGCCAGATCTGCGGCGTCGAAGGATGCCACGTTCTTCATGCGGCCACTACATTCGGGCGGATCAGTCGATCACCGCGGTGGCCTCGACCTCCACCAGATGCTCGGGCACGTCCAGCGCCGCCACCCCCACCAGCGTGCCCGGCGGCACGGGAGTGTCCCCCAGCTCGGCGGCCGCCCGGGCGACTCCCTCTCCGAAGAGAGCCATCTTGTCGGGGGTCCAGTCGACGACGTACACGGTCAGTTTCGCCACGTCGGCGAAGGAGCCGCCGGCTGCCGCCAGGGCGGTGGCGACGTTGAGGTAGCACTGCTCGACCTGGGCGGCGAGGTCGCCTTCGCCGACCGTGACCCCCTCGGCGTCCCAGGCGACCTGCCCGGCGACGAACACCAGCTTGGACCCCGTCGCCACGGACACCTGCCGATAGGCGTCGACCTTCGGCAACCCGTCGGGATTCACCAGGGTGATGGCCATGTGGTCCGTCTCCTTGCCATGGGAGCCCGCACGGGCTCGTCGGGGGTTACTCGGAAACCGTAGGAGAGCCGCCGCTGACGTGGAAGAACGCACTTTGCGGTGACTGGGGAACCAGATGGTGACCATGGAGCTCAGGGGCTCGCCCGCTTCAGCCGGAAGTCACCTCTGCGGGGATCCGGCGGTGGATGTCCTCCAGCAGGTTCCCTATGGCCCTGCGGAACAACTCGTCCTGGTGGCCGTCGAGAAACGCGGTGTGCCCGAACACCTCCAAGGTCACGAGGCCGTGCAGGTGCCCCCATGCGCTCAGGAAGAGGGCGGTCGCCGGCGGCGGCAGATGCCCGAGCCCGAAATGCGGCAGCTGTTCCAGGTACGCGTGGAGCGAGGACGAGAGCACGGGGCCGTCGGCCGCGGCGAGTTGAGCCGTGGTGAACCCGCCGAACAGCTCGCGCTCGAAGATCACGCTCATCCGGCGTGATGCCCGGGTTGTCGGGCCCTCGGCGGGTGCCGCGTAGTCCCGCAGCGGCGTTCCGTACAGGAGCTGGAAGCGCTCGGGATGGGCTAGGGCCCACCCGCGGTAGCCCTCGGCCGCGACCACCAGGCGCGGCAGGCCGGGGGTGTCCGCCGCGCCGCCCATGGCCGTCTGCACCGCGTCGGCCAGGTCGTCGTACGCCTTGGTGACGAGCGCCGTGACCAGGGCGTCCCGGCTCGGGAAGTAGTGGTAGAGCGCCTGCACGGTCATCTGGAGGTCGCGGGCGACCGCTCGCAGGGACAGGGCCACGGGTCCGTGTTCGGTGATGTGGCGCTCGGCGGCGTCCAGAATCTCCTGCGTGGCGGCGGTCCGGCGTCGCTCGCGGAGGGTGGGCGGAGTCATTGCGGGTTCCTCGGCTTCTTCTGCGGCAAGCGTTTCGGCTGCAGGGCGTGAAGAAAATCTAACACTGCCAAATTTCGCGCCGCCTCACTAGCGTCGTTCACGGCGACGAAGAGTGCGACACCGCACCTGTTCTGACGGAGTGACAGGGACTCCGCAGAGGCCACGACCGGCCCCTCAGTGTTGAACTCCGGCTGCTTCGCGCCGCTTTCACCGCATGGACACCAAAGGAGAGCGTGCGTGTTTGAACGCATAGCCGAACTGGCCATCCGCCGAGCCCGGCTGATACTCGTCGTCGCCGTCGTGGCGGTGGCCCTGATGGGCGCCCTGGGAGCGGGCGCGTTCGGCAAGTTGCTGGGCGGCGGTTACGACGATCCGGCCTCCCCGTCCACCCGGGCCGGAAAGGTCATCGACGAGAAGTTCGGCGGGGAGACCAACCTGGTCCTGCTGGTCCGCGCCCCCGGAGGCGGCATCGACGCCCCGGCCGCCCGGCACAGCGGCCAGGCGCTGGCGGCCGACCTCAAGAAGGAGAAACACCTGGAGAACGTGATCTCGTACTGGGACACGTCCAGCCCCGACCTCCGCTCCAAGGACGGCCGCGAAGCCATGGTGCTCGCCCACGTCCGGGGCGACGGCCTGGAACGCGACGAGAACACCAAGAGCGTCATCGACGCCTACACCGGACCGTACGAGGGCGCACTGACCGTCCGGTCCGGCGGCGGAGCCGCGGTGACCAGCGAGATGGGCACACAGTCGGGCAAGGACCTCGTCCTGGCCGAGGCCATCGCCGTGCCGCTGACCCTCGTACTGCTCCTGCTCGTCTTCGGCAGCCTGGTCGCCGCCCTGCTGCCGCTGGCGATCGGCATCATCGCCATCGCGGGCACCTTCGCCGAGCTCTTCGTCCTCGGCAGCATCACCGATGTCTCCGTCTTCGCCGTCAACCTGACCACCGCGCTGGGGCTCGGCCTCGGCATCGACTACGCCCTGCTCATGGTCAGCCGCTTCCGGGAGCAACTCGCCTCCGGGGCCGGCGTGGAGGACGCCGTGCGCCGGACGGTGAGCACCGCGGGGCGCACGGTCGCGTTCTCCGCCGCGACGGTGGCGGCCGCACTCGCGGCCCTCCTGGTGTTCCCGCAGTACTTCCTGCGCTCGTTCGGCTATGCCGGGGTCGGCGTCGTCGCCATCGCGGCCGTCAGCACCCTCTTCGTCATGCCGGCCCTGTTCGTCGTCCTGGGGCACCGGGTCAACAGCGGACGTCTGCCGTGGGCCAAGCAGCACGGGCGCACCGCCGCCAGGGCCCCCTTCTGGGGACGTCTGGCCGGCACCGTCATGCGGCGCCCCGCGCTCACCGCGCTGCCCGTGCTCGCGGTCCTGCTCCTTGCGGCCGGCCCGCTCCTGGGCATCACCTTCGGCACGCCGGACGAGCGCGTACTTCCCGAGGACGCCCAGAGCCGCCAGGTCTCCTCGGTCCTGCGGGAGAAATTCAACGGCAACGACGACGCGGCCCTGCACGTCGTCATCGACGGCCCCCTGAGCGAGGCCCCGCTGACGACGTACGCGGCCGACCTGTCCGGGCTCGAAGGCGTCGTCCGCGTCGAGACCAGCGCCGGAACCTACACCGACGGACGGCCTAAGAAAGCCGACCCCGGCAACAAGGCACTCGGGCGCCCCGACGCACAGCAGATCAGCGTGGTGAGCTCCTTGTCGCCGAAGTCGGACGCGGCCCAGAGCCTGGTCAAGGAGGTCAGGGAGGTCGCCCCGCCCGCCGGGACCCACCCCCTGGTGGGCGGAGTGGACGCCGAGTTGGTCGACTCCAAGGCCTCCATCGGCAACCGGCTGCCGATCGCCCTGGCCCTGGTCGCCGTCACCACCTTCCTCCTGCTGTTCCTGTTCACCGGCAGTATCGTGCAGCCGCTGCGTGCGCTGCTCCTCAACATGGTCAGCCTGGGAGCGACCCTCGGCGTCATGACCTGGATCTTCCAGGACGGCCACCTCTCGTCCCTGCTCGGCTTCACGGCGCAGCCCATGGAGGTGTCCATGACCGTGCTGATGTTCTGCATCGCCTTCGGCCTCTCGATGGACTACGAGGTGTTCGTCACCAGCCGTATCAAGGAACTCCACGACCGGGGCGAGGACAACGTGTCCGCCGTGACCAACGGCCTTGGCCACACGGGACGCATCGTCACCGCGGCGGCCTGCCTGCTGGCGGTGAGCTTCTTCGCCTTCGGTACCGCCGAGCTCAGCTTCATGCAGATGTTCGGCCTGGGCAGCGGCCTGGCCATCCTCATCGACGCCGTCGCCGTCCGCGGCGTCCTCGTACCCGCCGCGATGCGTCTGCTGGGCCGCTCGGCCTGGTACGCACCCGGCTTCCTGCGCAGGTTCCACGGGCGCTTCGGTCTCAGCGAGGGCGGCCCTGCCCCCGAGCCCGCACCCGCAGCCGCGCCGGAGCTCGTCACCGAGTCGCGCAACTGAGCCGCGCACATCCGCATACACAAAGACCGTGCCCGCCTCCCTGCACAGGAGGCGGGCACGGGCCGTGGGGCTTCGTCATCCGATACCGGTGCTCGTCACGCCGGGTCGATGCGGTAGACGCTGCCGCCGATGTCGAGCACGTACAGCTCGCCCTTGCCGCCCTGCACGAACGAGATGACCTCGCCGCCGTTGACCCCGAGGTCGCCGGCGCCGGTCACCTTGCCGTCCTTCATCTGCAGGGCACGGATGGTGCCGTCGCAGTAGTCGCTGAAGACGTACTGGCCCCTGAGGTCCGGGATCGCCTTGCCGCGGTAGACGTAGCCGCCGGTCACCGAGCAGCCAAGACCGGTGCGGTCGTACTCGTAGACCGGCGGGACGTGGTTGGCGGGCTCGGTGCCCTCCCGGAAGGGATGGGTGCCCTCCATCTGCGACCAGCCGTAGTTCTCGCCGCCCTTGCTGCTTGCCGGGGCCCGGTCGATCTCCTCCCAGGCGCTCTGGCCGACGTCACCGATCAGCAGGTCGCCGGTGCCCGAGTCGAAGGAGAACCGCCACGGGTTGCGCAGCCCGTAGGCCCAGATCTCGTCCTTCGCCTTCGGGTCGCCCACGAAGGGGTTGTCCGCCGGGATCGCGTACGGCTTGGCGCCGCGCGGGTCGATCCGCAGCAGCTTTCCGAGCAGCGTGTCGAGGTTCTGCCCGTTGCCGTGCGGGTCACCGCCCGAGCCGCCGTCGCCCAGCGCGATGTAGAGGTAACCGTCGGGGCCGAACTTGATGTCGCCGCCGTTGTGGTTCGCGTACGGCTGCGTCTGGGTGATGACGGTGCGCCGGGTCCCGGGCCGGATCTTGCCCTTGCTCACGGCGAACTCGTCGACGGTGCTGGTGCCTTCGAGGTTCGTGAACGAGATGTAGAAGTGCGCGAACTTCTTGTCGAACGCGATGCCCAGGAGGCCGCGTTCACCGTCGGTGGTGGTCTCCTTGGAGATGTCGAGGACGGGCTCACCGAGCCCCTGGCTGTTCAACACCCTTACGGTGCCTGCGCGTTCGGCTATCCAGACCGTGCCGCCGGGGCCTGCGGCGCCGGCGGTGGGGTTCGCGGCCGTCGTCACTTTCGTGAGCGCGACCTCGGGGGCCTTGCGTGAGGCGGCGGGCTCGTCGGCGGACGCGGTGGTCAGGGCGAGGGAAGCGACGAGGCACAGGGTGCCGATGATCGCCGTGCTTCTGGTGCGAACGTTCACCGTGATCCTCCTGGAGGCGGCGAAGGGGGAGGTCACCCGGCTGCTGGGGGCAGAGATTGGGGGTAGCCCGCGCCAGCACGCAACCTGGGTGGGGGGATGGTGTGCTACTGGCCACGGCTGAGGATACGGGGGCAGACGTGGCTGGTATAGACCAAGGCGCAGTTCTGTCCGAAACGCTGCCGACTCCATCCGGGCTTCGGGATCAGTCCACCGGGTGGTCGCCGCCGGCACCGTCGATGAGCTCGCGCATGATGTCCATGTGGCCCGCGTGCCGTGCGGTCTCCTCGATCAGGTGAATGAGCACCCAGCGCATCGTCATGCTCGCACCCAACCGCGCCGTGCCGAGGTCCTCGATCCCGGTCTTGCCGATCACCTCGTCGGCCGCGGCCCGGGCCCGTCCGTAGTAGGCCACGATGTCGGCGGTAGTCTCGTGCGCCTCCACCCGCAGGTCCGCGCCCTCGTCCTCCGGGTCGAACGGGAACGGCTCCATCTCGCGTCCGAAGGTCTCGCAGAACCATCCGTATTCGACAACGGCCAGATGCTTGACCAGGCCCAGCAGGCTCGTCCCCGACGGGGTCATCGGCCGCCGCAGCTGTTCGTCGTCCAGACCCTCGAGCTTCCACAGGACCGCGTCGCGGTGCCGGTCGAGGCTGACGTGCAGACTCTCCTTCTCGCCGCCGGTGAACGGCACTTGCTTCGCCATGCCCGCGATCCTAACGGGCCCGCGCAAGGCGCTCCCTGGCACGAGCGCCGTGCGCTCGCGGCGGGCGCCGCGAGCGTGACGCAGGCGGCGGAGATACCCGCCGCCGCGCGTCCTACTTGCCCGGATCCCGGAAGCGGCCGAACGCCTTCGTCAGAGCGCTCAGCGGGGAGCCGTCCGCCTTGGCCGCCCCGGCCGCCGACGGGCGTGGCACGCCGTCGCCGCCGGTCACCTCGGCCAGCGCGGCCTGCGCCGCGTCGGCCGCCTGCTCATACAGGTCGCGGGATTTCGTCATGGCCTCCAGCGCCTCGGCGTACCGGGTGACCATGGACTGGGCGTGGGTCAGCTCCTCGTCCGCGGTGAGCAGGTGCCAGCCCTGGCGCAGCTGCGTCAGGGCCCGCTCGGCCTCGGCCGGCAGCGGCCGGGGCAGTACGGCGAACTCCTTGATCCGGTCGAGGAGTTCGGTCGGTTCCGAGCCGTCCAGGAAGACACTGCGCACCGTGAACCGCTCCGCGTCGTAGCCCGAAGGCTGCGGCGCCGTGGCCAGGACGACGGCCCCGCCGCGCGGCATCCGCACGCTCAGCTCACGCTTCATGGCGAAGTCGGCGATCTGCGCCTGCTCCGGCGTGCCCCGGTGCTCGATCACCCGGTGCCGCAGCCCCGGCGGCAGGAACGCCGTGACCGGCTGCTGTCCCTTGGCGTCCGGCGTCATCGCCTCGTGCACCACGACATGGATGAACCAGCTCTGCCGGGTGCAGTCCCGCAGCAGATGGCGCAGCTCGTCGTCGTCCTTGGGCAGGTAGTTCACCGTGCGCAGCCGCACGTCCGCCGCCGTGTCGTGGTCCCAGGGAACCCGGTCGCTGTCGGGCCAGAACATCAGGGCGGGCGAGGGCCAGTGCGCGTCCCACGTCTGTTCCGCTTCGGCGGCGATGACCCAGGTGACGCCTTCGCCTTCCTTACGACGGGCTTCGGGGTCGTACAGGGTCAGCTGTGCACGCACCGTGACGTCGTCGGCCACGCGCCAGCGGGCCTCGAAGAGGCGGCGGGCCGAGGGGCCGGGGTCGGCGGACTCGTCCCGCGGGTGCAGGACGGTGGAGCGGGCCGCCTCGACGGGGTCGAGGTCCAGGAAGTCGTCGAGCACCCCGGCCGCCTTGAGGGCGATCAGGTTGCGCCGCACGTCCTGCTCGGGCTCGGGCCCGATGTGGCGCCCGCGCCCCAGCCACGCGGTGTCGGGGACGGTGGTCGTTGAGGTGTTTTTCTTTGACATGGAGTCGTTCTGTGAGTGGTCGGGGCCCGACCAGTATGGACCGTGAACCTGGCAAGGGAAGGAGTACCCCGCCCACGTTCAACGACGCCGGCGGACGGACGGTGCGTAGTGATGGCAAGCCGCTCGATCCAGCCATCACAGGGCAAACAGGGGCGGCCGGTACCCGGCGCCGCGCCGCGGACACGGAAGGGAGCACGGCAGCGGACACGGAATGGGCCGCGCCAGGACCGATGAGTCTTCGTGCGCCACCATGTCTGAAGAGCAGGAGGGACGAGCACGTCCCGCGGCCGGGAAAGAGGTGCGCGATGAGGTTGGTACTGCAGGAGTTCCTGTCCCTGGACGGCGTCTACCAGGGCCCGGGTGCGCCGGACGAGGACACCAGTGACGGTTTCGAGCGGGGCGGGTGGTTCGTGCCGCATCTGGACGAAGCGTTCGAGCGCCTTGCCGGCACCTGGCTCGGTCAGGCGGACGCGTTCTTGTTCGGCCGTCGTACGTATCTGAACTTCGCGCGGGACTGGCCGAAGATGACCGAGCATCCCTTCGCCGGCATTCTGAACGGCCTGCCGAAGTACGTGGCCTCCCACACCCTGACCACGGCCGACTGGGACCCGACCACGATCCTGTCCGGCGACATCCCCGCCCGGGTCGCCGAGCTGAAGCGGCAACCCGGCCGCGAGCTGCAGATCCACGGCAGCGGCAGGCTGGCCCAGTCCCTGCTGGCCGCCGGCCTGATCGACGAACTGCGGCTCGCGATCGCCCCCGTGGTCGTGGGCGAGGGACGCCGCTTGCTCCCGGACGGCGGCGCGCCCGCCGGGCTGCGGCTCCTGAGCCATGAGACGACGCCGGGCGGGCTTGCGATTCATGTCTACGAATCGGCGGGGCTTCCGCGGTACGGGACGTACGGAGGCGGGGTGTAGGCGGGGGCAGCCCTGCGACGAGGCGGGGCGCAGGCGGGCCCCCTCGGCAGTGCCGCCCGAGGGGTCAGCCGCCGCGCTTCAGGCGTACGACGACGGGGGCGCCGAAGGGGTCACCGGACTGGTTGACCTGGACGTGTCCGGCGCCCAGCCAGTCGTCGGTGCCCGGCACCCGGTGGATCTCCTCCAGCCACAGCGACTGGTTCGACGCCTTGCGGGCGCCGCTCGACACGGGCAGGCGCTCACGCTTGATCTTCACGCACCGGCCGGCGTCGGTCAGGTACCAGTTGCCGTCGAGGAAGAGCCCCTTGCCGTCCTGGCCCACCGGGGTCCGCAGCGCGCAGCCGCCGGGCGCTTCCTTCTGCCGGGCCCATTTCGAGCCGTCCCAGCGCAGCCGGATGAATTCGTCCGCGGGTTCGGGCTCCACCTCGCCGTGGTTGAAGGAATTCGTGCCGTAGGCGCGCACCTCACCGTCGTCGAGCGCGAAGACCTGGCCGAGGCCGGCGTCCGGCTCGGGCGGCAGCGGCTCCTCGAAGCGGGCCTGCGGCGTGTCCACCACCTTCCAGGATGTGCCGTCCCAGTGCATCGAGGCGGGCTGGCCGTACTTCTCGCCGCCCTCCATTTCGGTGCCCGGCCCGGTCGAGCGGCTGCCGACCGCCCAGACGTCGTCCGGTCCCACCACGGCCAGGTCGGCGGCTTCGTACGGCAGCCGGGTAGCGGTCCAGCGGGTACCGTCCCAGTGCTGGGCGGTCCGCTCGGCGGTCTTGGCCCACACATCGTCCGCGCTCGCGGCCTCGAAGTCGCCCGGGTTGCCCGGCGGGGGGTTTTGCACCGTGGACCAGCGGGTGCCGTCCCACTTGGCCCAGCGGTTCACGGCAGCGGGGTCCTGTGGACCCTGCGGCCGCAGCCACAGCTCTTCCTCGCCGATCTCTTCGAGCTTGGGCGGGTAGGCGGTGGACCCGAGGGCTTCGGGGAGGGGCTCGCGCTTCCACTGCTTGCCGTCGTAGTGCAGCAGGTGGGCGTTGGACTTGCCGTTGTTCTCGGTGCCGACCGCCCAGATGTCGTCCCCGGCAAGCACGGCGACATCGGCGAACTCTCCGCTGAAGTCCGCGATGTGCTCGAACTGCCAAGCCAGGGAGCCCGCGGAGCCCTTCGGCCCCTCGTCCTTGCCTGCGGAGTCCTCCGACTTCGTGCCGCACCCCGCAGCCGTGAGCGCGGTGGCCAGCGCGGCGAAGGCCGCCACTCCCCTGTGCCTGATTCCCGTAGCCCTGCGGATGGTTGCTCCCCTGTTGATCCTCGGCGAGCGGGCAGACTATCGGGTCGGGCAGCGGCGGCCCGATCCGGCACCGGGCCGGGCCGGAGCGTCCGCGAGGTACGGCTTCCCGGCCCGGTGCCGCACCAAGGTCAGACGGCCAGCGAGATCTCGGTCGACTTGATCAGGGCGACCACGGAGGAGCCGGAGGCCAGCCGCAGGTCGGCGACGGCATCCTTGGTGATGGCCGCCGTCAGTTCACCACCACGGACGGAGACCTTCACGGCAGCCATGGCGCCGCCGGTGGCGACGTCGGTGATGGTGCCGGGGATCTGGTTACGGATGGACAGACCCTCGACCGCGCCCGTCGCCAGGGACACCTCGGTGGACTTCACAAGGGCCCTGACCGCGGAGCCCTCGGCGAGACCGAGCTCCTTGACGGCCTCCAGAGTGATCGCGGCGGTGACGTACTGACCGCCGTCGAGACGGACCTTGACGGTCGCCATCACCTCGCCCGGAGTGACGGAAGTGACGGTTCCGGCGATCTGGTTGCGGATGCTCAGGCTCATGAAGAAACGCCTCACAGATGAGTTCGGTGACACCTTGTCGGTGATGTTCCGTCAGGCTGTGCGCCTGTGGCGATTCACACGTTAATGCCCCGAAACGGGCCCGTAGCGCAGGACGTGGCATCCGCCACCCCATCGGCCCGCCACGCCTGGCAGATCCGACGCGCCCGAAAGCATGCCCTCGAACGCCCCGATCCGTTCGGAGCGGAGCCCTCCAGGCGCCCCGGCAGGGCGCGCACTCCCCGCACCGCCTAACCTTGCGCGCATGCAGCGCTACACAATCGGGCAGGCGGCACGTCTGCTGGGCGTGAGTCCGGATACCGCACGACGCTGGGCCGACGCCGGGCGAGTGAAGACCCATCGCGATGAGGGCGGTCGCCGGCTTGTCGACGGGCAGGATCTGGCCGCCTTCTCGGTCGAGCTCGCCAAGAGCGGCAGTGAGGAGGACGCCTCCTACACCTCGGTCCGCAACGCCTTTCCGGGCATCGTCACCGCGGTGAAGCTCGGCGATGTCGCGGCCCAGGTGGAGATCCAGGCCGGGCCGCACCGGCTGGTCTCACTGCTGACCCGGGAAGCCGTGGAGGAGCTGGGCCTCGAGGTCGGCATGGAGGCCACCGCCCGCGTGAAGTCGACCAACGTCCACATCGACCGGACCTGACGCGCCGGGCACGTTCGGTCAAGTCGCCGCGCGTACAGGTCGGTTGCCGTCGCCGCGGGCGGGCGCGACATCGCCACGGGCGGGCGCGACATCGCCACGGACCACGGCGGCCTTCGGCGAGGTCAAAGACGCGGGCCGCCCGCGCGCGTGGCGTCCCGCCCGTGACCCCCGGCCTCGCCTAGAACCATCTTCATGTGCCACTACTGCGGTTGCCGGGAAATCCCACTGATCCGGGAGTTCATCGCCGAACACGAGCGTGTCACCGACGCCGCGGGCGATGCGGTGCGCGCCCTGGAGCGGGGCGACACGGATCGCGCCCGCGCTCTCGTGGACGTCATGGCCCGCGAGCTGGAATCACACTGGCGGGGCGAGGAGAACGGCCTGTTCCGGGTGATGCGCAAGGATCCCGAGTACGAGGGCTACATCGCGAACCTGGAGCTTGAACACCGGGAACTCGCCGCCCTGTTGCCCGCCCTGGATCTGACCGACCCCGGTGACGTACGCACCCTCGTAGAAGCCGTCGAGGAACTGCACCGGCACATCGCCAAGGAGGAGGACGGCCTGTTCCCGGCCTCGCTCACGGCGCTCGACGGCGAGGAGTGGAACGTGTCGATGGCGGCCTGGCGCGAGGCGCACCCGGCCTGAGCGGGCGGGCCCGCCTCCCGAATTTAGTAGCCATGTACATAGTAGCTATGTACTCTATTTGGCATGAGCAAGGGTTCACCGGGCCCCACGCCCGGCTTTCTGGTGTGGCGGCTCGCCAACAAGTGGCGCGTCGCGGTCGATCGCGCGGTGGCCCCGCTGGGCCTCACGCACGCGCAGTACTCGCTGGTCGCGTCGCTGTACGGCATGCAGCGCACCGGTGAACGGCCAAGCCAGCGACGCCTCGCCGACCACACCGGCCTGGAGGCGTTGTACGTCTCGAAGCTGGCGCGCGCCCTGGAATCGGGCGGCCTGATCGAACGCACCCGCGATCCCCGGGACCCGCGTGCCGTACAGCTCGCGCTCACCGAGCAGGGCCAGTCCGTCACGCGGCAGGCCATCGCGGTGGTCCAGGAACTGCTCCAGCAGCTACTGGAGCCGCTGGGCGGCCTCGACACCGCACGGACGCGTGCGTTCACCGACGAGCTGACGACCTTGCTCGACACACCTCTGGCTCCATCCGTACCGAACAACGAGAGCAAAGACGAGAGCAAATAGGGGGCAACACCATGACCACGACCTCCACCGCATCCACCACCACCGCACCCGTCGCCAACGCCCGCGACCTCGCCCTGGCCCACTACGCCGCCCGCGGTGTCCTGGAACACGTCCTGGCCCGGCACGGCGCCACGTTCCATGAGCAGGTCGCGCTGCGCGCCGCCATCACCTCCGACGCCCCGCAGACGCCGGACGACCTGGTCGCCCGGGTCCAGGATTCCCTCAAGGCCGATCCGGCCGACATCCGCGCCACACTCGACGAGTTGCTGGCCAAGCAGCTGCTCGTCGCCGACGGTGCGCACCTACGCCCCACCGAGGCAGGTCGCGAGATGTTCGCGGCCATCGGCGCGGAGGTCGCCCCCGCCTCCGCGCGCATCTGGGACGGGATCCCCGCCGAGGACCTGGCGGCCGCAGGCCGTGTCCTCGCCCTGGTCACCGAGCGCGCCAACGCGGAGCTCGCGTCACTGACCGCCTGACCGGTACGAGACTTCGGCACGCCGAGTCTCCCGGGGCCACGATTGGTCCCTTCCCGTGGACCGATGGCGCGTCCCGGCCGCCCTGCCGCCGTGAGGTCACGGGCCCGGATACCTTCCGCGCCCATGGACACCCTCATCTTCGGCGGCCTGCTGGCCACCTTGTACGCGCTGCACCGCCAGCGGTCACGTGCCGTGCTGCTCGGCGGCTGGTGGATCATGCTCGTCCTGACGATCCTCCTCCTCGCCCACCACATCACCAGCAGCCTCAAGCTGGGGCTGAGTTACTGATGAGCACGCTGAGGGCCCCGCTGGCGGGCACCGAGCGCCTGCATGTCCTGGGCAAGGTCCAGTACTGGTTCGCCTGTTTCTTCGCGGTCGGCTGGACCGGTGTGGTCTGCGGCGGGCTCGGCGTGCAGTTCGTCTCTTGGGACTATCCCTGTCCCCTGTGCATGGTGCAGCGCATGTTCATGCTGCTGGCCGCGCTGGGGGCGGCGTACATCGTGCGCCGGGGCATGACCGGCGCCATCACGGGCCGCGACTACATGATGGGCTGGGGGCTCGCTCTGGTCGCGGTGATGTGCGGCGCCTTCGCGTCCTGGCGGCAGACGATGCTGCACATCCTGCCCGGCGACAAGGGCTACGGTGCGCCGGTGCTGGGTCTGCACATGTATGTGTGGGCGTGGATCCTGTTCATGGCCTCGGTGGTGGCGATCGGCGTCGTGCTGGCTTTCGCCCACTCCACGGCCGACACCACGCTGCCCGTATCGGGCGTGTACTGGGCGGCGGGCCGGATCGTGCTCGGTTTCCTCGCCCTGGTGATCGCGGTGAACCTGGTCGCGGTGTTCCTCCTGGAGGGCTTCCACTGGTTCCTGCCCGACGACCCGGATCGCTACCGCTTCTTCTACGACGTCGGAATCCTGGACTGACCCTCCGTCCCCCGGCGGGGACCACGCCGGCAGACAGCGGCTGGCGGAAAACGAACTCGCCGAGCAGTTCGTGTGACGCGGGCCGCCCCCAGAAGTCCCCGGTCGCAGACCACGGCGGTCGGCAACAGGCTTAGCTGATGGCAGATACACCCCATCGACCGGCGGCCACAGCTCTACGGTGGCCGCATGCACTCACCGATCACGGGCACGGCCGCCGGTGTGCCGTTCACCGCTCTGCCGCCGGCCGGCGGCGGGGCCGCGCCGCTGCTCGTCACCTGGCACATGCTGGACGCGCCGAGGTCGGACGCGGCGTTCGCCGCGGCGCTGCCGATGAACGATCTGCCCGCATGGCGGGTGCACTTGGGCATGCCGATGTGCGGGGCGCGCATGGTCGGGGGCAGCATGGCCGCCGGTCTGGAGCTGATCCGCGAAGACGTCCTGATGTCCTATCTGGAGCCGTTCGTCCGGCAGGCGACCGAGGAGTTCCCCGCCGCGCTGGCCTCTCTCCGTGCCCAACTGCCCCTCGATGAGGGTGCGATCGGGATTCTTGGCGGATCGCTGGGCGGGGCCGTCGCCCTGCGGGTGCTCGCCGACACCGACACGCCGGTCTTCGCCGGTGCCGTGGTCAACGCCGCCATCCGGATGCGGTCCGTCGTCGACCTGTTTCCGGGTGACTATCCCTACGACGCAGCGTCGGAGGAGGCCGTGGAAGGCCTGGACTTCGTCGCCAAGGCGGGTGTCATTGCCGCTCGGGCACCGCTGCTGGTCGTCAGCGGCGAGCTGGATCATCCAGGGCTGCGTGCTGACGCGTCGGACCTCGCCGAGGCGCTCGGGGAGCGGTCCGAGCTGCTGTCGATCGCCGGTTTGGCGCATCCGCTGGCCGAAGAACCCGGCATCGAGCCTGCGCCGCAGCTGCCGGTGGCCCGCGAGGTGGACGCCGGCCTCGTCAGGTGGTTCCGACGGTACCTTGCCGGTGCCAGCAGGGTTCAGCCGCCGCCGTGAAGCCGGCCGGTGGCGCATTCGCCGGCCTCTTCGGCGAGGGCAGGACTCCCCGGCGGAGGCGGCCGGGGACGACGACGGCGCCCCACCGCCCCGCAAGGGGCAGGTGGG
>NZ_JBSGSG010000063.1:0-59076 GCF_053606765.1 Streptomyces sp. NPDC055189
GGCCGGAGTTGTTCCCCGGCCGGTCCGGCGCGTTCTGTACGCGCTTCCTAGTGCCGCGCTTCCTAGTGCCGCGTTTCCTGGTGCTGCGCGGCCGAGGTGCGCCGCAGACCGGCCGCCGCACCGGCGGCGCCGAGCAGACAGAGCACGCCGGTCACGGTCACGGCCGTATGCACGCCGTTCATGAACGCCTGACCGCTGCCCTCCACGACCGCTGCCTTCACCTGCGCGGACATGTCGGGCGACACGGGGGCCGCGCCCATCGCCACCGCGTCCTTCGCCTCCTGGAGCCCGGCCGCCACGGGCGCGGGGACGCCGGCGCCGGTCAGTTCACCGGTCAGCGTCGAGCCGACCCGGCTGCTGATGAGCGAGACGAGGACGGAGGTGCCCAGAGCGCCGCCGATCTGCAGCGAGGTGGCCTGCAGCCCGCCGGCCACGCCCGCGTCCCGCACGGGAGCCTGACCGACGATGGCGTCGGAGGACGCGGCAAGGACCATGCCGACGCCCAGGCCGAGCGCGACGAAGGGCGGCCACATCGTGGCGTACGACGAGCCGGTGTCCCAGGTGAGCATGCCGAACGCGGCGGCGGCTTGGAGCAGCATGCCCAGCGGCATAGTCAGACGCGGCCCGAAGCGTGCGGTGAGCGCCGCGCCCAGCGGGGACGCCACCAGGGAGGCCAGGCTCAGCGGCAGGGTCCGCACACCGGCCTCGACCGGCGAGAAGCCGCGCACGTTCTGCAGGTACAGCATCACGAAGAAGATCACGCCGAGCATGACGAAGAAGTTCAGCGCGGTGATGACCGTGCCGGTGGTCAGCGCCCGGCTGCGGAAGAGCCGCATCGGAAGCAGCGGATGCGCCACGCGGGTCTCGTACCGGCCGAAGACGCCGAGGAGCAGCAGACCGACAACGACGGACCCCAGGGTGCCCGCCGAGGCCCAGCCCCACGTCTCGCCCTTGACCACGCCGAAGACCACGCACAGCAGCGCGACGGCGAGGAGGGCGACTCCGAGTACGTCGAAACGCTGCGGCTCCTCGGCGCTCTTGCTCCTGCTCTGCGGCAGCACTGCGGCGCTGACCAGCAGGGCGAGCAGGCCGATGGGGGCGTTGATGTAGAAGACCGACTCCCAGGAGACGTTCTCCAGGAGCAGTCCGCCCACGATCGGCCCGAGTGCGGTCGACACCGCCGACACCATGGCCCAAATGCCCACCGCCATACCGAACTTGCGCGGAGGGAAGGCGGTGCGCAGCAGGCCCAGGGTGTTGGGCATCAGCAGACCGCCGAAGAAGCCCTGCACCGCCCGGAAGGCGACGACGCCCACGACCGAGCCCGAGAGGCCGATGGCGACCGAGGCGAGTGTGAACCCGATGACGCCGGCGATGTAGAAGGTGCGCCGCCCGAAGCGGTCGCCGAGCTTGCCGCCCAGGATGAGCGAGCCCGCGAGCGCGAGCAGGTAGGCGTTGGTGACCCACTGGAGGTCCGCGGTGGACGCCTTGAGGGCGCGGCCGATCTCCGGGTTGGCGATGGCGACGACGGAGGCGTCGAGCTGGACCATGAAGAGCCCGAAGGCGACGGCGATCAGCGTCAGCCAGGGGTTCGCGCGCCGGCCCGTGGGCACGGGCGCCTCCGGCGGGGAGTGTGCGGGCAGGGGAGAGGGATCCACGGTGGTGGACGGCATGAACGTGCCTTGTCTGTATGGGGAGTTACGGGAAGACCGCTTGGGAGCGGGCGGCGCCAGAGCAGCGCCGGGCCGCAGCCGGAGCGCAGGGAGAGCTGAGTGCGGTGGCCGGGGCGTGACCGGAAGCGTCCCCGTGGCGGGGAGGCGGGTCTATTCCGCCGGAGGCGCTACGCGCAGCTGCCGCGTCAGCGAGGCGAGCGCGCCGACGGCCGAGCCCAGGGCATCGCGCTCGCCTTGGGTGAGGAACTGCAGGGCGCGCGCGAGGTGTTCGCCTTCGAGGCGCCGGACCTCGGCCAGCTCCCGCCGGGCGCGGGAGGTCAGATGCAGATGCGCGATCCGCTTGTCGTCCGGGTCCTGCCGCCGTTCGAGCAGGCCCTGCTCGGTGAGCTGGGAGACCAGGGCGCTGACGTTGTTGGGCCGCATCAGCAGCGCGTCGGCGGCCTCACGGACAGTGGTGCCCTGCTCCTGCGCCACCAGGCGCAGCAGTGCGAGCTGGGCCTCCGGGGGCTTGGGGCGCGCGAAGTTCTGTCCGACGTGCCGGTCCAGGGCGCGGTTCAGCGCGGGCAGGCTCGCCGCGAGCTCGGAGGCCACACGGTCGAGGTCCTGAGCGGACGCGCTGGAATCGGGCATGCCGGGAGAGTACCTCTACGCCCATAGGTATGTCCAAAGACATTGTTTCGAAGGTCGCATCTGAAAATCCGATGGCCTGCAACGGAAACATCTGTTGGACAGGAATTCGCGGTGCGTTCAAGGATGTCCCGTACGGCAGCCAGTCAACGCGACACCGGGATGAACTGCCGTCTGAGCGGAGGATGAAGTGCCGAGCGAAGAAACCGAAGTAGTCGTCGTCGGAGCCGGCCAGGCGGGCGTGGCGGCCAGTGAGCACCTGGGGGCTCACGGCGTGCCGCACGTCGTCCTGGAACGGCACCGCATAGCCGAGCGCTGGCGCTCGGAGCGATGGGACTCCCTGGTGGCGAACGGGCCCGCGTGGCACGACCGTTTCCCCGGCCTGGAGTTCACCGACGTCGACCCCGACGGTTTCGCCTCGAAGGAGCAGGTCGCGGAGTACTTCGCCGCGTACGCCGAGAAGATCGGCGCCCCGGTCCGCTGCGGCGTCGAGGTGACCGACGTGCACCGGCACACCGGGCGGCCGGGTTTCCGGGTGGAGACCTCGCAGGGCTCGATCGACGCGCGCTTCGTCGTGGTGGCGACCGGGGCGTTCCAGCGACCGGTCTTCCCGCCCATCGTTCCGGACGGCACCGTCCCCGTACAGATCCACTCCAGCGGATACCGCAACCCGGAGCAGCTGCCCGAGGGCTCGGTCCTGGTGGTCGGGGCCGGCTCATCGGGCGTGCAGATAGCCGACGAGCTGCGCCGGTCCGGCCGCCGGGTCTTCCTCTCGGTCGGTCCGCACGACCGTCCTCCGCGCGAGTACCGCGGGCGCGACTTCTGCTGGTGGCTCGGCGTGCTCGGACTCTGGGACGCGGAGACGCCTCCCCAGGGCGCCGAGCACGTGACCATCGCGGTCAGCGGCGCGCGCGGCGGCCACACCGTGGACTTCCGCGCCCTGGCCGCCGACGGCATCGAACTGCTCGGGATGACCGCGTCCTGCGACGACGGCGTCCTGAGCTTCGCGCCCGACCTCGCCACGAACATCGCGCTCGGCGACGAGAAGTACCTGGGACTGCTGCGGGCGGCCGACGAGTACGTCGAGCGCAACGGCCTCGACCTCCCCGAGGAGCCGCAGGCCCACGTCCTCGGGCCGGATCCGCAGTGCGTGACCGACCCCCGGTCGGAGCTTGACCTGGCCGAGGCCGGCGTCACCTCGATCGTCTGGGCGACGGGCTTCGCGACCGACTACGGCTGGCTCGACGTCGACGCCTTCGACGAGAAGGGCCGCCCGCAACAGCGACGCGGAATCTCCTCCGAGCCCGGCGTCTACTTCCTGGGCCTGCCCTGGCTCTCCCGCCGCGGCTCCAGCTTCATCTGGGGTGTCTGGCACGACGCCCGCTACGTCGCCGACCACATCGCGACCCGGCGGGGCTACCTCGCGTACGGCAGCACCGACCGGCCCGGTACCGCCTCGGCCACCCCCACCACCTGAGGAGCAGACGATGGCTTCCACGAACACGAACACGAACACGAACCAGGGCTCTCGGGCCAAGGCTCCGATCGTCGTCGGCGGGCACACGAGGATCCGTCCGTTCAACACCCGCGACACCTATCCCGAGCAGAACCTCGACAACGACCTCTGCCAGGCCGTCGTCGCCGGCAACACGGTGTACGTGCGGGGTCAGATCGGCCAGGACCTCGACACCAGCGAGTCCGTGGGCATCGGCGACGTCGGGGCGCAGGCCGAGCAGGCCATGGCGAACATCAAGATGCTGCTCGAAGAGGCGGGCGGCCGCATCGAGCACCTGGTCAAACTGACCATCTATCTGGTCGACCCGCGCTACCGCGAGGCGGTGTACCGCACGGTGGGCCGCTGGACCAAGGGCGCCCACCCGATCTCCACCGGCATCGTGGTGTCCGCGTTGGCCCGGCCGGAGTGGCTGTGCGAGATCGACGCGATCGCCGTACTTCCTGGAGACGCCGCACTTCCTGAAGGCGCCGCACTTCCCGAGGGGGAGCAGGCATGACGTTCTCTCTGGTGGTCCGGGACGGCGAGCGGTTCGGTATCGCCGCCAGCTCGTCGAGCCCGGCGGTCGCCGCCCGCGTCGTCCATCTGCGGCCCGGCATCGGCGCGGCGACGTCACAGAACATCACCGACCCCATGCTCGGCACCGGCCTCCTCGACGGCCTCTCGGAGCACGGTGACGCCGAACGCGCACTGGCCGACGTCACCGGCGCGGCAGCGAACAAGGACACCATCGACTACCGGCAGTTGACCGTCCTCGGCGGGTCAGGACCGGGCTTCGCCTTCAGCGGCCCGCGCACCCTGGGCACCTTCGCCTCCGCCACCGCCGACGGCGCGGTCGCGGCCGGCAACATGCTGTCCGGCGAGCACATCCCCGGCGTACTCCTCGACGCGTACGCCGCCGCCACGGGGGAGTTGGAAGAACGACTGCTCGCCGCGATGAAGGCCGCCGTCGCGGCCGGCGGCGAGGAGGGTCCGGTGTACTCCGCCGGGATGGCGGTCGTCGCGGACGTCGGCTGGCGGGTCACCGACCTGCGGGTGGACTGGGCCGATGACCCCCTGGACCGGCTCGGTGACCTGCTCGGCGTCTGGCTGCCGCAGCGGGACGACTACGTGCGGCGCGGACTCGACCCCGCCACGTCTCCTTCGTACGGCGTCCCGGGAGACGAGTGATGGGGACGAAGCCTGTGATGGGGACGGTGAAGGAGGCGGCACGGCACGCGGTCGACCGGCACGCCGAGGAGCTGATCGCCCTCTCCGAGCGGCTGCACGCCGATCCGGAGACCGCCTGGCAGGAACACCGGGCCGCAGCCGCGGTACCGGAACTCCTCGACCGCGCCGGGTTCGACGTCACCTCGTCCTACCTCGGCCTGGACACCGCCTTCCACGCCCGGTTCGGCAGCGGGCCGGTGCGGATCGCGCTGTGCGCCGAGTACGACGCGCTGCCCGGCCTGGGACATGCGTGCGGCCACAACCTGATCGCGGCGAGTTCGGTCGGCGCCGCGCTCGGCCTCGCCGCCGTCGCCGACGATGCCGGACTCACCGTGGAGGTCTACGGCACCCCGGCAGAGGAGGGCGGCGGCGGCAAGATCGAGATGCTCGACCGGGGCGCCTTCACCGATGTCGATCTCGCGATGATGGTGCACCCGGCGCCGGTCGACGTCGCCGAGGCCCGCCCGTTCGCGGTCAGCCACTCCAAGGTCTCCTACACCGGGAAGTCCGCGCACGCCGCCGCCTACCCGGAGGCCGGGATCAACGCGGCCGACGCCTTCACCGTGGCCCAGGTCGCCATCGGGCTGCTGCGCCAGCAACTGCCGTCGTCGGCGCGCGTGCACGGCGTGGTGACGCACGCCGGGGACGCCCCGAACGCCATCCCGGAACGGTCGAGCGGACGCTGGTACGTCCGTGCCGAGACGCTCGCCGAACTGGCCGAGCTCGAACCGCGCGTCATGCGGGCCTTCGAGGCGGGCGCCCTCGCCACCGGCTGCGACCTGGAGATCGAACCGGAGAGCAAGCCCTACGCGGAGTTCCGCACGGACGAGACCGCTCTCGGGCAGTACCGGACCAACGCTCTCGCCCTGGGCAGGGAGTTCGCGCCACCCGGCCAGGCGTCCCGCATGAACCGCGCCTCCACCGACATGGGCAACGTGTCGCAGGTCGTCCCGGCGATCCACCCGTACATCGGCATCGGCTCCCTGCCCGCCACCAACCACCAGCACGAGTTCGCCGCGTACTGCGTGGGCGGGACCGCCGAGCGTGCCCTGCTCGACGGCGCGGTCGCGCTGGCCTGGACCGGCGTGGACCGGACCGGCGTGGACCGGACCGGCGTGGACCGGAGCACGGCCCCACCTCCCCGACCCTGACGAAAAGACACCGGCGGCACCCGCACAGCTCCAGCTTCGGAACCCCTTTTCCCCAAGGAGGCGCGTATGCCCACGCGTGACAGCAGTGCCACCACGACCGCGGCCGAGCCGGCCACCGATGTGGTCGCCCTGCGCAGGAGCGTCGCCGCGGGAGCCGTAGGCGTGTTCGTGCACTGGTTCGACTGGGCTGCCTACGCCTATCTCGCCGGCACCGTCGCGACCGTGTTCTTCCCCGCCGGTGACGCCACGACCGGACTGCTCGCCGTGTTCGGCGTCTTCGCCGTCTCGTTCGGCATCCGGCCCATCGGCGCCCTGGTCTTCGGGCCGCTCGGCGACCGGATCGGCCGCAAGCGCACCCTGTCACTGGTCATCTTCATGATGTCCGGCGCGACCCTGACCATCGGCCTGCTTCCCGGCTACGACTCGATAGGCATCGCGGCCCCCGTCCTCCTGGTGGTCCTTCGCCTGATCCAGGGCTTCGCCGCGGGCGGCGAGTTCGGCAGCGCGGCCAGCTTCCTCGCCGAGAGCGCACCACGGCGGCGGCGCGGATTCGGCGTGAGCTGGCTGGAGGTCGGCTCGCTGCTGGGCTTCCTCGCCGGTTCGTTCGTCTTCCTCCTCCTGTCCACCGCACTCGACGAGAGCCAACTCACCGCCTGGGGCTGGCGCATCCCCTTCCTGATCGCCGCTCCCCTCGGCGTCATCGGCTTCATCATCCGCAGCAAGATCGAGGACACCCCGGAGTACCGGGCGCTCGAAGCCAATGACACCGTGCCGACCAGCCCCGCCCGCGAACTGCTCCGCTCCCACAAGAAGGAACTGCTCCAGGCGGCGGGCCTGATGGCGGCCATGCACGTGCCCTTCTACGCCGTGCTGACCTACCTCGTCACCTACGAGACCGACCACCTGGGCCACTCGGACGGCAACGCGGCCCTGCTGTCCACCGCCATCTCGCTGATGGGCCTCGCGCTCGTGCCGCTGTTCGGCGCGCTCTCCGACCGGGTGGGACGCAAGCCGGTGTTCATCGGGGCGACGCTTGCCCTGCTCGTCCTGTCCACGCCGGCCTTCCTCCTGATGCGGACCGGGCTCGTGGGCACCTGGATCGCCGGCCTGCTGCTCGGCGTGATCCTGGCGGCGATCCTCGGTACCTACGCGGTGTGGTCGGCGGAGATCTTCCCCACCCGCACACGGCAGAGCGGTCTTTCCGTCGCGTACAACATCACCGCGGCGCTGTTCGCCGGGACCGTGCCCTACCTCATGACCGTGCTCATCTCCGCGACGGGCAGCACCCTGGTGCCGGGCCCGTACCTGATGGTCTTCGCCGTCGGCGGCCTGATCGCCGCCCTGACCCTGAAGGAGACCGTCGGTACGACGCTGTTGCGCCCCGAGGACGTCTCCCATGCGCCCCACGCGACCCACACGCCTGCCGAGCGGGTGGAGGCGTCGCCGCCGCATACCGCCGCATAGGGTCGGTGCGGACACCGTTCACCGGGCACGAAGGTCTCGCATGACGTCACCGCTGGGTTTCACCCTCGTTCAGCTGCGCTACTTCCTGGTGGCCGCCGAGCGTGGCTCCATGACCGAGGCGTCGGCCGAACTGCACATCGCCCAGTCGGCCGTGTCCGCCGCGGTCCACAGCCTGGAGCAGGACCTCCAGGTGCAGCTCTTCATCCGGCGGCGAGGCCGGGGCCTGACCCTGACCCCCGCCGGGGAGCGGCTCCAGCAGCAGGCGCGGGACCTGCTTGCGCGTGCCCGCGAAGTCCAGCGGGAGGCCAGGGGCGACGGAGAGACCCTCTCCGGCCCGGTGGCCATCGGCTGCTTCGTGACCCTGGCGCCGTACTATCTGCCGCCCCTGTTCAGCGAGTTCACCCGGCGTCACCCCGGCATAGAGATCGATGTGGTGGAGGCCGAGACGGACGAGCTCGTCCAGGCCCTGGCAGCGGGACGCATCGACTTCGCCCTCACCTACGGCCTCGGTCTGTCGTCCGAGCCGGAACTGCACAGCGAGACGATCGCCCGTGCTCCGGCCTACGTCATCGTCGCGGCCGACCACCCCCTTGCCGGACAGGGCAGCGTGGAGCTGGCCGAACTGTCCGCCGACCCCCTGGTCCTGCTCGACCTCCCGCACAGCCGCGACTACTTCCACGCCCTGGTGGCCGCCACGGGCACCGCACCCGACGTCCGCTACCGCACCCGCAGCTACGAGACCGTGCGCTCACTGGTGGCGCGCGGACTCGGCTATTCCGTACTCAACCAACGCCCGGCGACCAGCCAGACCTACGGCGGCGGCGAGGTCGCGCAGCTGCGGCTGCGGGACGGCGGCCCCCCGCTCGAAGTCAAGATCGTCTCCATGGGAGGCGTGGCCCAGACCGCCCGGGCCCGGGCGGTGATGAACCTGCTGCGGGAAATCGCGGCCCGGCCCGCCGAGATCTGCTGGGACGAGGCGAACGGGAGGATCTGGAAGAGCCCTCCCCGCACACGCGGCTCGCTGTAGGGTTAGAAGGCGGCCTTTGACCTGCAATAGCGCAGACAGGGGGTCTGTCGGTCGTGGGGCGGGACTGACTTACATGGTCGCGATTCTGACTGCTGGTAATAGGTGAACGATGTTGTTGGCAAGAGCTGCCGCGTCGGATTTGGCTGACTAACGATATGCCGCACGCAGGGCGCCTTCAGCGGCTCCGTAAATCGACCTTGACGAACCATTCATAAAGAGTCTGTGCTGGGGCTCGGCGCGCAGTGCCGGTGCGCGACCCGAACACTGACTCGCTGATTTTTGTTTCGCCTGTATCCTCAAGTAAGGCTGATCTGCAGGCCAGCGGTTCGGGTGCCTGACGATGTTCTTGACCGCCGCGGTTTAAACACCCCAGCAGCAGCACCTGTAACAGTCCCTCGCTTCGGTTTCGAACGCCGGTGTCAAACAACTTTGGCTTCGCAGGCTCTCGAGGTGCCGAACGAATCTCACAGAGGTACCGGCAGGTGCCTGCGCGATCACCCCGACGAGTCGGAGCCGCCGCCTCCAGCCAGCCCCCCCAGCACACGCTCGAGTGAGCGCGCCTCGTCGGCCAGACGCAGCGTAACTGGCTCTCGGCCATAGCCGTTAGCGGAGAGGCGGTCGGCGAGAATCTCCAGAATCGCAATCGTGGTGCGCACCCGTGTGTCGACGCTTTCATCGCCTCGCGCGGGCCGACGGGCTTGGGCGAGGCCTTCCGTCAGCTCACGTGTTGTTTCTTCCCGTATGTGTGCGGGCAGACCCGATCGCCCGAGATGGCGCAGCAGCCGCTGGGCGGCGAGTTCTACCTCGCCTAGGAGACGCACCTCCCGGTTGACGGTAAATCCTGCGTCCGTGACAGTGATACTGCGCAGAAAGCTTGTGTGCGCCTGGCGTGACGTATGCGTCGGCAGGGCGGGGGAGCCGCCTACACGATGCGGCGTGGCGATCTCCTCGCAGTGCAGTGCGGAGCGGAAGCAGGGATGGACGTGGAGTTCGTCCTCGTACGGTTGGACGGGCAAGGCCGTCGAGCCCGCGTACGCGACACCTTCACCGCGCCGTACACCAAGAAACCCGATGGCGAAGAGAGCCTCCACCACAGCCTGCGCGTTCAGATGGTCGGTGTAGGCGGAGTACGTCTCGTGGAGGTTCGCGTGGATCGCGGCGAACCGTTCTTCGAAGGTGTCGCGGCTGATCCGGTGCTCGCCATGCTCGAACAGCGCGAACACTTCTCGCAGGAAAGGGAACCCGACGTTGTATTCCCTTGCGAGGTCCTCCAGTTTCCACTGGGAGAAGCGCTTGGTCGCGGCCAATATGTCCGACCCGCGGACCGTGGAATGGCCCCGCTCCCAGGCGACGTCACGGCAGCGCGTGAGGAACTGGATGGCATCGCGCGGGCGGGGCAGTGAACGGTGGACGAGATAGTCCGCGGTCGGCTCGCCGCCGACTGCGCTAGGGAAGATGTCGCCCCACAGCTGAGAGTGAGTCAGGTCTCGCCCGAGGGAGAGCGAAGCGCGAGCGAGCGCCAGGTCCTGCAGGGCCCCCGGAGTCCAGGTGATGTGAATTTCGTCGCTGCGGAACTTGTCGCCGTCCGCGAAGTTGAGGGTGTCGTAAATGTCGGAGCGGATGAATAGCACACAGCGCACGCCCTTGCCGTAGGTTCTGGCGATGTGTTTGGCGGCCACAAGCAGCCCAGTCACCAAGGCATGGCTGTCCGGATCAGCCTGCCATACTAGCTCTAGCTGGTCGACAAGTACGAGCAGCGGCGGATGACCGGCGGCAGCGCAGTCCAAAGCGTCGAGAGCCTCCCGGACGCCGCTTTCCAGTGCGTCGAGTTGACGCATGGCACGAGCGCCCTCGGATCCGGACTCAGTCATGCCCTCGCCGGTTTGCATGCTGGCCTCGACCCCGAACATCTTCACCGACAGCGTTGCCGACTGCAGACGGCTCGCACCGCGCCGGAGCCGGTCCGGCAGACGTGCATTCGCCTCCTCCCCGTTGGTCCGGAGGAAGTCACGCAGGGCGCGCACCGGCGCGGGCCGGCGCAGGGACCGGCCGTGCCTGGCGGCGGAGTGGTCGACCACGTGGCGGGCAGCTTCTAGGGCGAACAAGTAGCGCCAGATGAGGGACTTGGCTGTGTCCGAAGTCAAGCCTTGCAGATCAAAGCGGCGGATCTCATCACCTGCCGCGTTGTCTGGCACGATCTCTGCCGTGGGGCCGGGGTACACCCCGCCGTGGGCGAGCTGTGCGCAGATGGCACTTTTACCCGAACCCTTGCGGCCAATGATCAGGGATTTGCGGCCATCGAGCGCCGCCTCGTAGGCGAGGGTGTGCTGGAACCCCCGCTTCAGCAGGCCGTCGGCGAAGTCGTGCTCCGCATCATCCCGCCCGAAGAACAAGTCGCGTACGGGACGCTGCAGTTGATTCACAATATCGATGCCTCCCCCTGCGGATGTCGCCGTCGCGCGCTCCGCGTGAACCAGTGCGGCCAGATTAGCTCTTCGAGGTACGGAGGACGGCGGCGTACGGATAATGAGACACAGATGCGAGTTCGAAATGGTGTCGGGCGAGGGCGCGGCATACGGGGCGCTGACCTGTTCGGGGGGCGATGTGAGCGACCAGGGGGACATGGATGCCGGCTTCGACAGCCTGGAAGCCTCCTTGCGGCAGGTGGACCGCGCTGTCGACACAGTGGGGGAACGGGTCGAGGTGGTGCATGACGAGGTCGTCGCGCTAAGCAGCCAGTTCAGGATCGTCGCCGCCGAGTTGAGTGGTGTCGCGCACACGGTCGACCAGGTCGAGGGCTCTGTGCGCCAACTAGCGCGGAGGTTCGACGAGTTCACCGAACAGTACGCCAAGGACCAGACGCGGACGCTGGCGGAGGCTGAGCTGACGCGGCTCACCATCGACTGGCACGCTCGTTTTGAGCAGCGTCGCAAGACCCGGGCCCTGGCGCACGGCCTCGTGCACGCGTTGACCAAGGACGCCTTAGAGCGGGACGTCGTGGACAAGGACTTGGTGGCCGCCTGCGCCCAGGAACGCATGATCATGGAGCCGGACTTCTGGCTTGGTCCGGCCATGGTGTCCCTCGCTGCTCGGCACCTGGACAAGGCGCCGCAGATGCGCCGGGCGCGGGCTCAGGCTTACTCCCTCGACCAAGCCCGCTCCAATCTCTTCTTCACCCTCACCTGTACGCGCCTGGGCGAATTGCACGAGGCTGCCCGATGGATAGATCGCTATCTGCAGTCGCTCGATCCTTACGCCCTCGACGAGGACTTCCATGTTGTCCTCGACGCTGTGGCCTGTAACGAGTTGGGTGCGCAGGCCCACGCCTACACTCGGCAGGCTATGGAGCGTTGGTTGGACCGTGTCGGCCTAGCCCAGGCGTCGACACTCACCAATAAAGTGGCGCACCATATGGGTGAGTTGGGGAAGAAGCTGCCCGAGAAGCGCTTCGATGAGCTGAGTCGGGTGTGTGCTGAAGGCTGGGACGAACTGCATCGCGGATGGGAATGGGCGACGATTCCCGAGGCGACGCTCGCCCATCTGCACCGTGCATTCCCAGGGGAGCACGACGAGGAACCGGCTGGGCACGCGGCCAGCGCCCTCGACGCCCTCATCGACCGGCATGATGCCGACGAGGCCGCCCTTGCGTCGCGCATCCGCTATCTGGAACTCGTCGTCGAGTACGGTGGCGACGAGAAGGCGGCGCGTGAGGAGCACGCGGTGCAACAGGCCGCCGCCAAGCCGGTGGATCTGCGCACCTTGTTGGTGAACGCTGTGTTCGTGCCGGAAGCGGTACGTCTGGGAGAGGAGGCGCGCCTGCTGGCGCTGCGCGCGGTGTGGCCGCAGGTACTGAGCGCGGCCCACGCTTACGTCGAACACTCCCGGTCGCTTCTGCCCCAGGAGATCGACGTCACGTGGGGTGAATGGCGACGCCCCCTGCCTGCCGACCCGAACGTGCCGGTGCCGAAGAAGGCACTGGTGAACGAGTTGCGTGGACTAATCGAGGAGAGTACGCGCAGGCAGGTCGAGTCGGTGCGGCTCAATCGAGGGCGACTGATTACAGCGGCGGCCGTGTCGCTGGCGAGTATGGTCACGATGTTCCTCGTGCCGCGGGGTACACCGCGTGTGACCATGATCCTCCTGGGGGTCGCCGCCGCCGCTTGGGTGGTCGCCGAGTGGCGGCGGGTGCCCGTACGCAAGCAGGAGCTGAGCCGCGAGGGCCGCGCCAACGTTCGCTCTGGCACCACCGCCCTAAGCCGGGCCCTGGGCCAGCACGCCGTGTTCTTCAAGGCCTGGCGCGAGAGCCTCGACGCTGCGCAGGGGCTGGAGGCCTGGGGCGAGCGGGCGTGGCGCGGCGAGGCGGGTGCGCTTGAGAAAGGTGCGTGCGAGGGCCCCGGCCGGGAGGGAACACACGAGTGAACGGACCACCCGGCGGCCGCCAATTCGTCGGCCCCAATGATCGCTTCGAGCTGGATCGACACCTGGGTAGTGGCGGATTCGGGCACGTGTGGCTGGCACGTGACAGTGTTCTAGCCCGCGAAGTCGCTTTGAAATTCCTAGCGTTGTCCAAACTGGTTGGACCGCGGCCGAATCCTGCACGCATTGCGAGCGTGCGAGGTGGGTTCGAACGCGAGAGCCTGATCGCCGCCAAGGTCGACAGCCCGTACGTCGCCAGGATCTACGACTGCTACATGAGCGGCGCCGACCCGTTCCTTGTCATGGAGTACGTCGATGGGCAGCCGCTGACTGACTGCGTGGGCCCCAAGCCGCTTCCACTGGCTCGGACTTGCCGCTGGAGCGGCCAGATAGCCCAGGGACTTGCCGCTGCCCACGACAAGGATGTCGTGCACCGTGACATCAAACCCGGCAACATACTTGTCCGAGAGGCCGAAAGTGACGTACGTATCGTCGACTTTGGCCTGTCACGTTTCGTCGACGCCACCGAAACACGCAGTCATGCTGGCACCCCCCTATACATGTCGCCGGAACGGTGCCGCGCCGAGCCGGGCGACGAGCGCAGCGACCTCTACTCGCTGGGCTGTGTGATGTACGAGATGGTCACCGGCTGGCCGCCATTCGGCGACGACCGCGCCGATCCGGTCGCCCTCGCCCTGGCACACCAGGACAAGACGCCCAACCCCCCACGTCTGCAGGCGGCTGGTGTGCCCGCGCGCCTCGACGAACTGATCTTGGCGCTGCTCGCCAAGGATCCGCGACAGCGCCCAGAGAACGCGCGCACGGTCGTGCACGCCATTGCGGAGGTAGAGCGCCACCTCGATAGGGCCACGGAGGAACGACGTGCCAGCACGGACTCACCCCCTAGGGTGTCCCGGCTCGACAGCGGTGTCGCCGGCAAGCTCGGCGCTGCCGACCTGCAGGTCCGGAGGCTGGCCCGGGAGCACGGCCGTGACCATCCCCTCGTCGTCACCGCCCGGATGGACCTGGCCGACCTCACAGGCCGAAGCGGCGACGTGCGCGGCGCCGCCGAACTGTACGACCGGCTCGGCCGGGACTGCAGCGACTGGTACGGGCCGAGTAGCATCCGGACGCTCGACGCCTTCGAGGGCATGGCGAGGTGGGTTGAAGGCGAGTGACGCCACCCTCGGCACCAGGTTGCTGTTGAGAGTGTCAACCAACGGGCTGGAGCATCAGTCTCCTCACCCAGCCCGCAGGTCATCGAAACGGACCACGTATTCCTCCGGCGGGCCTGGGGCGGTCGGGCGGGCGGCGCCGCTTGGCTATCGCTCCTCCCTAAGAGCAGTCGCCAAATCCTGCTATTGCCAGGTCTAGCGAGCTACCGGATGGTGTCGGTGGTTGTGGTTACGCTTCGTCCATGAGTGAAGGCAGTGGGTGCGTAGGTTCGGTTGAGCAGGGTGGGAGCTTGAAACTCATCCCGCTCGACGATCCCGTGTATGCGGCACCGACTCAGGTGACGGCGGTGCTGTTGGATCCGAAACTGGGACGTCTGCCCTTCCTCGAGATGCTTCCTGCGGATTTTGAGCGCCTCCTGGCGCGGATCCTCGTGGAAGTTGAGGGTTTGCGAGATGTCCGTCTATTCGGTACCCACGGGCAGAAGGACGACGGTCTGGACGTTGTGGGCCGTGCTGCAGATGGAACCTGGCATGGCTGGCAGGGCAAGCGGTACAGAACCTACGGCCCTGCCGATCTACAGACCACAGTAGAAGACCATACGCTGCGTGGGAGTGGCGAGTTTCCTGTCGAGGGACTTGTGGTGTGTGTGCCTTGTGACGTCACCCGCCAAGTCACCGTCAAACTGCGGAAACTGAGCGGATCTTTTCCAGATCTCAGTATCGCCCTGCTGGGGCCGGACGATCTGGGCGACAGACTTCGCAACCGTCCCGATATCGTCACTCAGTTCTTCGGCCAGCAGACGGCCGAGCGTTTCTGCTTGCCCGTGCCCGCCCCGCCGGTCATCGCAGCACCTGGGCTGGACAGGGCCGATCTTGCCGATGCGGCCCGCCGTTCGCCAGCCGAGGCACTCGGCGTGGGTGGTCTGCTGGCGGATGCTGCGCGGTTCGCCCAGGCAAACGACCACCGTGCCGCAGTCGGCAAGTTTGCGGAGGCGGAGGCTTTGCTCGTCCGATCGGGGTTCGACGGTCATGCCGCGTCCGTAGCCCGTCGTCGAGCCGACGCGCTGATCAAGGCAGGAGACCTGGACGAAGCCGCCTCCTTGCTGAGTGATGCCTTCTGGCAGCGCGCCGACGCTGGCGACGCTGACGGAGTCCGCAGCCTCAGTCACCGGCTGGGCGAGGCACTGCGCTCTGCTGCCGCCGAGCACCCAGCCGTGGACACGGCCGTTCACAGCACTGCAAGGCGGCTCTTCAACGTCATGGACTGCGCCCAGAACTTGCTGACGCATCCGTTCCCTAAGTCGGCGGCCCCCGCCCCTCTCCGGCAGAACCCGGACGGACTGGAGTCCTCGTTGGCCCGCCTTGCGGTGCTGGCTAGCGAAACCTCCGCCCTCGTCGACAGGGAGAGGGGCTGGATCACCGAAGATGCTGAGCGCTTGATGCAACTCGCCGACGCGATGACGGACGCCGATGATCTGCTCGCCGTGCGGCTGCGCCTCATCGTGGCTGACGCGACCGGCCAGTGGACCGACCTTGTCGACGCCGCTTACCGACGGCGGCATCGGCGGATCCTGTGTGCACTCATCCTCGCTCGGTACGCACGCCACCTGGCCATCACCGAAGGCTCGCCGGATGCTGCCGAGCTCTGGAAAGAGGCGGTGGAACAAGCCTGCCTGGACGGCCACAACGCCGACGCGGGCGAGTGGGTGCATGCGCGGCGGCTTCTGCACCAGCGAACGGTCCCTATGGCCATGCACGGGATCGACGATCTCGACCTCGCCAAAGCGCTTCTGGCGCGTCCAGGTCGATCTCGGCTGTTGGCTGCCGGGGATCTGCTGACCAAAGGCGTCGGCGCATTGCACGATAAGAACTTGCGGGCTGCTGCCTTGGCCTTGCGTCAGCAGGTCCGCCTCAGTGCCGCTTCAGGACGCTGGTTTGACGAGCACATCGCCCGGCGTCGGCTGGCCGAAGTACTCCTAGAGGCCGAGGAGTTCGACCGGGCAGCCGACCACGCTGTTGCGATCGGCGAGACCAAGATCGCCAAGAATGTAGCCATTGCCGCCTCAGAGTATTTCGTGGATGTCACCCACCGGCTCGGCTCCGCGCCGTACTGGGAGAAAGCGACCGTATTCCGGCTCCTGGGGGAACAGGCCGATCTGCTCCCGGACGCACTCGTCAACGAGGTCGCAGACGCGGCTCTGGCCGCCACCTCCGAGGACGTTAGCGAGACTCGCTTCCCAGCGGGCAACCCTTCTCCTCGTCTCGCGGCGCATGATCTGCTCGCCGCTCTTGCGGGTCGCCTCGATCTGCCTCGTGCTGCGCGACACCTCAGCGCTCTGGCTCCTGTGGCACCCCGACCGAAGGGCACTTACTACCTGACGGATCTTGCGCAGGCAACTTTCCTTGCCGAGGTCGCGACAATCCATCCGGAACTTCGTGACAGAGCGCTGGACCAGATCCTGGCGATGCTCACCGGAGATCTCGGCAACACGAAGGCGCTGCGCCGTGCCAGCGAGCTGTTGCACCGGTACGGGCAGGGACGTATCGAGCAGCTGTCCGTGCTGGCCGGTGACGGATCCTGGACTGCGGCTGACGCCCTCACATACCTGGCCGACACCGCATCGGATGGCCGTCCGCCGAGCGAGGAGAGAGTCACACAGGCCAGACAGGCACTGGCTCGTCTCACAGCCTCGCGGGCGTACACTCCCGGCCGGATCGACTTCGGTATCGGAGAGGCGGTCGGCCGGGACGCCGCACAGATCCGCGTGCTGCCCGAGCTCGATCGCATCATGGCGATCCAGGCTCTGATCGACCGGGGTAAAGGTCCCGAAGCCTCATTCGACCGAGCAGACTGCATCGATGCAGCCGCCTCGATCGCTACCAGCCTCACCCAAGACGCCCCATGCGGTGGCCTCTGCGAGACCGCTTTGGAGGCCGCCGACCACGACAGCGGCCCTAATGCTGCCGACCTGGCGATGGGAGGTATGAACCACCAACTCAGCGGCTTCCGCCTAAACCTGGCATCAACAGAAATCAGGGCCCACTGGCTCCTGCTGGCGGCATGCGTCGCCCGGTCCGCAGAGCATGCCGAACAAGTTCGTGAGCGAATCCTTCTTGCCCTGCCAGCCCCCGCTGACGACGCCAGCTATCGCTTGGCACAGGCTCTCCAACTGCTGCCGCAGAAGGTCGTCGCACCCCATACCCTGCTGCTCGCCACGCACCCGCACTGGGCTGTTCGATCGCTGAGCGCCATCTTGTGGGCACGTCATGCGGAGGTGCCCGTCCAGCTGGGCTCATCGCTGGTTCGTGACCCCGACGTACGAGTGCGGCGCACTCTGGCCACCGAAGTAGCGGAACGGACTGATCTTCGCAGCAGTGCCGTGGCTACGTTGCTCGCAACCGACCCCAGATACAGCGTGCGCAGGCTCCTTGTTCGCTCAATTGCTGATGAGTCATCAGGCTAGACCGGGGCAGTCTTTCGTGCCTGCTCCTCGTCGACGGCTTCACGGCAGCTTGACTAGCCCCGATTGCGTAGGTGAGAAGCTTGCTCGCCGCAGCGCACGATGTTATGGAATGTCTTCGAGTCGAAGACGTACCGTTGTAGAGTGAAGGGCGCCCCTGACCTGCAGAAAGCTGGCAGGGAGCCGTCTTTCAGGAGTCCACATGCTGCGCACCATGTTCAAGTCCAAGATCCACCGCGCCACGGTGACCCAGGCCGACCTGCACTACGTAGGCTCCGTCACCATCGACGCCGACCTCCTCGACGCCGCCGACCTGCTGCCCGGCGAGCTCGTGCACATCGTCGACATCACCAACGGCGCCCGCCTGGAGACGTACGCCATCGAGGGCGAGCGCGGCAGCGGCGTCATCGGGATCAACGGCGCCGCGGCACACCTCGTGCACCCCGGCGATAAGGTGATCATCATCAGCTACGCCCAGGTCGACGACGCCGAGGCCCGCACCTTGCGGCCCAAGGTCGTGCACGTCGAGGGCGAGAACAACCGGATCGTGGCCCTCGGTGCCGACGCGGCCGCGCCGGTGCCGGGTGCCCAAGACATGGCGCGCAGCCCGCAGGCCGCGCCCGCCCTCCAGGAGAGCCGATGAGCAGCAGTGGGATCGAGATCCGCGACGACCGGGCGCGCGGCGTCCTCGAAGCGCGTGCGGACGGTGAAGTGGTCGGGAAGATCGTCTACTTCACCCTGGACGCCCCCGAGTCCGCCCTGGTGCCGGTGCACACCGGAGTGGAGCCCGCGCACGAGGGCAAGGGCATCGCGGGCTCGCTGGCCAGGGAGCTGTACGCGATGGCGGCGCGGGAAGGTATCGCCGTCGCGCCCCTGTGCCCGTACGTCACGAAGTGGGCCGAGCGGCATCCCGACGAGGCGCCCGTCCCCTCGCAAGAGCTGGCCGCTGCCGCCCGGGCCAAGCAGAAGGCGGACCCGACCACGTGGTGACGCCGGCGCTTGCCCTCCTGCACACCTCGCCCGTGCACGTCCCCGTCTTCGAGGGGCTGCGCGACCAGGACCATCCGGGGTTCGCCCTGCGGCATCTCGTCCACGAGGACCTGCTCGCGCGGGCCCGGGTGGAGGGGCCGGACGCGGTGGCCGACGACGTCCAGGGGTTGCTGGAGCGGGCCGTCGCCGAAGGCGCGGACGTCGTGCTCTGCACCTGCTCGACGATCGGCGCCGTCACCGAGGCCCGCGCCGCGGCCCTCGGCGTGCCCCTGGTGCGGGTCGACCGGCCCATGGCCGCCGAGGCGGTGGCCGCGGGGCGGTCCGTGGCCGTCGTCGCCACCCTGGAGAGCACCCTGGGGCCCACCCGCGCCCTCGTCGAGGAGGAGGCCGCCCGCGCCGGGCGGCCCGTCGACGTCACGACGGTCCTGGTGGAAGGGGCCTGGGAGCGCTTCGAGGCCGGTGACGGGGAAGGCCACGCACGCCTGATCGCGGACGCCGTCGATGCCCTGGAAGGCGTCGACTCCGTCGTCCTCGCCCAGGCGTCCATGGCCCCGGCGGCGGACCGCGCCACCCTGCCCGTACCGGTCGTTTCCAGCCCGCGCCCCGGCCTGCGCGCGGCTGTTCTCCGGTGTGGTGAGGGCGTCAAGTCGTAGGCTGCACGCGGGAGGTGAGCAGTCACTCACCTCCCGCGTACACCTTCGACTTCATTCACAGGAGCGGACATGGCGCAGCAGGACGAAGAGGTCGTGATCAGCCCCACCGGCTGGGTGGCCAAGCAGGCCCGGCAGTACGAGGAGTCGGGCGGCCTCACGGGCACCGGCGTGCAGGGCGTCACCTGCCTGCTGCTCGACTACCGCGGTCGGCGCACGGGACAGTTGCGCCGCACCGTACTGATCTACGGCCGCGACGGCGACGACTACCTCATCGTGGCCTCCAACGGCGGAGCCGACGAGCACCCCCTGTGGTACCTCAATCTCGTCGCGGAGCCGAACGTACGGCTCCGTGTGGGCACCGAGGAGCGGTTCGACGCCCGCGCCGAGACGCTGTCGGCCGAGGAGAAGGTGCGGGTCTGGCCGGGCCTCGTCGAGCTCTTCGCCCCCTACGCGGACTATCAGGCCAAGACGGATCGCGACATCCCCGTCATGCGGCTCACGCGCACCTAGGACCGAGATCGGACGACGCGGGGACGCGTGGACTCGCCGGGCGTGGGCACGCGAGGCGGGAGAGAGTGGACACGACCGATCTCCGACGTCGATGGAGGAGACATGACCGTCCCGTATCCCGACCCCGCGCCGCCGAGCCCGATCCCCGACCCGAACGGGCCGAGTCCGGTGCCGGACCCCGAGCGCCCCACACCGGGCCCCGGCCCCGTGCCGCGGCCGTCGCCGGGCCCGCCGCCGACCCCGCTCCCGCCGCCGGGACCGGAGCCCGAGACCGAGCCGAAGCCGGTCTGACGGCGGGCTCGGCCGCCGGGCCCGCCTAGGCCTCGACCTCGGAGCGGTCCCCGCCCCACAGGGTGTGGAACGAACCCTCTTGGTCCGTACGCCGATAGGTGTGCGCACCGAAGAAGTCCCGCTGTCCCTGGGTGAGCGCGGCCGGCAGGCGGTCCGCACGCAGCGCGTCGTAGTACGCGAGGGCCGCCGAGAAGCCCGGCGTGGGGACACCCTGCCGGGTGGCGGCGACCAGAACCGCACGCCAGTCGTCCTGGGCCGCGCCGATCTCCTGCGCGAACGTCTTGTCCGAGAGCAGGCTCGGCAGCTCCGCGTTCGCGTCGTACGCGGCGCGGATGCGGTCCAGGAAGGCGGCGCGGATGATGCAGCCGCCCCGCCAGATGGCGGCGACCGCGCCGGGGTCGATGTCCCAGCCGTACTGCTCGCTGCCCGCGGCGACCTCGTGGAAGCCCTGCGTGTACGACACGATCTTCGAGGCGTACAGCGCCTGCTCGACCTGGTCGGCGAACGCCCCGGCCTCGGCCTCGTTCAGCTGCTGCGCCTTCGGGCCCGGCAAGTCCTTTGACGCCTCGCGCAGTTCGGAGTGGCCCGAGAGCGAGCGGGCGAAGACCGCCTCCGCGATGCCCGACACCGGGACACCCAGGTCGAGGGCGATCTGCACGGTCCAGCGGCCCGTGCCCTTCTGCTCGGCCTGGTCCTGGACGACGTCCACGAACGGCTTGCCCGTCGCGGCGTCCACGTGCTTGAGGACCTCCGCCGTGATCTCGATCAGATAGGAGTCGAGGCGGCCGGTGTTCCAGGTGCGGAAGATGTCCGCGATCTGCGCGGGGGAGTAGCCCGCCACCTCGCGAAGCAGCTGATACGCCTCGGCGATCAGCTGCATGTCCGCGTACTCGATGCCGTTGTGCACCATCTTCACGAAGTGCCCCGCGCCGTCCGGACCGACGTGCGTGACGCACGGGGAGCCGTCCTTCGCCTTCGCCGAGATCTTCTCCAGCATCGGGCCGAGCGATGTGTACGACTCGGGGGAGCCGCCCGGCATGATGCTCGGGCCGAGCAGCGCGCCCTCCTCGCCGCCCGAGACGCCCGTGCCGACGAAGTGGATGTCCTGCTCGCGCAGTTCGCGCTCGCGGCGCCGGGTGTCCGCGAAGTGCGCGTTGCCGCCGTCGATGATCATGTCGCCCGGCTCCATGAGCGGGGCGAACTCCTTGATGACGGCGTCCGTGGGATCGCCGGCCTTGACCATGATGACGAGGCGGCGCGGGCGCTCCAGGGCCGCCACGAACTCCTCGGCGGTCTCGGTGGCGATGAAGTCGCCCTCGTCGCCGAACTCCTCGACCAACGCGTGCGTCTTGGCCGCCGTGCGGTTGTGCAGGGCGACGGTGTAGCCGTTGCGGGCGAAGTTGCGGGCCAGATTGCGCCCCATGACCGCGAGGCCCGTGACACCGATCTGGGCTGACGTGCTGCTCATGCCGTGGCTCCTGGGAGTGGAAGTGCCGGTGGTGTTCGCCAGTATTGCCCCGCGGCGTAGCGTGACATCCCGACACTGTGTCCGACGGAGGAGCCGCCCGTGCCCCATTTCGACATGCCGCTCGACGAACTGCGCCGCTACCGACCCGACATGAGCGAACCCGAGGATTTCGACGCGTTCTGGGAGAAGACCCTTTCGGCCGCACGTGAGCACGACATCGACGCGCGCTTCGTCCCCGTCGACGCGCACCTGAGCACGGTCGACGTCTTCGACGTGACGTTCGCCGGGTTCGGCGGCCACCCGGTCAAAGGTTGGCTGATACTGCCCGCCGGAACGACCGAGCCGCTGCCCGCCGTCGTCGAGTACATCGGATACGGCGGCGGCCGCGGCCTCCCGCACGAGCGGCTGCTGTGGTCGGCCGCGGGCTTCGCGCACTTCGTCATGGACACCCGGGGGCAGGGCAGCGGCGGCTCGGCGGGCGACACCCCCGACCCGGTCGGCAGCGGGCCCGCCTACCCCGGCTATATGACGCGCGGCATCGAGGACCCCCACGAGTACTACTACCGGCGCGTCTTCACCGACGCCGTCCGGGCCGTCGAGGCGGCCCGGACGCACCCCCTGGTGGACTCCTCGCGCGTCGCCGCGGTCGGCGGCAGCCAGGGCGGCGGGATCACGCTGGCCGTCGGGGGCCTGGTCCCCGATCTGGCGGCGATCGCGGCCGACGTGCCGTTCCTGTGCGACTTCCCGCGCGCCACGACCCTCACCGAGCGGCCGCCGTACCGGGAGATCGCGCTCTACATGAAGGCCAAGCGCGGCGCCGAGGAGCGTGTCTTCCGTACGCTCTCGTACTTCGACGGCGTGCACTTCGCGGCGCGCGGCACGGCGCCCGCACTCTTCTCGGCGGCGCTCGAAGACATGACGTGCCCGCCGTCCACCGTGTTCGCGGCCCACAACTCCTATACGGGATCCGAGCGTTCGATGGAGGTGTACTCCTTCAACGATCATGAGGGCGGTGGACCCTACCAGCAGAGTGTTCAACTCCGCTGGATTCCGGAGCACTTGAAGAGTTGACCGGACGGGTGCCCCCTCGGCGACGCACCCTTGTCACGGAACGGCAGAACCGGCTAACTTGCCGCCTTGTCGTGTGTCTGACGTGACTGAGATGTGTGTGACTGAGGGGGCTCCCATGGCCGTACGCGGTCGTCACCGCCGGTATCAGCCGAACCGGATCAACCGTGCGTCGCTGACCGTCACCGCGGGCGGCGCCGGGATGGCGCTCCCGCTGATCGGCACCGGCACGGCAGAGGCGGCCGATGTCGACACGTGGAACAAGGTCGCCGCCTGCGAGTCCACCAGCAACTGGAGCATCAACACCGGCAACGGCTTCTACGGCGGCCTCCAGTTCAAGCAGTCCACCTGGGAGGCGTACGGCGGCACCGCCTACGCCCCGCGTGCCGACCGGGCCTCCAAGGACCAGCAGATAGCCGTCGCCGAGAAAGTCCTCAAGGCGCAGGGCCCCCGGGCCTGGCCGGTCTGCTCGGAGCGGGCTGGCCTGACGCGGGGCGGCGACGCACCGGACATCACGCCGATGGGTGCCACCAAGGCGGCGGCCAAGACCCCCAAGCGCGAGGTCAAGGACGTCAAGCCGGAAGTGACCCCGCAGTCCGCCGCGGGCCGCGGCCAGATGTACACGGTCGTACGGGGCGACACGCTCTCCGGGATCGCCGACGAACGGAAGGTCAGCGGCGGCTGGCAGCAGTTGTACGAGGCGAACCGCCGGACGATCGGCGGCGACCCCGACATGATCACGCCGGGTCAGCGGCTCGCGCTGCAGGCCTCGCAGAAGAAGTCGGGGAAGGCAGAGGCCGCGCCCAAGCAGCGGGCGGAACCCAAGCAGCAGGCCAGGCCGAAGCCAAAGGCCGAGCCGAAAAAGGCCGAGCAGAAGAAGCCAGAACAGAAGAAGGCGAAGTCCGCGCAGGCCGCGCAAGGATTCTCCGCACCCGTGGCGGCCTCGCCGAGCACTCCGTACCGCGCGGCGGGCGGCTCCTGGTCAAAGGGCTACCACACGGGCGTCGACTTCCCCGTGGCCACCGGCACTTCGGTGAAGTCCGTCGCCGCGGGCACGGTGGTGTCGGCCGGCTGGGGCGGCTCGTACGGCTACGAAGTGGTGATCCGGCACGGCGACGGCAAGTACTCCCAGTACGGCCATCTCTCGGCGCTCACCGTGAAGTCCGGCCAGAAGGTGGGCGCGGGGCAGCGCATCGCGCGCTCGGGGTCCACGGGCAACAGCACGGGCCCGCATCTGCACTTCGAGGTGCGGACGGGGCCCGGTTTCGGCTCCGACGTCGACCCGCTCGCGTATCTGCGGGCCCGGGGCGTCCGGATCTGACGCACAGCACAGGGCCCGAAGCATTCAGAGGACCGGGTCTTGCAAGACCGAAGCCCCCGGATTCCCCGGGGGCTTCGGAATGTGCGATGTGCGGCTTCAGGAGCCGACGTGCTCGCGGCCGTGGCGGAACAGCACCCGCCGGTGCGATCCGGTCGCGGGCTGCGTGGGTACCGAGCGCAGTTCACCGGCCCGCAGTTCACCGGCCCGCAGCTCGTCGGCGCTCAGTCCGTCGGCGGGCGGCTCGGGGGCCACGGCGTCCGCCGCCACGGGGCCGCCCTTGGCCACCGGCGCCTTCGATGCCGCCGTGCCCTGCTGTGCGCCGATCCGCTCGGTGGTCAGCAGGATCAGACCGCCCGCCGCGACGACGCCGAAGCCCAGGGCGACGGCCGTACCCGCGGAGCCGTAGCGGAACGATTCGCCGAAGAGCGTGAGGCCCACCGCGGCCGCCACGACCGGGTTCACGACCGTCACCGTCGACAGCGGCGCCGCCAGGCCCGCGCCGCGGTACGAGGCCTGCGAGATCAGCACACCGGCCGACGCGAGAACCGCGATCACGGCGAGGGCGGGCACCTGCTGCGTGAGGGATACGCTCGCGTCCAGGTCCACCGCCACCGTCTTGGTGAACACCGAGGCGATACCGAAGGCGACGCCCGCCGCGCTGGCCAGGAGCACGCTGCGCACCACCGGATGCCGGTGCACCGCGTGCGCCACGACCATGAGCGCCACCACGACGCCCGCGGTCACCAGGGCCACCATGACCCGCTCGGTGTCGTCCAGGGACTGCGCGTCGGCCGACTGCGTCAGCGAGAGCAGTCCCGCGAGGCCCACCGTCGCCATGATCGCGCCGCGCCACGCGGTGGCCCCGGCCTTGCGGCGCACGAAGAGCGCGGCCATCGGCAGGGCGAAGACGATGGTCAGGGCGCCGAGCGGCTGTACGAGGCTCAGCGGCCCGTACGCGAGCGCTACCACATGCAGCAGCGCACCGAGGCCGTTGAGGGCGATGGCGACCCACCAGGCACCGCGGCGCAGCGGTGCGTACCGCCGCTCCGGCGTGCTGACGGCGACCCGCTCCTGGAGAATGGCCCCGCCCGCGTACGCGACGGCGGATACGAGGGAGAGCACCACGGCGAGCGTGAGGGCACTCATGAGGTGCTCCACGGCTTGCGATGCGCCCCTTGGTGGGCCCGGGGCGTCCGGTGCGGCGAACGGTCGGCTTCCATACTCACTACGATCTCGCGGATTTCGCTCCACGTCGTCGTACCTCAGCAGGCATTGGGTCCTACTGCCGATGGAGTACTAGCCGGGAGATGTCCTCCCCCGGGTGGGTTACGCAGCGGTTCGGTGGATCATCCAGAGTCTCGGAAATTCTTGCGTGAGCGCCCCTCGGAACAGCCCCGTCCCGGCCACCGGGAGGCGTGTGGGCGCGCCGGTACACCTCCGCCGGGCCCCTGCCCCGCCGCCCCGCTCCCGGGCCCTCGAACGCCGACCTATGGACGCTCGCGTACACCGTTTGACCTGGGCTTTTGCGATGTCCGACCGTATTGTTGGCCCTCGTGGAAAGGGGTCCGGATGAACCGGAACATACGCACGGTCGACGACGTCCTGAAGCTCATGGACGGCTTGTTCGCGCCGGAAGCCGATCGCTGGACCGCCGGCGCGGGGGACTGGTGGGACGGCTTCTACGCCGACCGGGACCGGCCGGTGCCGTTCTTCGTGGCCAAACCGGACGAGAGCCTTGCCTCGTACGTCGAGCGGGGCCCGCTCACCCCCGGCAGGGCCCTCGATCTGGGCTGCGGACCCGGCCGAAACGCGCTGTATCTGGCCGCCCGGGGATTCGAGGTGGACGCCGTCGACCTCTCCCCGGCGGCCGTCGCCTGGGCCGGGGAGCGGGCCCGCGAGGCCGGGGCGGACATCAGGTTCCGCTGCGGCGACGCGTTCGCGCTCACGCAGGCCGAACTGAGCGGCCCGTACGACCTGATCGCCGACTCGGGCTGCTTCCACCACCTGCCGCCCCACCGCCGCGTCAGCTACCTCGCCCTCCTTGAGCGCGCCCTCGCCCCCGGCGGCCACCTCGCCCTCACCGCCTTCGCCGCCGGAGAGGAGGGTTCCGGCTCCGACCTGCCCGACGCGGACTTCTACCGCGGGTCCGGGCTGAAGGGTGGCCTCGCCTACACGCCCGAGTCCCTGCGCTGGATCTTCTCCGACCTCACTGAGGTCGAACTGCGCCGTATGCGCGACGAACCCGCCGACTCCGCGTACTTCGGCGAGTCCTTCCTGTGGACGGCCCTGTTCCGCAAGGACGCCTAGGCTCCGCCAGGACGCGTAGGCTCCGCAAGGACGCCTAGGCTCTGCGTCGTGAAAGCCCCTCTCGACCTGACAGAAGTCGGCTCCGTCGGCGGATTCTTCGCCCTGCGCACCGGAGCACCGCCGGGCGGCGCCCAAGTGGCCTCCCTGGCGCGGGTGTACGCGGGCGACGACGGGCCCCTCGCATTCCGCGTCGGCAAGGTCGCCGACCGGATCGGGGCGCCCGACACGCGCATCGCGGTCTCGGTGGCACAGCTGGGGCTCGCGGCACGGCTGTGGTCCGTGGCGCTCGGCTCGGCGGCGCTGCACGGCGAGCTGCCCGACCTCGACCCGGCGCTGCTGCACTGGGACGCGGACGGCAGCTCCCCCGACGACCTGTGGCTGACGGACGTGACGACGCGGCCCGCCGACGCCGCGAGCATCCGGGACATCGTCCAGGACGGCCATCTGGCGCCCCTGGCCGACGCCCTGCGCGCCCGGTACCGGATCTCCGCGCGCCTGCTGTGGGGCAACGCGGGCTCCGCACTCGCCGGAGCGGCCCGCGAGCTGGACACCTGGGCCCGCCGCACCGGACGTACCGACGTGTCGGAGCGCGCCCGTGCCCTTGCCGTCGAACTCTTCGACCACCCCGACCTGCGCGGCACCGGAACCCTGCGCGCCACGACGTTCCGCCGGCGCAGCTGCTGCCTCTACTACCGCTGCCCGAACGGGGGTGTGTGCGGGGACTGCTGCTTCGACCGGCCCCCGCAGAGGTCGGTGCGGGGCTCTTCCCCGCGGGGCGCTTCTGGGTGACCATGAGGGGGCGGGCGACCGGCGGCTGGGGTGGACGGACGGAGGTTCTGCGTGCGAGTAGGACTGCTCACCCGGGAGTATCCCCCGGATGTCTACGGCGGAGCCGGAGTCCATGTCGAGTTCCTCGCACGGGAGTTAGGGGCCCTCGTCGACGTCGACGTGCACTGCTGGGGGAGCGAGGGGGCCGCCGACGGCCTCATGCGCCACCAGGCCTGGGACGCCCTGGACGGTGCCAATGACGCCCTGCGGACCTTCTCCGTGGACCTGTCCATGGCGGCCTCCCTCACGGGCTGCGACCTGGTCCACTCCCACACCTGGTACGCCAACCTGGCGGGCCACTTCGGCAAGCTCCTGCACGGCATCCCGCACGTCATGACCTCGCACTCCCTAGAGCCCCTGCGCCCCTGGAAGGCCGAGCAGCTGAGCGGCGGGTACGCCCTCTCCGGCTGGGCCGAGCGCACCGCCGTCGAGGCCGCGGACGCCGTGATCGCCGTCTCGCGCGGCATGCGCGACGACATCCTCGGCTGCTACCCCGCCATCGACCCGGCGAAGGTGCACGTCGTGTACAACGGCATCGACACGAGCCTGTACCGCCCCGACCCCGGCACGGACGTCCTCGAACACCTGGGGATCGACCCCGGCCGGCCCTACGTCCTGTTCGTCGGACGCATCACCCGGCAGAAGGGCGTGCCCCATCTGCTGCGCGCCGCCAAGGAGTTGGACCCGGCCGCCCAGCTCGTGCTGTGCGCCGGAGCCCCCGACACCCCGCAGATCGACGCCGAGTTCCGCACCCTCTTCGAGGAGCTGAGCCAAGCCCGCGGGGGAGTGCACTGGATCCCGGAAATGCTGCCGCGCGAGCAGGTCATCCAACTCCTCACGCATGCGCGGGTGTTCGTCTGCCCTTCCGTGTACGAGCCGCTCGGCATCGTCAACCTGGAGGCGATGGCCTGCGGCACCCCGGTCGTGGCATCGGATGTCGGCGGCATCCCCGAGGTCGTCGCCGACAAGAGCACAGGGCTCCTCGTCCCGTACGAGGAGAAGGAGCCGGCGGCCTTCGAGGCGCGCCTTGCACAGGCCCTGAACGAGCTGGTCGACGATCCGCGCGCCGCGACCCGTATGGGCACGGCCGGACGCGACCGCGCCGTCAGGGAGTTCGGCTGGGACGCGGTCGCGCGACGCACGGCCCGCGTGTACGAGGAGTTACTCGAGTCCAAGTGATCCCAGTTAAGGGGGCGGCGCGATGCGCGGTGGACCTTCGGTGCTCGGAATAGTCCTGGCGGGCGGTGAGGGAAAGCGCCTCCAGCCCCTCACGGCCGACCGGGCCAAACCAGCGGTCACGTTCGGCGGCACATACCGCCTCGTCGACTTCGTGCTCTCCAACCTCGTCAACGGCGACATCCTGCGGATCTGCGTACTGACCCAGTACAAGTCGCACTCCCTGGATCGGCACGTCACCACCACCTGGCGGATGTCCAGCCTCCTGGGCAACTACGTCACCCCGGTCCCGGCGCAGCAACGCCTGGGCCCGCGCTGGTACTTGGGAAGCGCGGACGCGATCCTGCAGTCACTCAACCTCGTCCACGACGAACAGCCCGACTACATAGCGGTGTTCGGCGCCGACCACGTCTACCGCATGGATCCCCGGCAGATGCTGGGCCAGCACTTCGAGAGCGGTGCCGGGGTCACCGTGGCGGGCATCCGCGTGCCGCGCGCCGAGGCGTCGTCCTTCGGAATCATCACGCCCGCGCGGGACGGCACACGCGTCGAGAGCTTCCTGGAGAAGCCCGCCGACCCGCCGGGACTGCCGGGATCACCGAACGAGGTGTTCGCCTCCATGGGCAACTACGTCTTCACCACGAAGACCCTCGTCGACGCGATCCAGCAGGACGCCGAGGACGACAACTCCAAGCACGACATGGGCGGTTCGATCCTGCCCATGCTCACCGAGCGGGGTCTTGCCCAGGTGTACGACTTCGACGACAACCACGTGCCGGGGGAGACCCCGCGCGATCACGGCTACTGGCGTGACGTCGGCACGCTCGACTCGTACTACGAAGCGCACATGGACCTGATCTCCGACCAGCCGGTGTTCAACCTGGACAACCGGCGCTGGCCCATCTACACCCATCCGGGCGGTCTGCCGCCCGCCAAGTTCTGTGCGGCGGGCATCGCGAGCGAGTCCATCGTCAGCCCCGGCTGTGTCATCCGGGGGCAGGTGACGCGCTCCGTGCTCTCGCCGGGTGTGGTGATCGAGGACGGGGCGGTCGTGCAGGGCTCGGTCCTTCACGACAACGTCCGCGTGGGCCGGGGAGCGGTGGTGCGCGGCGCCGTCCTCGACAAGAACGTGGACGTCCCGCCCGGGGCGACGATCGGAGTCAACCCCGAGCGGGACGAAGAGCTGTACACGGTGTCGAAGGGCGGCGTGATCGCGCTCGGCAAGGGACAGATCGTCCCCATGTAGCGGGCTGCCTGCGGGAGCCGGGTGCCTACAGCACCCGGCGTCTGCGGCCCAGCCAGGTCTGCGCGATCACCACGAGTGCCAGGAAGGCGCCGCTGACCACCTGTTGGTAGGCGGAGTCGAGCGAGCCGATCTGGTTGATGACGTTCTGGATGACCTTCAGGAGCAGCACGCCGACGAGCGACCCGCTGATGAATCCGAAGCCGCCGGTCAGCAGCGTGCCGCCGATGACGACCGCGGAGATCGCCTCAAGCTCCATGCCCGAGCCGAGGATGTTGACGCCCGAGACGAGCCAGGCCGCGTTGAGCGCGCCCGCGAGGCCCGCGCAGAGACCGGAGATGGTGTAGACGGTGACCTTGGTGCGGGCCACCGGCGCGCCCATGAGCGCCGCCGCGTCCTCGTTGCCGCCGACCGCGTACACGTACTGGCCGAAGCGGCTGCGGCGCAGGACGACGGCGCCCGCGACGAAGAGCGCAAGAGTGATCCAGACCGGGACCCCGATGCCGATGAGCTTTTCCTGGCCGAGCGTCGCGAAGAACGTGTCCTTGTCGACGAGGTAGGTCTTGGAGCCCTCGTCCGTGACGGACAGGAGGATGCCACGCGCGCCCAGCATCGCGGCCAGCGTCACGATGAAGGGGGCAAGCCGTGAGCGGGCGATCAACAGGCCGTTGACGAGGCCGATGAGTCCGCAGACGGCGAGCGGCAGCAGCAGTGCCACCGCCGTCCCGTACTGCGAACCCCAGGCCGCGAGCACTCCGCCGAGCGCGAAGAGCGAACCGACCGAGAGATCGATGCCGCCGGTGATGATCACGAAGGTCATGCCCAGGGCGACGACCGCGAGAAAGGCGGAGGAGACCGCCATATTCTCCAGGTTGTCGGCGGTCAGGAACGTGTCGAAGCTGAGCGACGCCGCGATGACGGCGACGACCAGGGTGACCAGGGCGCCGTGCTGCTGGGCGAGTGCGCTGACGCGCTCGGAGCGGCTCGCTCCGGTCTCCTCGTCCTCTGGCTTCTTCATGGGCTTGGCGTCGGATAGGACGGTGCCGGTCACCGCTTGCCCCTCTCCCGTGCCGCGTAGACGGCGAGAATGATCACTACGGCCTGGGCGATCTGTGTCCAGGAGGGCGGCAGATCGTGCTTGATGAGCGTGGCGGTGAGCAGCTGGATCAGTACGGCGCCCGCGACGGTGCCGCCGATCCGTACGCGCCCGCCGCTGAGCGGCGTGCCGCCGACCACGACCGCGGTGATCGCGGACAGTTCCATGAGGTTGCCCAGCGAGGTGGGATCGCTGGCGGTCAGACGTGCCGTCGCGAGGACGCCCGCGATGGCGGCGAGCGCGCCGGAGCAGACGTACACGAGGATCAGGACGCGCCGTACGGGCAGTCCCGCGAGGCGCGCGGCCGGGCGGCTGTCGCCGATGGCCAGGAGCTGGCGGCCGAAGGTGGTGCGCCGGACGACGAAGGCCACGAGAAGTGCGAGAGCCGCGGCGATCAGGACGAGATAGGGGATGCCGAGGAAGTCGCCGGAGCCGAGCGATGCCATCGTCGGGTCGCGGACGTCCTTGAGCTGGGGGAGCAGCACAAGGGCGAGTCCGCGGCCCGCGACCATCAACGCCAGCGTCGCGACGATGGGCTGGACGCCGATGAACGCGATGAGGGAGCCGTTCGCGATGCCGATGGCCGCGCCGCCGATGATCGCCACGATGAGCGCGATCCAGGTCCCGTAACCCAGGTAGAGGGAGAGCAGGGACGTGGAGAGCGCCATGACCGAGCCGACGGAGAGGTCCACGCCCTCGCTGCCGATGGCCAGGGCCATACCGAGGGCGACGATGAGGACGGGGGCGACCTGGACGGCCTGGGTGCGGAAGTTCTCGGCGGAGAGGAAGTGCGGGGTGAGGAAGATGTTGAGGATCAGCAGGACGGCTACGCCCAGGTAGACGCCGTAGTCCTGGAGGTAGCGCAGGACGCGCTCGCGGTCGGCGGGGGCTTTGCCTCCCAGGGCCAGGTCAGTCATGGGAACCCCCGGTGGTGGCTATTGCTCGCATGAGGGCGTCCTCCGTGACCTTGGAGCCGGTCAGTTCCTCGATCACCGTGCCGTCCTTGAGGACGATGACCCGGTCGGAGCCCTCGATCAGTTCCTCCATGTCGGAGGAGATGAGGAGCACGGCGAGGCCGTCGTTGGCCAGTTCGTCGATCAGCTTCTGGACTTCGGCCTTGGCGCCGATGTCGATGCCCCGGGTCGGCTCGTCCAGGAGGAGGACCTTGGGGTTCATCGCCAGCCAGCGGGCAAGCAGGACCTTCTGCTGGTTGCCGCCCGACAGTTCGCCCACCTTCTGGTGGGGGCCCGACGCCTTGATGCGCAGGCGCTTCATGAAGGTGTCCACGATCTTGTCGATCGCCGACTCGTCCACCAGGCCGAAGCGGGACAGGCGGGGGAGTGCGGCCAGTGCGATGTTCTCGCGGACCGAGAGGCCGGGGACGATGCCCTCGGCCTTGCGGTCCTCGGGCAGGAGGCTGATTCCGGCGCGGATGGCGGCGGGCGGTGAGCCGGCCCGCACCGGGGCCCCGGCGATCAGTACGCTGCCCGAGTCGGTCGGCAGCGCGCCCGCGATCGCCTTTGCCGTCTCGCTGCGACCCGAGCCCAGCAGACCGCCCAGGCCCACGACCTCGCCGGGGCGGATGTCGACGGACACGCCGTGCAGGTAGTGACGCATCGACAGATCCTGTGCCTGGAGCACGGGTTGGGTCTCCGGCGCGTGTTCCCCGGAGAATTTGGTGACGCCCTCCTCGCGGACCTCACCCACCTCGCGGCCCAGCATCAGGGAGACGAGACGGAGCCGGTCGAGCTCCGCGATCGGTCCCGTGTGCACCAGCTTGCCGTCGCGCAGCACGGTGACGGTGTCGCACACCTCGTAGAGCTCTTCCAGGCGGTGGCTGACGTAGATCACCGCGATGCCGCGGTCCCGCAGCATCCGGATCACGCCGAACAGGGTCTGGACCTCGCGCGGTTCGAGCGACGACGTCGGCTCGTCCATGATGACGACCTGCGCGTCGACCGAGACCGCGCGGGCCAGGGCCACCATCTGCTGGGCACCCACGCCCAGTTCCCGCAGCGGACGGCGTACGTCGACACGTACACCGAGCCGCTGCAGGGCCTCGTCCGCCTCGCGGTGCATCCTGCGGAAGTCGATGAGGCCGAGCCGGCCGCGTGGCTCGCGGCCGAGGAAGAGATTGCGGGCCACGCTCATCAGGGGGACGAGGTTGACCTCCTGGTAGATCGTGGAGATGCCCGCGTGCTGCGCGTCGAGCGGGGTGGCGAAGCTGACCTGCTCGTTCTTGTAGGTCAGCTCGCCCCCGTCCGGTGCGTACACGCCCGTCAGTACTTTGATCAGGGTCGACTTGCCCGCGCCGTTCTCGCCGATCAGGGCGTGCACCTCGCCGGCGCGAGCGGTGAAGTCGACCCCGTCCAGGGCGCGTACGCCCGGGAACGTCTTGCTGAGGTGGGTGACCGAGAGGACGTCCGACATCTCAGTACGCCTTGCCGAGGTCCGCCTTGGCGTTGTCCTTCGTGTACGCGCTGTCCTTGATGACGATGTCCTGCGGGACCTTGGTGCCCTTGGTGAAGGTGTCCAGGGTCTGGAAGGCGAGCGGGCCGAAGCGCGGGTTGGACTCGATGACACCGGAGATCCAGCCGTCGACGATGCCCTGCACGGCGTTGCGCGTGCCGTCGACCGTCACGATCTTCACGTCGCCGGCCTTCTTGCCGGCTCCCTTGAGCGCGTTGACGGCGCCGAGGCCCATCTCGTCGTTCTCGGCATAAATCCCGTCGATGTCCGGCTTCGACTGGATGAGCTGCTCGGTGACCTGCTGGCCCTTCTCGCGGGCGAACTCACCGGTCTGCTTGAAGACGACCTTCAGATCGGGGGCCTTCTCCTTGATGCGGTCCTCGAAGCCCTTGGTGCGTTCGGTGGTGACGTTGTTGCCCGCCGCGCCGAGCAGGATCGCGACCTTGCCCTTGCCGCCCGTCGACTCGATCATCGCGTCGGCCGCACGCTTGCCCTGCTCGACGAAGTCGGAGCCGATGAAGCTCACGTAGTCCTTGCAGGCCTTGGCGTTGATCTTGCGGTCGATCGTGATGATCGGGATGTGCTTGGCGGAGGCCGAGCGGAGGACGGGCTCCCAGCCGTCGGAGTTCAGCGGGGCGATGACCAGGAGGTCGGCGCCCTTGGCGATGAGGTCCTGGACGTCGCTGATCTGCTTGGAGAACTGCGACTGGGCGTTGGCGGTGAGCAGCTTGACGCCGCGCTTCTTCGCCTCGGCCTTGATGGACGCCGTCTCCGCGATGCGGAAGGGGTTGGCCTCCTTCTCCGACTGGGAGAAGCCGACGGTGGCGCTCTTCAGGTCGAGCTTCTTGCCGCCGTAGGCGTCTATCGCGCACGTCGGGCCGCTGCCCTCGCTGGGTTCCGAGACGACCTGACCCGAGTCGCCCTGGTCCTGCGATGCGGAGCTCTTGTCACCGTCGTCCTCGGACTTGGCGCACCCGGTGGCGAGCGCGAGGCTCGCGGCGAGACCGGTGGCGAGGAGGGTCCTGGCTGAGATGCGGCTAAGGCGTGTGGTCGGCTTCATGGAGTCCCCAAAACGGCACGGCCCCGGCGCTGAGAGCGCTCACGGGAGGATGGCACTTGCGGTCAACTCGGCGGTACGGGGAGCTTTTTACATCGTTGGAAGGATGCTGTAAACCCTCCGCGCACGGAGAGGTCCCGGCTGCCGACGCGGCAGCTCACCGTCGGCCCAGCGTGCTTTCGCGCTCCACGAGGCGGAATTCCGCGGCGAGTTCGCGCCCCTCGGGCTCCCCGCCGCCCTCCAGACTCCGCAGCAGCGAAGCCACCGCGAGGCGGGCGATGGCCTGCTTGTCCGGCGAGACCGTGGTCAGCGTGACCGCCCCGAACTGCCCCTCCGCGATGTCGTCGAAGCCGACCACCGCCACGTCCCACGGCACGCGCAGACCGCGTTCGTGCAGGACGCGCATGGCACCGATCGCCACCAGGTCGTTGTAGGCGAACACCGCGTCCGGGCGCACCCCCGCGTCCAGCATCCGCGCCATCGCCTTCGCGCCGTCCCAGCGGTTCCAGCCGCCGACCGGGCCCACCAGGCTGTCCGGCGCGGCGATCCCCGCCTGCGTCAACTCCTCGCGCCAGCCCTGGAGTCGCAGGTTGGCGGGGCGGTTCGCGGAGTCCGTGCGGGCGCCGAGATACGCGATGCGGCTGCGGCCGCGGCTGATGAGGTGGCGCACGGCCGTGCGGGCCGCCGCCACGTTGTCGATCGCGATGTGGTCGTAGGGCAGGTTGTACTGGCGCTCGCCGAGCAGCACGAGCGGCACGTCGTCCTCGCGGCCGAAGAGGTCGTCCGCCTCAAGCTCCAGGGGGCTCAGGATCAGGCCGTCGATCACCCGCGCCCGGAACCCCTGGCTGACCAGGACCTCCTGCTCGCGATCGCCGCGGGTGTGGTCGAGCAGGACGGTGAAGTCGTGCTCGGCCGCCGCGTCGATGACCGCGCCCGCGAGCTCGGCGAAGTACGGGTTTCCCAGCTCGGGAACGGCGAGCGCGATGATCCCCGTACGGCCTTTCCGCAGGTGACGGGCTGTCAGGTTCGGTCGGTAGCCCAGCTCGTCGATGGCCTCCTGGACGCGCGCCCGCATCGCCGGGGTGACGTGCTGATATTTGTTCACCACGTTCGAAACGGTCTTGATGGAGACGCCCGCGCGCTCTGCGACGTCTTTGAGGCTAACCCGCACGTGCAGCTCCCTGCGTCGAGGTGCACCCCTGACCCGGGGTGTTTGTCATGGCCCTGGACAGCACGCCGGGGAGCGTGCTGTCATGCCAACTGCCGTTCCTTCCAACGTTGTACAGAGCCGTTGTACAGACTGAGGCGGCGAGCCGCCACCCCCTTCCACAGCCTTCAAGCACTGCTTCAAGCAATGGAGGATCCGTGCGCCCCACCCGACACAGACGAGTCAGGCAGCGACTGATACTGCTGCTCACCGTCGCCCTCACCTTCGCCGGACTGACCGCCGTGCCGGCCGCGACAGCCGCGGACGAACCCCCCGAAGTCCACGGCCTCAAGGGCGAGTACTACACCCAGTCCGCCCCCGGCGCCTTCGACTTCCACGAGCTCAAGGCCACCGGCTTCGACCAGAAGATCGACTTCGACAACCTCGACCCCCGCCTGAGCTTCGCCACCGGCAAGGCCGACGACGCCACCGTCCGCTGGACCGGCAAGGTCGTCCCGGAGAAGACCGGCGCCCACACCTTCTCCATGATCGGTGACAACGGCTTCCGTCTCTGGGTCGACGGCAAGCTCTCCATCGACCACTGGGTCGACGACTGGGACAAGGAACAGACCGCGCAGCCGGTCGAGTTGACCGCCGGTAAGGCCTACGACATCAAGGTCGAGTACTTCGAGCACTACGGCGGCTCCAACCTCCACCTGCGCTGGACAGAGCCCGGCGGCAGCAAGGTGGCGATCCCGCAGTCCGCCTTCCGCCTCCCCGACGGCTTCGACTACGACGGCGCCACCGCCGCCACGGTCCTCAAGGACGGCCGGACCCTCAAGCTCGACTTCGCCCAGAAGCTCGCCGCGCCCCCCAGCGGCCTCGGGGACCACATCGAGGCGGTCATCGGCGGCGCCAAGTGGCCGATCGGCGCGGTCAAGGCCGACCCGAACGACCAGCGCGCGCTGCTCGTGGACCTCAAGGAGCCCGTGGTCGGCAACAAGAAGGGCAACGCGAAGGGCACCGCCGACCTGCGTTACGACGGCAAGGGCGGCCTGAGCGGCGACGACGGCAAGGCTGTCGCCCAGTTCTGGAGCAGCGGCCCCAACCACTCCGAGCACCAGCTGCGCACCAAGTTCGCCGATGACGTGAGCCCGGACAACGCGCTGCCGGAGTACCCGCGCCCGCAGCTCACCCGTGACTCCTGGCGCAACCTCAACGGCTCCTGGCAGTTCGCGTCGGCCAAGGCCGGCGAGAAGCCCCCGGTCGGCAAGAAGCTCGCCGAGAAGATCCTCGTCCCCTACCCCGTGGAGTCCCAGCTCTCCGGCGTGGAACGGCACGAGGACCGCATGTGGTACCGCAGGACCTTCACCGTCCCGCAGGGCTGGAAGGTCGGCGACGGCAAGCGCCTCAAGCTCAACTTCGGTGCGGTCGACTGGCAGTCCGAGGTGTTCGTCAACGGCAAGAAGGTCGCCGAACACAAGGGCGGCTACGACAAGTTCAGCGCCGACATCACCGACGCCCTGAAGCCGGGCAAGACCCAGGAACTGATCGTCGGCGTCTACGACCCGACCGACGGCGAGAACGGCGAGAACCCGCCGGTCGGCAAGCAGCGCCTGGACCCGAGCGGCATCTGGTACACCCCCTCCTCCGGCATCTGGCAGACGGTGTGGATGGAGCCGGTCGCGGCCGACCACGCCGACTCGCTCAAGATCACGCCCGACGTGGCCACCAAGCAGGTCACCGTCGAGCCCAAGGGCGTGCGCGACGGAGTGCCGGTCAAGGCAGTCGCGTACGCGGGCAAGAAGAAGGTCGCGGAGGCGAGCGGACGCACGGGCACCCCGCTCAAGCTGAAGATCGCCAAGCCGCACCTCTGGTCGCCCGACGACCCGTTCCTCTACGACCTGAAGGTCACCGTCGGCCGGGACCAGGTCAAGAGCTACTTCGGGATGCGCTCCGTCTCCGTGGAGAAGGTCGACGGCACCCCGCGCACCATGCTCAACGGCAAGCCCCAGTTCCTGATGGCCACGCTCGACCAGGGCTTCTGGCCGGACGGACTGCACACGGCGCCGACCGACGAGGCGCTTGCGTACGACCTCAAGATGCACAAGGAGATGGGCTTCAACTCCGTGCGCAAGCACATCAAGGTGGAGCCCGACCGCTGGTTCTACTGGGCGGACAAGCTGGGCCTGATGGTCTGGCAGGACATGCCGTCGATGGCGGCGGGCCGTAACCCGGGCACGGCGGCCCGTGCCCAGTACGAGTCCGAGATGAAGCAGATGATCGACGAGCACTCGAACCACCCGTCGATCGTCATGTGGGTCACCTTCAACGAGGGCTGGGGCCAGTACGACGAGGGCCGCATCGCCACCCAGGCCAAGGCCTGGGACCCGACCCGCCTGGTCAACGGCATGTCGGGCCTCAACCTCGGGCGCGACGGCGGCACCGGCGACCTCATGGACGAGCACGGCTATCCGAGCCCGGCCCTGCCGCCCAAGCCCGACGGCGTGCGGGCGCAGATCAACGGCGAGTACGGCGGTCTCGGACTCGCGGTGCCCGGCCACGCGTGGTCCGTGCAGCAGAGCTACGTCGACGTTGACCCGGCGACGTACACCGACGACTACCTCACCAAGCTCGACGAGGTGCACAAGCTCGCCTGCAAGGGTGGCAACGGCGCCGTCTACACCCAGATCTCGGATGTGGAAGGCGAGTTGAACGGTCTGCTCACCTACGACCGCAGGGTCGTCAAGCCCGACGTGAAGCGGCTCAAGGCAGCACATGAGGCCTTGATCAGCGACGCGTCGCGGCCCGACCCGGCGGGGTGCTCGGGTTCCTGACCCGGGCACGGGGCGCTCCGGACCGGTCGGCGGTCCGGAGCGCTTGTCCCGTGGACGCGGGGCCGTTCCCCGTGCACCATCAGCCCGTGATCATGGATGAAGAGAACAGCGCCCGGGTGCGGGCCGCGGTCCGCAACAATGCCGAGTGGTGCGACGCGGTCTGCCGTGCGCACGGTCTGGCGGGGGAGTTCGGCGCAGGGGTCTGGAGCAGTACCCGGCGGACGCCGCTGCTGTATCCGGACGCCGTCTCCCTCTCCCCGGAGACGTCTGCGGCTGACCTGGTGGCCCGGATCGACACGGAGTCACCGGGCTGCTCGGTCAAGGACAGCTTCGCCTGCCTCGATCTGGAGCCGATGGGCTTCGAGGTGCTCTTCGACGCGCAGTGGATCCACCGTCCGGCGGACAAGCCTGCTCCCGAGTCCTCCGCGCCGGACGTCACCTGGGAGCCGCTCACGAACGCCGCATCGCTGCCCGCGTGGGAGAGCGCCTGGAACGACGGCGAGAAGGGCGGCGGCCTGTTCCGGCCCGAACTCCTTGACGGGCACGCGACGTTCCTCGCCGCGCGCGCCGAAGGCCGGATCGTGGCGGGAGCCGTCGCGAGCCGCGGCGCGTCGGTGGTCGGTGTCTCCAACTTGTTCGCCTCGGCGGACGAGGAGTCCGCCTGGGCCGGCTGCCTCACCGAGGTCGCCCGGCTCTGGCCCGGCCTCCCCGTCGTCGGATACGAGAGCGGCGACAGCCTCGAAGCCGCCGTCCGGCAGGGCTTCACCCCGGTCGGACCGCTGCGGATCTGGCTGCACACCGCCTGAGAGCCGTACCGCCTCCTCTCCCTCTCTCCCACCCCTTGACGCACACGACGCGACCCCCGAAGAATGATCGCGTTCCGCTCTCTGACAACGTTGTCCAAGGAGGCGTTCCCACCCATGAGATGGACCCAACGGCTACGCGGCACCGGGGTGGTGGCGGCCGCGGCCGCTCTCCTCGGGGGAGCCATCGCCATACCGGCGGCGCAGGCCGCCCCGGCAGCGGACGGCCGCCTTACCGACCTGGTCAACCCGTTCATCGGGACCGAGAACGAAGGCAACACCTACCCCGGCGCGGCCGTGCCCTTCGGCATGGTCCAGTTCTCGCCCGACACCGGCCACAACACCGGCTACGACCACTCCGACACCCACATTCGCGGCTTCTCGACCGTCCATCTCTCGGGCGTGGGCTGCGGGTTGGGCGGCGACCTGCCGGTGCTGCCCACCACGGGTGACGTCAAGGAGACGGACTACGCGAAGTACGCGGCGGAGTTCAGCCACGACGACGAGAAGGCGAGCCCCGGCTCGTACAAGGTGGGCCTCAAGTCCGGCATCGACGCCGAGCTGACCGCCACCAAGCGCACCGGCGTGCAGCGCTACACCTTCCCCGCCACCGACAAGGCCAACGTCCTGCTCAACGCGGGCCAGTCGCTGCACAAGACGGGCAGCACCAAGGTCGAGATCCTCGACAGCCGCACGGTCCGCACGGCGATCACCGGCAGCGGCTTCTGCCAGGACACCAAGCCGTACACGGTCTACACGATCACCCGCTTCGACCGCCCCTTCACCACGTCGGGCACCTGGAAGGGCGACACCGTCACCGCGGGCTCCAAGTCGTCGTCGGCGGGCGAGGAGCGCAACGGCGCCTACGTCCGGTTCGACACCTCCAAGGACCGCACCGTTGAGGCGACCACCGCTCTCTCGTACGTCGACGCCAAGGGGGCCGCGCTCAACCTCCGTGCGGAGGGCGGGCGTTCGTACGACCGTGTCGCGAAGTCCGCTCAGGCCGCCTGGGAGGACCGGCTCGACGACGTGCGGGCCAAGGGCGGCAGCGAGACCGTCCGCCGCACCTTCTACTCGTCCCTCTACCGTTCGTTCCTCGCGCCGAACATCGGCAGCGACGTCGACGGCCGGTACACGGGCTGGGACCAGAAGACGCACCGCGCCAAGGGCTTCACGTACTACCAGAACTGGTCCCTGTGGGACACCTACCGCACCCAGGCGCAGCTGCTCTCCCTGCTCGCGCCGCACGAGTCCCGCGACATGGCGCTCTCCGTCCTGAAGATCGACGAGGAGAGCGGCTGGCTGCCCAAGTGGGGCTACGGCACGGTCGAGACGAACATCATGACCGGCGACCCGGTCACGCCGTTCCTCACCAACGCCTACCAGCAGGGTCTGCTGAAGGGGCACGAGGAGGAGGCGTACCGCGCGCTGAAGAAGAACGCGGACGGTGTGCCGCCCGCCGACTCCGCTCCCGTGGGCCGCGAGGCCAACAAGGAGTACCTGAGCGACGGATTCGCGCCGTACATCAAGGGCCGCCCGCACGCCAAGCCCGGCGACTCCGACTACGACCACGGCGCCTCGGCGACCCTGGAGTACGCACTCTCGGACGCGATGCTCGGGCAGATGGCCGGGGAGCTGGGGCACAAGGCCGACGCCAAGCGGTATACGGAGCGTGCGCAGAACTACCGGAAGATCTTCGACGAATCGACCGGGTTCTTCCGTGCGCGGGACAAGGCCGGTGCCTTCACCGGGCCCGCCGACCCGGCCAAGAGCGAGGGCTTCCACGAGGGCACGTCCTGGCAGTACCAGTGGCTCGTCCCGCAGGACCTGCCCGGCATGGTCGACCTCATCGGCGGCAAGCAGGCCGCCAATGAACGCCTCGACTCCTTCTTCGCCTACGAGGAGCTGCTGAAGGACCCGGCGAAGACGGCGCGCGAGGTGTGGGTCAACGGCCCCTACGACTACTACAACGCGGACAAGTACAACCCGCAGAACGAGCCGGACCTCATCGCCCCGTACACCTACCTGTCGACGGGTCAGCCGTGGAAGACCACCGACGTGGTGCACGCCGCGCTCACCCTCTTCACGGACACCCCGACCGGCATGACAGGAAACGACGACCTGGGCACCATGTCCGCCTGGAACGTACTGTCATCGATCGGCGTCTTCCCGGTCCAGCCCGGTACGGACACGTGGGGTCTGTCGACGCCCGTCTTCGAGCGAGTCGACCTCACCCTCGACCGCCGCTACTACCCGAAGGGCCGCCTCACGGTGAAGGCGCCGGGCACCTCGGACACCGACCGGTACATCCAGTCGGCGCGCGCGGACGGCGCCGACTACGCGAAGACGTACCTGACGACGGACGACATCCGCGACACCCGCGAGCTCTCCTTCACGGTGGGCGACAAGCCCTCGGACTGGGGTACGTCGACGAGCGCGGCGCCGCCCGCTCTGAAGTGACGTACTGACGTGTCGTATCGAAATGACGTACTGAAGTGACGTAGGACATACGTCACTTGTGCACCACAAGGCCCGCCTCTCTCAGAGAGGCGGGCCTTAATCTGTTGTTAACTGTGCGTAGCTTGATCGTACTTGACCGTAGTCAGGCAACGGCGATTGACTGCACTTTCATGCCATCCCCCGCATCGTCCTCGACGCGAGAGCAGCCCGTTGAACACTCTGACTGCTGAGCCCTCCGACCTGCTCGCACCTCTCGACCTGGCCTTCTGGAACATCGAGTCCGCGGAGCACCCCATGCACCTGGGGGCGCTCGGCGTCTTCGACGCCGACTCGCCGGACGCGGCCGAGCGCGCGGCCGGGCTTCTCGCCTCCCGCGCGGCCGGCGTGCCAGGACTGCGGCTGCGGATCCGGTCGATCCTGCTGCCGGTCGGCGCGGCCGTCCGGGCGCCCGCGCCCGCCTTCGACCCGCTGGACCACGTCCGGCTCGCCGAGCCCACCGGGGACTTCCACGCCGTGGCGGGCGCGCTCATGCAGCGGCCCCTGGAGCGAGGCAGGCCGCCGTGGGAGGCGCACGTGCTGCCGGGGGACGACGGGACCACCTTCGCCGTGCTCTTCAAGTTCCACCACGCCCTCGCGGACGGACTTCGCGCCCTGATGCTCGCCGCCGCGGTCATGGACCCCGTGGACCTGCCCGCCGCGCGCCCGGAGCCCGCGGCGCCCGAGGCCTCCCGCTGGTCGTGGCTGCCGGACCCGCGCAAGCTGCCGGGTCTGGTCCGCGACACCGTCACCGACGTGGGGCAGGCCCTGGACATCGGCTCGTCCGTGGCCCGCGCGACCCTGGGCGTTCGGTCGTCGGCCGCCCTCACGTCCGAGGCCACCGGCACCCGGCGCACCGCGGGCGTGCTGCTCGACCTGGACGACGTGCACCGCGTGCGCAAGACCGTGGGCGGCACCGTCAACGACGTACTGATCGCCGTGGTCGCCGGAGCCCTGCGCCGCTGGCTCGACGAGCGCGGTGACGGCAGCGAGGGCGTGGAGCCGCGCGCCCTGGTCCCGGTCTCCCGGCGCAGGCCGCGCGGCGCACAGCCGCAGGGCAACCGGCTCTCCGGATATCTGGTGCGGCTGCCCGTTGGAGAGCCGGACCCGGTCGCACGGCTGCGGACGGTGCGGGCCGCCATGGACCGCAACAAGGACGCGGGACCCCACCGCGGCGCCGGCGCGGTCGCCCTGCTCGCCGATCACGTGCCGCCGCTCGGCCACCGCATCGGCGGTCCCGTCGTCGCACAGGCCGCCCGGCTGCTCTTCGACATCCTGGTCACCAGCGTCCCGCTGCCCAGCCTGGGCCTGAAACTCGGCGGCTGCCCGCTCGCCGCGGTGTACCCCTTCGCGCCCCTTGCCCGGGGGCAGGCGCTTGCCGTCGCGGTGTCGACCTACCGGGGCCGGGTGCACTTCGGTCTGGTCGCGGACGCGGCCGCCGTGCCCGACCTGGATGTTCTCGCGCGCAGTGTGCGGGAGGAGCTCGCGGGGCTCGTCGAAGCGTGCGTAGAGCGCCCGAGTTTGATAGTGGGGCCGGTCGCTACGTAAAGTTCTCTTCTTTGGAGCTTCCGCGGTCACTCAGACGAGCCGCGGCATGAGTGACGCGAGGACAGCGGCGATGACGGTGACAGAGGACAGCCCGGGGGCTGCCGGTCCGGACCGAGAGGCCGTCGATTTCGGCCCCGGCATCGACCCCGACCGGCTCGCCGTCTGTCTCAGCGTGCTCGACGAGCTCGACAAGCTGGACGTCGACCACCCCGACGCGATCACGGTGCGCCGCGCCACGGCCGGGATCTACCGGACCGTGAAGCAGCGCCGCCGCCAGGATCGCCGGGCCGCCAAGACCGCGCACGACAAGGCCGTCACCGAGGCCACCGCCACCGGCTCCGCCGAGCGGATCGACGACGAGACCGAGGGCCTGCTGCCCTCCTCGCAGACCGAGGAGGGCCGGATCGCGGGGATACTCCAGCGCCCGCGCTCCTGCTACACCTGCAAGACCCGGTTCGTGGAAGTCGACTACTTCTACCACCAGCTGTGTCAGGACTGCGCCCGCCTGAACCGGTCCAAGCGCGACGCCCGCACCGACCTCACCGGCAAGCGCGCCCTGCTCACCGGCGGCCGTGCCAAGATCGGCATGTACATCGCGCTGCGCCTCCTGCGTGACGGCGCCCACACCACCATCACGACGCGGTTCCCCAAGGACGCCATCCGCCGCTTCAAGGCGATGGACGACTCGGCGGAGTGGCTGCACCGTCTGGAGGTCGTCGGCATCGACCTGCGCGACCCGGCCCAGGCCGTCGCGCTCGCCGAGCGGGTCGCCGCCGCCGGACCGCTCGACGTCCTGATCAACAACGCCACGCAGACCGTGCGCCGCCTGCCCTCCGCGTACGCCGCCCTGGTCGACGGCGAGGGCGCGCCGCTGCCCGCGGGGGAGCTGCCCGCCCACTCCGTCATCGGCGCCTTCAACTCCGGAGCGGTCGACGGCCTGGCCGCGCTGCCCGTGGGCACCAGTGGCCTGGACGCGCAGCAGGTCGCCGACCTCGCCCTCGTCGCGGGCAATGCCAGCGTCGCCCGGCACCTGGACGGCACCGCCATCGACGCGGGCGGCCTGGTCCCGGACGTCGTCGAGAGCAACACCTGGGTGCAGACCATCGAGCAGATCTCCCCGGTGGAGCTCCTCGAGACCCAGCTGTGCAACTACACCTCGCCGTTCATCCTGATCAGCGCGCTGCGCCCGGCGATGTCCGACGCCGCGAAGAAGGCGTCGAGCGGCCGCTCCTACGTCGTCAACGTCTCGGCGATGGAGGGCGTCTTCGGCCGCGGCTACAAGGGCGCGGGACACCCGAACACGAACGCCGCGAAGGCCGCGATGAACATGGTGACGCGGACCAGCGCCCAGGAGATGTTCCAGACCGACGGCATCCTCATGACGTCGATCGACACCGGCTGGATCACCGACGAGCGCCCGCACTACGACAAGCTGCGCCTGGCCGACGAGGGCTTCCACGCCCCGCTGGACCTGATCGACGGCGCCGCGCGGGTCTACGACCCGGTCGTGCGCGGCGAGGCGGGCGAAGACGTGTTCGGCGTCTTCCTCAAGGACTACGCACCCGGCAAGTGGTAGCAGGCGGTCAGCGTCGGGCCGTTTCCCGTCGCTGACCGTGACCGGCCGTCCGCCGTGTCAGGCCTCGCCCGTCGCCGCCGCGCGCAGCCGCTCGTGCACGGCGTACGGGGCGGTCGTACCGGCGGCTGCCCGCACTCTGGTCCCGCCGTCCACCAGGACATCCGCGCCGGTCACCCATTCGGCCGCATCGGAGACCAGCCATGTCACGGCCCGCGCCACGTCCTCCGGCTCGCCGACGCGGCCCAGCGGCAGGCTCGCCGCGAGCTGTTCCTCGGCGCCGTCCCACACGAAGCGGGCCATCTCGGTGCGGATGAGCCCGGGCGACACGGAGTTGACCCGTACCGAGGGCGCCAGTTCGCCCGCGAGTTGGGCCGTCAGGTGCAGGAGCGCCGCCTTGCTTGTGCCGTACGCACCCACGTTCGGGCCCACATGGGACGCGCCCTCGGTGCAGATGTTCACCACCGCGCCTCCCCGCTCGCCCATCCAGGCGCGCCAGGCGAGCTGCGTCAGGTGCAGCGCGGCCTCGACGTTCACGGTGAAGGCGTTGCGCCACCGGGTGAGATCGACGTCCATCAGCGGGCCGTAAGGGGCGTTCGTCGCGGCGTTGTTCACCAGGACGTCGAGCCGTCCGAACTCGCGCATCGCGAGGGCCACGCAGGCCTCCACCCGACCGGAATCGGCCACGCCGCCCGCGCATCCGACGGCCTGTGCCCCCTCGGCGCGCAGTGCGGCCACCGCCGCCTTCAGGGCGTCCGGTTCGCGGGCGGTCACCACAAGGCGATGTCCGGACGCCGCGAGGGCCCGCGCGACGGCGAGCCCGATGCCCCGCGATGCACCGGTCACCAGTGCCACCGCGCCCTCCCGGGCCTGCGCAGAAGTCATCCACGTACGGTCCCATGGAGATACGGAAAGGCCTATGGGGTCAACACTTTGGGAAGTTCCCGGCCCGAAGGCCACCCCCACACCGTCACGAAGTGTCTTAAATCCACCTCTTCGGCCGAACCTATAGAGCGCGAGCCCGCTCATTTGGTTAATCTGATGCCAACGGACGGCCTCCAGGGGACCACAAGCACCCCTCTGCCGCCCTGGGACAGGCTTGCAACCGTGGCCGCGATCCCGCCCGAATGACGGCGCCACCGCGACCGGACTGCCCTTGTCCTTCCGTTACGCGACACAGAGGAGTGCGCGGTGACACCTGATCTGACGAAGCAGGAAAAGCGACCGGCGAAACGCGGCGGCGAGCGGGCCGGCAGGCCACGCAAGCTCAGCAACCTGGACTCGTGGGCCAAAGCGGCCCCGATCCGTCTCGCCGGCTACGAGGACGACCTCGCGGAGCCGCACATCCTCCCCGGTATCGACTGATCCCTCCGCTTCGCCGCGTGCCCCCTGCCGGTTTCAGGACTTCTGACCCCGGCAGGGGGCACGCGGCGTGTGCGGGTCCCGCAACGGGCCGCGTGCATGGCCGGGCGAATGCGGGTTACTCCGGAACGTATGAGCGGAACATCGGATGCCGAGAACAGCGCGGATCGCGCACTGGTCGAACCCACACAGTTGTCGAAGCGGTCCTGGCGCGCGGTCGTCACCGGCGTGGTGCGCGAGTTCCAGGACGACGAGCTGGCCGACCGGGCCGCGGCGCTGACCTACTACGGGGTCCTCTCGCTGTTCCCGACCATCTTGGTGCTTGTCTCCCTCCTCGGAGTCGTGGGGGAGTCGGCCATCGACTGGCTCCTGGAGAACCTCGAGAAGCTCGCGCCGGGGTCGGCGAGGGACATCATCAGCGACGCCGTGGAGCAGTTGCGCGGCCAGGGCGGCTTCGGCTCCCTCATGGCGGTGGTCGGCATCGTCCTGGCGGTCTGGGCGTCCTCCGGGTACGTGGGGGCGTTCATCCGCACCGCCAACGCCGTGTACGACATGCCCGAGGGGCGGCCCGTGTGGAAGGTGCTTCCCGTGCGGGTGGGCGTGACGGTGGTGCTGCTGATCCTTGCGGTCGTCAGTGCGCTCATCGTGGTGTTCACCGGCGGCCTCGCCCACACCGTGGGTTCGGCGCTCGGGTTCGGTGACGCGGCGCTGACCGTGTGGTCGATCGCGAAGTGGCCGGTACTCGTCGCCCTGGTGACCTTCATGGTCGCGCTGCTGTTCTGGGCGACACCGAACGTGAAGGGCCGCGGTTTCCGGTGGGTCAGCCCCGGCAGCGTGATCGCCCTGGTGGTCTGGCTGGTCGCCTCGGGCGGATTCGCCTTCTACGTGAGCAACTTCGGCTCCTACAACAAGACCTACGGCGCGCTGGCCGGAGTGATCATTTTCCTCGTGTGGCTGTGGCTCAGCAACATCGCGATCCTGCTCGGCCTGGAGTTCGACGCGGAGCTGTCCCGGCAGCGGGCCATCGCCGGTGGTCTTCCCCCCGAGGAGGAGCCCTACGTACCGCCCCGCGACACGCGCGCGTGGGACGAGGAGGACCACCGGCGCATGGAGGAGTGACGCCGTCCGGAGTGATCGCGGCCCCCTGCCATGTGCCGATCGCGGAGATCGGGGTACCCGGCCGCGAACAGACAGGAGGTTGATGACGATGGCCCAGACAGATGCGCACACCACCGGCCGTGCCGGCAGCGGACAGAGTGCCACCGGCAGTGAGCCGGTGGGCGACCTCGTACAGCGCGCGTCACAGCAGCTGACGGAGCTGGTGCGCGGCGAGATGCGGCTGGCGCAAGCCGAGATGAAGGAGAAGACCAGGCGCTACGGCAAGGGCAGCGGGTTGTTCGGAGGGGCCGGTCTCGTCGGCTTCCTGACCCTGCAGGCCCTCGTCGCCACCGCGATCGCGGCCCTTGCGGTGCCGCTCCCGGTGTGGGCCGCGGCGCTGATCGTCACCGCCGTCCTCGGTCTGATCGCCGCGGTCCTGGCGATGACCGGCAAGAAGGAAGTCGGCCGGGCCGCTCCGCCGATCCCCGAACAGGCCATCGGCGGCGTGAAGGCCGATGTCGCAGAGATCAAGGAGAGTGCACAGCGATGACCGAGTCCCACGACAAGCACACTGCCGGTTCCGGGGAGCTGCGGGCCAAGGTCGAGCAGACCCGCCAGGACCTGGGCGAGACGGTCGAGGCGCTGGCGGCCAAGGCCGACGTCAAGGCGCGCGCGCAGGAGAAGGCCGTCGCGATCAAGGGCCAGACGGCCACGAAGGCCGCGGAGCTGAGCGGGCAGGCGGTGGCCAAGGCCACCGAGGCCGCCCATGTGCTCCAGGACAAGGTGCCCGACCAGGTCAAGGACAAGGCGGCGGCTGCCACCGGGCAGGTGAAGGCCGCGGCGGGGCAGGCCACGGAGGTGTGGCAGGACAAGGCACCCGAGCAGGTCCGCAACCGCCGTACCGCCTTCATCGCCTCAGGCGCGGCGCTGGCGGCCGTGTACGTCCTGGTGCGGCGCAAGCGGAAGCACGGGAGCGCGCTGTGAAGGCGTCGAAGATCGCGTACAAGCCGGTCGGCATGGCACTCGGCGCACTCGCCGGTGTCGCCGCCGGCGGGTTGTTCAAGCAGGCGTGGAAGGTGGCCGGGCACGACGAGGACGCGCCCGACGCCACCGACGAGGACCGCAGCTGGGGCGAGATCCTGCTGGCGGCCACCCTGCAGGGCGCGATCTTCGCCGTGGTCAAGGCGGCCGTCGACCGCGGGGGCGCTGTCGCCACCCGCCGGTTGACGGGCACCTGGCCGGGCTGAGATGCATCGTCGGAGCTTCATACGCTGAGATTCATCCGATGGGTCGATACAGGACAGTGCAAATGTCCAAGTCCCCGTCGCGGACAATACATTGACACCCACATGGGGCGCTTGAATCATCGGATGTCATGACTGACATGCGCATGATGCTCGCGCCCCGTGCGCGGCCAGGGCGACTCCGTCGGCTGAGCGGCGCCGCGGTGGCCCTGCTGCTGCTCGCGGCGCCGGTCCCGGCCGCTCGGGCCGCCGGGGCCCCGCAGCCCGCCGCGGACCCGCCCCGCACCGTCCCCGCGCTCGCCGACTGGACACCGGCCAAGGGCAGCTACGCCTTCGGCCCCGGCGCCCGGCTCGTCGCGCACGGCAAGGCGGCCCGCGAGGTCGCCCGCACCCTCGCCGACGATCTGCGCGCCGCGGGCGAGGGCCGGGTGCCGGTCACCGGCGGCTCCCCGCGCGACGGCGACATCGTGATCGACGTCGCCCCCGCGCGCAGGACACTCGGCGCCGAGGGATACGACCTCCGCGCGGGCAAACGCCTGGAGATCACCGGCGCGACCGAAACGGGCGCCTTCTACGGCAGCCGCACCCTGCTCCAGCTCCTCGCCCGGGGCGACCGCGTCCCGGCCGGACGCACGGTCGACGTGCCCGGGTACAAGGAGCGCGGGGTCGGTGTCTGCGCCTGCTACATCCACGTCTCGACGCCCTGGCTGGAGAACCTCGTACGCGACATGGCGTACAACAAGCAGAACCAGCTGCTCCTCGAACTCAAGGTGAAGAGCGACAAGCACCCCGGGGCCAACAGCTGGGGCTACTACACCAAGAGCGAGATACGCCGCCTGGTCGCACTCGGCGAGAAGTACCACGTCACGATCATCCCGGAGATCAACTCGCCCGGCCACATGGACCCCTGGCTGGAGAAGCGCACCGACCTCCAGCTCACCGACTCCGACGGCAAGCCGCAGCCCTCCCGCCTCGACGTCACCAAGGACGAGGCCTTCGCGTACTACACGAGCCTCATCGACGAGTACGCCGAAGTCTTTCCCGCGAAGTCCTGGCACATGGGCGCCGACGAGTACATGCTCGGCTCCGACTTCGCCAAGTACCCCCACATCCTCGAATACGCGCAGAAGAAGTACGGCGAGAAGGCCACCCCGCAGGACGCCTTCGTCGACTTCATCAACCGCGTGCACGCGTACGCGACGGGCAAGGGCAAGCAGCTGCGCATCTGGAACGACGGCCTGACCGGCGCGAACACGGTGCCGGTCGCGGCGGGGACGAGCGTGGAGCACTGGCTCGACGTGCAGACCAAGCCCAGCGAACTCATCGCGCGGGGCTACCCGTTGCAGAACGCCGCCTACTCCCTCTACCTCGTACGCGGCGGCTTCCACACCGACACCAAGGCGCTGTACGACAAGGCGTGGGACCCGCGGCAGTTCGAGGGCGAGACGCTCGCGTCGCGGGACGGCATCACCGGCGCGAAGATCAGCCTGTGGCCGGACAACGGCAAGGGCGAGACCGAGAACGAGGTCGCGGCCTCCATGGCGATGCCGCTCAGCCATGTCGCCCAGGTCACCTGGGGGTCCGCGCGGCCGGACCCGACGTACGCCGACTTCACCGCGCGCGCCGATTCGGTCGGACACGCGCCGGGTTGGCGGGACCTCACGAAGTCGCCGGTCGCCGACGGGACGTACACCCTGCGGGACACCAAGGGGCAGGCGAAGCCCGCCGCGTACGAGATCAAGCGCACCGCCGACGGCTACGTCACGCTGAAGTCGGCGAAGGACGGCACCTGCCTGGAGACCCGGAGCGGAAAGATCACGCTCAACGTGCCGCTGGAGCCCGGCAGTTCGGTCACGCAGGAAGCATGCGACGCGGCGAACACCCTGCAGCGGTGGCAGCTGCTGAAAGCGGATGACGGCTACCGGCTGACGAACGCGATCACCCAGATGTGCGTGTACGTCACCGAAGACGGGCGCCTCCAGCAGTACCCGGCGGATCAAAAGCCCCCGGCGAGCTGGACGTTGACCACCGTCTGACTGGCCGCACGGCCCCGCTGATTCCATCGCCCCGAGATCCGCCCCCAGAGATCCGCCCCCGAGATCCGACAGGGAGACCCGCACACCCATGACTGTCAGCAGACGCCTCTTCGTGACCGCCGCCGTCACCACGGCGGTCGCCGCGTCGAGCAGTTCCCTCGCGCTCGCGGCACCCGCCCCCGCGGGCACGGCCGCCTCCGCCGCCTCGGAACCGCCCTACCGCATCCCGATCGGCCCCGAGGACTCGGCGGACCAGGTCGTCGCCAAGGCCAGGCAAGTACGGCCCACAGAACGGCAGATCGCCTGGCAGCGCCTTGAGCGGACCGCGTTCCTGCACTTCGGCGTCAACACCTTCACCGGCCTCGAATGGGGAACGGGAGACGAGGACCCCGACGTTTTCCAGCCGTCAGGACTCGACACCGACCAGTGGGCGCGAGCCCTGCGCGACGGCGGCTTCAAGCTCGCCATCCTCACCGTCAAGCACCACGACGGCTTCGTGCTCTACCCCTCGCGCTACACCAAGCACAGCGTGATCAGCAGCAGTTGGCAGGGCGGCAAGGGCGACGTACTGCGCTCGTTCGCCGACTCGCTGCGCCGCCACGGCATCAAGGTGGGCGTCTACATCTCGCCCGCCGACGAGAACCAGTACCTGCACGGCGTCTACGCCAACGGCAGCGCGCGCTCGCCGCGGACCGTCCCCACGCCGGTGGAGGGCGACGACCGGGCGGATGCCGCAGCCGCGCGGTCGTTCACGCTCGACGCGACCGACTACGGCGCCCACATGCTCAACCAGCTCTACGAGGTGCTCACCGAGTACGGGCCCGTCGACGAGGTGTGGTTCGACGGGGCCCAGGGGCGCATCCCGCCGGAGAAGGTGGAGACGTACGACTGGGACAGCTGGTACGCGGTCATCCGCGCGCTGGCGCCGGACGCGACGGTCGCCGTGCGCGGTCCCGACGTCCGGTGGGTCGGCAACGAGGGCGGGCTCGCGCGCGAGGACGAGTGGAGCGTCGTCCCCGTCAAGGACTCGGGGAACGGCAGCATCGACTACGCCCTGAAGTACGACGCGCCCGACCAGGGCAGCCGCGATGCGCTTGCCGAGGCGAGGTCCGTTGCCCAGTACGTGCAGTGGTGGCCGGCGGAGTGCGACGTATCGATCAGGCCCGGCTGGTTCTACCACGAGGACGAACAGCCCAAGTCCGTCGAGCAGTTGACGGACATCTGGTTCCGCTCGGTGGGCCGGAACTCCGTGCTGCTCCTGAACATCCCGCCGGACAAGCAGGGACTTCTCCCGGCGGCGGACGTCGCGCGGCTGCGGGAGTTCCGGGAGCGGATCGGGCGGGAACTGCCCGAGGACCTGGCGCGGGGTGCGCGGGCCCGCGGCGACGGCCGCCGCCCGTCGTACGCGGTCGACGGCGACCCGGACACGGCGTGGGCCTGCCCCGCGCCCTCTCGCGGGACTCTCACGGTCGACCTGGGCAAGACTCGCGAGGTCGACCGTATCCGGCTCGGCGAGGACATCCGGAGCGGCCAGCAGCTGGAGCACGCGGTGATCGAGGCGCGGGTGTCCGGCGGGTCCGGGTGGTCCCTCGTGACGGAAGTGGACACGGTGGGAGCGAGTCGTGTCCTGACGCTGGCCACCCCGCTTCGAGCACGGGAGTGGCGGGTGCGGGTGACGGGGTCGCGCGGGGTGGTGCGTCTGGCGGAGTTCGGCCTGTACCGATCGCGGGTGTAGGAGTCTTTTCGCGGGGGCCGGGCTCGGGACCACGAGCGCGGCCCCCTTCGAAGTCGTACCGTCAGCAGCGGTGTTAACGTCGCGGCCATGTCCAAGAACGAAATCGACGCCGTCACCGCCGAGTTCTTCGGCGCCTTCGACAACGTGGGCGGCAAGACCGCCGACGTGGGCCGTATCCGGCGGCTCGTCATCCCCGGCGGGGTGATCGTCCTGACCGGGCCGCAGTTCACGGTCTATACGGTGGACGAGTTCATCGAGCCCCGCCAACGGCTGCTTTCCGAGGGCCGGTTGACGGAGTTCTCCGAGTGGGAGATCTCCGAACGGACCGAGATCGAGGGCGACATCGCCTCGCGGTTCGGTGAGTACCGCAAATCCGGGACTTTGGACGGTGAGCCCTTCGAGGGCGGCGGCACCAAGACCATCCAGTTCGTCCGCACCCCGGACGGCTGGCGGATCGCGGCCTTCTCCTGGTACGACAAGGCCTGACCGGCGCCTACGAAGGCCAGTCGACCCCGCTGTCGCGCACCACCAGAGGTGTGGGCTGGTCCACCTCGTAGAACCTGATCCAGCCGACGCGGACGGCCCCGTCGAACCGCTCGTGGTGGCCCGCGGTCTTGGTCGCGAGCCAGGCGAGCAGTTCCCCCACGCGGTCGAAATCGTCCGGGTGGATCTCCTGCCGGGCCGTCAGCGCCCAGCCGCCCTCGCGCGGGAGCAGCACGGAGGTGAGCACTCCGTCCACCTTGAGGGCCGTGTCATGGCAGCCCAGGAGCGGCACGGGGTCGTCCTCCGTGACGAGCTCTCCCGAGTCGTCCTCCACCACGACAGGGAACTCGCGCACCACCGTCAGCGTCACCGGCCGGGGGCCGAGGCCGAGATGCCATCGCAGCTCGGCGACCTCACCCTCGGAGAGATCGTCACGCAGGTCCAGCGCGACGATGAGTTCGTATACGTCTGCCATACCGGCACCGTAACGGCCGGGTACGACCAGACCTGCCTCCGGGCCGGTCGGGGCCGCTCAGCCCCCGGCCACCCGCCCCGTGCTCTCGCGCTCGATGAGCGTGGGCAGCGGTACTTGGACCGTGCCCGCGGGGCCGTCGTCCAGGAGCGACAGGAGTTCGCGCGCCGCCGTCCGGCCGAAGGACATCGTGTCGCGCGACAGCGCCGTCAGCCACGGGTGCACCATCCGGCACAGCGCCGAGTCCTCCCAGGCGATCACCGATACGTCTCCCGGCACGCCGAATCCCAGCGAAGCCGCGGCGGCGACCCCGGCGACCGCCATCACGTCGTTGTCGTAGACGAGAGCCGTCGGCGGTGACGCGGCGGAGAGCATGCGCCGGGTCACCGCCGCGCCCTCCGCGTCCGAATAGTCCGTGGTCACCGAGCGCACCTCGGACAGGCCGCGCCGCTCGGCCTCGGCGCGCAGCGTGCGGATGCGCCGCTCGGTGTGGGCGAGTCCGGGCAGGCCCGCGATGTGCACGATGCGGCGGTGGCCGAGGGCGTAGAGGTGGTCCACGATCGCCGCCATCGCGCCCGCGTCGTCCGCCCAGACGGTGGAGAGGCCGGGGTGGTGCGCGTCCGGGTCCGGCACCCCGCCCGTGACCACGGCGGGCAGCCCCAGCTCGTCGAGGAGCGCGGGACGGGGGTCGTCCGTGCGCGGGTCCACGACCAGGACGCCGTCCACCCGGCGCTCGGCCCACCACCGCTGGTAGACGGCGCACTCGGCGGTCACGTCCTCGGCCACCTGGAAGAGCAGGCCCAGCTGACGCTCCGCCAGGACCTCCTGGATGCCCGAGATCAGCTGGAGGAAGAACGAGTCGACGCCCAGCGTCCCGGCGGGCCTCGCCACCACGAGCCCCACCGTCGCCGCGCCCTCACCGGACAGCGCGCGCGCCGCCGTGCTCGGGTGCCAGCCCAGCTGCTCGGCGACCCTGCGCACGCGGTCGCGGGTGATGTCGGAGACGCCCGGCCGGTCGTTGAGCGCGAAGGACACGGCGCTCTCGGAGACTCCGGCGCGGCGCGCGATGTCCTTCATGGTCGGCCGGCGTGCCGGGGACCGCTTGCCTTGCACCGGTGTTGCCCCTTTCCTGTGGCGCTCCAACTAATGCGCTTGAGCCAGCACACTCTAAAGCGCATTAGTCGATCCCCGCAAGGAGTTGAACACACCTCTCTGACCTGCATAGTTGATGGGCCTGAGCGGGATCCGGCAAGGATTATTCAACGAATCCATTGACTTTTTACCGGGGCTCCATGCAAGGTCAGCCTCACGCTGGGCCGAGCAAAGGAGCCGTTTCACCGTGCGCATCTCCCAACACCCCCGCATCCCCAGAAGGGCAGCCGCCGCTGCCGCCGCCATCGCCGTGCTCCTGCCGCTGAGCGCCTGCGGAGGCGGAGGTGACGGCGGCGGTTCGACGGACGCTTCGGGCAAGATCGAGGGTGAGATCACCTTCCAGACCTGGAACCTGAAGGCGAACTTCAAGCCGTACTTCGAGGGCGTCGTCGACGGCTTCGAGAAGAAGTACCCGGGCACGAAGGTGCACTGGGTCGACCAGCCCGGTGAGGGCTACGCCGACAAGATCAGCGCCGACGCCGCGGCGGGCACCCTCCCCGACGTCGTGAACGTCTCGCCCGACCTGGTGGCCCCGCTCGCCAAGGCCGGACTCGCCCTGGACCTCGACAAGGCCGCGGGCAAGTACGAGAAGGAGTACCTGCCGGGGGCGTGGAAGAGCCACCAGATACCGGGCACGGAGGGCACGTACGCCTTCCCCTGGTACCTGAACACCGGCCCGCTCTTCTACAACAAGCGGATCTTCAAGGACGCGGGGCTCGACGCGGACAAGCCCCCGAAGACGTACGACGAACTCTTCGACGACGCGCTGCAGTTGTCGAAGAAGAGCAAGGGCAAGACCGCCACGCTCGCCAACATCCCCACCATCGAGGACTTCGGCCGCTACGGCGTTCCCCTGATGGACAAGGAGGGGACCAAGTTCACCTTCAACGGCGCCAAGGGTGTCGAACTCCTGAAGAAGTACAAGGAGTTGTACGACGCCAAGGCGCTCGACGGGCAGGCGCTGAACGCGACCCCCGAGTCGACGGGCAAGAAGTTCCTCACCGAGGCCGTCGCCATGAACCCCGGAAGCGCCCTGGACCTCGGCAAGTTCAAGAAGGAGGCTCCCTCCCTCTACAAGAACATCGGGATCACCCCGCAGATCACGAACACCGGCAAGGACAACATGTACGTGATGGGGGTGATGGTGAACGCCCGGACCAAGCAGACGCCCGCGGCCGTGGCCTTCGCCCACTACGTGACCGACGCCCAGCACCAGATGTCCTTCGCCAAGAAGGTCGCGATCTTCCCCAGCACGGAGGGCTCGCTCGACGACCCGTACTTCACCAAGGAGGACGGGACGGACGACACGCGCGTGCGCATCGCCGCCGCCAAGTCCATCAAGACCGCGGTGAATTACACGCCCGTGCTGTTCAGCGAGCAGATGAAGATCGAGCTGCGCAACAGCGTGGGCAAGGCCCTGCAGGGCAAGGAGAGTCCGAAGGAAGCGCTTGACAACGCTGTCAAGAACTGCGACCGGCTGCTCCAGCAGAGCTGAGAAGACGACACGGGACCACCACCATGAAAACCTCCAGTGCCGCCACCGCTCCCCGTAGCGCCGCCGACGGTCCACGCAAGCGCATCAGGCGGCAACTGCCGTCCAGCCCATGGCTGTTCGCGGCCCCCGGGCTGCTGATCGTCGGCATCTTCATCCTCTATCCGTTCGTCAGCACGCTCATCAACTCCTTCACCGACAAGCGGACCCTGATGCCGGGGGAGTACGTCGGCCTGGACAACTTCCGCGAGCTGCTGCACGACGACATGTTCTGGATCGGGCTCCGCAACTCGACGCTGTACATCGTGGGGGTCGTCCCCGCGCTCGTGCTGCTGCCGCTGCTGCTCGCGATGCTCGTCCAGAAGCACATCCCCGGCATCACCTTCTTCCGGTCCGCCTTCTACACGCCGGTGGTCGCGTCCATCGTGGTGGTGGGCCTGATCTGGGTGTGGATGCTGGATGAACGGGGCCTGGTCAACGCGGTACTGGAGGCGGTGGGGGTCGGCTCGGTCGGCTTCCTCAGCGACCAGTGGCTGCTTCTGCTGAGTGCCATGACCGTCACGGTCTGGAAGGGCCTCGGCTACTACATGATCATTTACCTGGCCGCGCTCGCCAACGTGCCGCGCGAGCTGCACGAGGCGGCGTCGGTGGACGGCGCGGGCTCCGTACGCCGCTTCTTCACCGTCACGGTGCCCGCCGTGCGCTCCACCATGGTCCTGGTCGCCGCGCTGTCCTCGGTCGCCGCCTTCAAGGTGTTCTCCGAGGTCTATCTGATGGCCGGACCCAACGGCGGACCCGCGGGCGAGGACACCACGCTCGTGATGCTGGTGCAGCGCGTCGGCACCGGCCTGACCGGCCGCGTCGGGTACGCGTCGGCCATCTCGGTCGTCGTCTTCGTCGTCACCGTCGCGCTGATGCTGCTCGTGCTGCGCGCGGACCGGAAGGAGGACGCGTGAGCACCGTGACGGACACGCGCGAGACCGAGCAGGCGGAGAAGGCGGAGAAGAAGGGCCGGGTGAAGGTCCGGAAGGCGGGCGCCCGCAAGCGCGGGCGGATCACCGACGAGAACGGCCGCCGGATGCCGGTGTGGGAGATCGTCCTGCGCTACGGACTCCTGCTCGCCGTACTTGCGTTGATGATCGGTCCCTTCCTGTGGCAGCTGTCCACATCCCTGAAGGGGCCGCACGAGAACATCTTCAGCTCGCCGCCCGAGTTCCTGCCGAGCAGCCCGACCTTCCACAACTACGAGCGGGTCGCCGACACCATCCCCGTCTGGGACTACGCGCTCAACTCCCTGAAGGTGGCCGCCGCCAACGTGGTGACCAACTGCGTGGGCGCAACCCTCGCCGGCTACGCCCTCGCGCGCCTGCGCTACCGGGGCCGCAAGGCGGCCACCGTCGTCTTCATCCTGGCCATGCTGGTGCCCGTGGAGGGCATCATCATCGCCCAGTTCACGACCATGCGGGAGCTGGGCCTGAACAACACCCTCATCGGTGTGCTGCTGCCCGGCTGTGTCTCCGCGCTCAACGTCCTGCTGATGCGCAACGCCTTCCTGAACCTGCCCTACGAGATCGAGGAAGCCGCGTACGTCGACGGCGCGAACGTCTGGCAGCGCTTCCTGCGGATCGCCCTGCCCGCGGTCAAGGGCACGCTCGCCGTGGTGGCGATCTTCGCCTTCATGGGCGCCTGGGACGACTTCCTGTGGCCGCTGATCGTGCTGAGCGACCCGGACAGGTTCACCCTGACCATCGGCCTGAACTACCTGCACGGAACCTTCGCCAACGACGAACGGCTCGTCGCCGCGGGCACGGTCATCGCCGTCCTTCCGCTGATCGTGCTCTTCGGCTGCCTCCAGCGGTACTTCTTCCGCGGGGTGGGCGAGGGGGCCGTCAAGGGCTGAGCCGCCTTCTCCTCTCCGGTACACCGGGCCCCCGGCGGGCCCCGCACCCCCCAAGAACCAGGACTCGCATGTCTCGTACCACTCGTGCGCCGCTGTCTCGTACTACTCGCGCTCCGCGCTTCGGCGCGAACTACACGCCGAGCCAGGGGTGGTTCCACCACTGGCTCGACTTCGACATCGACGCCGTGCGCGCCGATCTCGACGCGATCGCCGCGCTCGGCCTCGACCACATCCGGGTCTTCCCGATCTGGCCGTACTTCCAGCCCAACCGCACCCTGATCCGGCCGCGCGCCGTGGAGCAACTCGTCGCCCTCGCCGATGCCGCGGCCGAGCGCGGGCTCGACGTCAACGTCGACGGACTGCAGGGGCACCTGTCGAGCTTCGACTTCCTGCCCGCGTGGACGCAGACGTGGCACCGGCGGAACATCTTCACCGACCCGGACGTGGTGGAGGGGGAGGTCGCGTACCTGCGTACGCTCGCCGCCGCTCTTGCCGACCGGCCGAACTTCATCGGCATGACCATCGGCAACGAGGTCAATCAGTTCTCGGCGGGGCCGCATCCCGATCCCGACCGCATCACACAGGAGCAGGCGGGGGAGTGGCTGCGGCGGGTGCTCGCCGCGTGCGAGGAGGGGGCGCCCGGCAAGCTGCACCTCCATGCGGAGTACGACGCCGCCTGGTACCAGGACGACCAGCCCTTCACCCCGGCCCAGGCCGCGCGGCTCGGCGGTGCGACCGCCGTGCACTCCTGGGTGTTCAACGGCACGGCTCAGCGGTACGGGCGTGAGGGGGTCGCCACCGCGCAGCACGCGGCGTACATGATCGAGCTGTCCAAGGCGTGGGCGGACGATCCGCACCGGCCCGTGTGGTTGCAGGAGGTGGGCGCGCCCGCTCCTCTCATCCCCGCCGAGCATGCGGCGTCCTTCACCGAGGCGACGGTGGGGGCGGCGCTGGACTGTGCGGATGTGTGGGGGGTGACGTGGTGGTGCTCCCACGATGTGTCGCGGGGGCTCGCCGACTTCCCCGAACTTGAGTACAGCCTCGGTCTGCTGACCAACGACGGGCAGGTCAAGCCCGGGGGTGAGGTGCTTGCGCGGCTCGCGAAGGAGTGGCGGGGGAGGGAGTACGCGCCTGCGGTGCGGGGCACGGCCGTGGTGGTCGACGACTCGACCTCGGGGCGGTCGGCGTGTGCGCCGGGGGGCGCGGTGTTCGAGGCGTTCGCCCGCCTCGTCGCGGACGGGGTTAGGCCTACCACCGTGCTGGACAGCAGGGCTGGTGACTCCGAGCACTTGGCTGCGCGGGGCATCACGGAGGTCGTGCGGCCAGGGGAGGTCGGCTAGCCCCAAGATCTCTCCCCAATCCCGCCCCTTCCCGGCTGCATCTAATTGCGGCTGCGCCGCGGGCCGCTGGCGCGGGGGCCATGTGCCTTGTGCGTACCGTCATCACCGGCTTCGCCGAGTTCGTCCTCAAACGCCGGACGGGCTGTGTATCCAGCCCGTCCGGCG